>NZ_QKSL01000011.1:0-120771 GCF_003234615.1 Curtobacterium sp. MCPF17_001
GACGCCTGACGCTCGCCGTCGCGGGCAGCGTCGCACCACACGTCGCCGTCGCCCTGCCCGAGTCGGGCGTGCAGCCCCTCGCCGAGGACGAGGGCGGCCACGTGGCGTCGGCGCCACGACGCGGACCGTGACGACCTGGGTGTCGGCCGGTCCGGTGCCGTTCGAGGCGGTGATCGTCACGGTCGAGGAACCCGTGGCGGTCGGGGTGCCCGAGATGACCCCGGTGGTGCTGTCGATCGTCAGACCGGCGGGCAGCCCCGTCGCGGTGAAGGTCGGCGTCGGCGTCCCGGTGGCGGTCACGGTGTAGCTGTAGGGCCGGCCGGTGGTCGCGGCCGTCGGCGTGCCGGAGGTGATCGAGGGTGCCACGGTCGGGGTGGGCGTCGTGGGCGGCGGGCAGCTCTGCGCCGGGGTGATCGTGTTCGTGTCGAGCGTCACGGCGGCGTCGAGCGCGATCAGGCGGCCCTGGACGGTCGCGCCGGTGACCGCGGTCACGGACGTCCTCGCGAGGACGGTGCCCTGGAACTGCGAGCTGGTCTGGATGGTGGCCGAGCTGCCGACCTGCCAGAACACGTTGCACGAGCTCGCCCCACCGGTGATGAGGATCCGCGAGTTCGTCCCGACGACCAACGACGAGGCTGCCTGGAACACCCAGGTCGACTGGGCGTTGCCGTTCAGCGTGAGCGTGTTGTTGTCCGACAGGTTGAGCGCGCCACCGGAGTAGACGCCCGGCACGAGCGTCCCGACGTTGTCGAGGTCGCTGACGTCGACGCCGCTCGGCGTGAGGGAGGCCGCGACGTTGAAGGCGTTCCGGGCGTCCTGCTGCGCGAGCGCGGCTTCGGTCGGGGTGCGGACGGTGCCCGTGACCAGGCCGTTCGGCAGTCCACCGAACCCGCTGATCTTGGAGCTGGGGGGTCCGCCGAGGTCGCCGTTGACGACGGTCGGTCCGGTGTTGGTGATGGCCTGGCTGGCGAGCACCCCGTAGGTCGCAGCGGTCCCGAGCTTGACGGGCCCGTCGATCTCGGTCGCGGCGGAGGCACCGGACGACGCCATGAGGACGAGGGACGCTGCGAGGCCGAGCGCGGCACCACCCGTCAGGACTCTGCGGAGGAACGGGGACGTCGCCATGGGAGGCACCTGACTGAGAGGGAGAGGCACAGTGCGATCGTCGACGACGGGCGCATGATCTCCGTCGTCGCAGTATGCACTCCAGGCGCTCTGATCAGGGGCGATCGCCTGAAAACGCTCTGTCTACCCGCCGGACTCCCAGCCTGAGCAGTCTGGAAGGCGATCCCAGGCGCGTCCGCACCCCCAGTAGTGGGGTGGGCGTGGCGACGGGCCGCCGTACCCCCGCACGAGCGGCGCCGGACGAGTGCACCCAGAGCCTCGCCCGACGCCGCGGTCTCGCGTCGGCCCGACGTCTACGCCCGCCGGACCCGCAGGGTGACGAGCTCGAAGGGCCGCATGGTCAGGACCACGGGCGTCCCGTCGTCCCACTGCACGGGGGTTCCGGTTCCGTCGTCGAGCGGTCGTTCCAGCAGGTCGACCCGGGTCACCCCGGCGACGTCGAAGCCGAAGTCGACGCCGACGTCGGTCGCCCGGCCGCCGAGTGCTTCGTACAGGCGCACGACGACGTCGCCCGAGCGGTCCTCGGCGAGCTTCACGGCCTCGACGAACACCTGCGGCGACGACACCGTGACGAGCGGCTCCACGACACGGTCGCCCGGCACGGCACGGACCGGCAGGTTGAGCCGGTACCCGGAGTCGGCCGCGTCGAGCACCGAGGCGCCGACCCGCAGCACGGTCCGGAACACGTGGTGGCCCTGGTCGGCCTCGGGGTCGGGGAACTTCGGCCCGCGCACCAGCGACTCGCGGACCTGCGTCGTGGTGCCACCGTCTGCACGGGTCCGCCGTGTGACGTCGTGCCCGTAGGTGGAGTCGTTCGCGATCGCGACGCCGAACCCCGGCTCGGCGACGTGCACCCAGCGGTGGGCGCTCGTCTCGAACCGGGCGAAGTCCCACGACGTGTTCTGGTGCGTCGGCCGGTCGATGTGCCCGAACTGGATCTCACTCGAGGCCTGGTCGGCCTTGAGGTCGAGCGGGAACGACAGCTTGAGGAGCTTCTGCTGCTCGTGCCAGTCGGCCCCCGTCTCGACGACGAGCTCCGGCTGCCCCTCGGTCGCCGTGTAGCGGGTGGTGACGGTGGAGCGGCCGAACGGGCGGACCACGACGAGCGCGTCCCCCTCGACCGTCACGCTCGTCGCGGCGAGCACCGACCCGTGCCGCTGGTAGGCGCGGTCGATGTCCCACGCCTCCCACTGGTTCGGGGTGTCGCGGAACACGGTGTACTCGGCGGCGGCCTCCCCCGGCGCGACGGCGTCGCGGCCGGTGCCGCGGTCGACGAGCGAGACGACGTGTCCGTCGGCGTCGACGGTGGCGACGACGACGCCGGTGTCGAAGACGAAGCGGTCGCCGTCGCGGACGGGAGGCACGGCGCGCGCCGCGTCGACCGGCTCGGCTCCCAGCGCGCGGACCCCGTCGGCGGGGACCGGGGACGCGTTGAACCGGACGTGCGAGGCGGCGGAGGGTGGGCCTCCCGGCCGGTCCGCGCCGCTGTCCGGACCCGCACCACCGGTGGCGAGGGCCGTGGTCGCGGTGCCGATCAGCTCCTCGAGCACCGCGGCGACGCGGGCGTACTCGGCCTCGGCGTTCTCGTAGACCCAGGCGATCGACGAGCCGGGCAGGATGTCGTGGAACTGCTGCAGGAGCACGGTGTGCCAGGCCGACTCGAGCGCGTCGTACGGGTACTCCCGACCGAGGCGCACCGCGGCCGTCGTCGCCCAGAGTTCGGCCTCGCGGAGCAGGTGCTCGGAGCGGCGGTTGCCCTGCTTGGTGCGGATCTGTGACGTGTAGGTGCCGCGGTGGAACTCCAGGTACATCTCGCCGGACCACACACCGGGGGTGGGCAGGGCGCGCTCGAGCTCCTCGAACACCTGTGCCGGTGTCCCGAGTTCGACCCGGGGTGAGCCGTCCAGGTCGTGCTGCCGGCGTGCGGCGGCGACCATCTCGCGGGTGGGACCGCCGCCGCCGTCGCCGAAGCCGTAGAGCAGCATCGAGGTGTTCGCGACGCCGCGCTCCTTGTTGTTCCGCTCCCCACGGTGCAGGTCGGCGGGCGAGACGTCCGAGTTGTACGTGTCCGCCGGCGGCAGGTGGGTGAGGACGCGGGAGCCGTCGATGCCCTCCCAGAGGAACGAGGTGTGCGGGATGACGTTCGTCTCGTTCCACGACGGCTTCTGCGTGACGAACCACTTCGATCCGGCGGCCCGGACGATCTGCGGCAGCGCGCCCGTGTAGCCGAACGAGTCGGGGAGCCATGCCTCGGGGGTGTCCACGCCGAACTCCTCGAGGAAGAACCGCTTGCCGGCGACGAACTGGCGGGCCAGGGCTTCGCCGCCGGGCAGGTTCGTGTCGGACTCGACCCACATGCCGCCGACCGGGATCCACCTGCCCTCGGCGACGCGCTGCTTGATGCGCGCGAAGACCTCGGGGTACTCGTCGCGCAACCACGCGTACTGCTGCGCCGACGAGCACGCGAAGGTGAAGTCGGGATCACGGTCCATCAGGTCGAGCACGTTCGAGAAGGTCCGGGCGCACTTGCGCTTGGTCTCGCGTACCGGCCAGAGCCAGGCGGAGTCGATGTGGGCGTGTCCGACGGCGATCGCGCGGTGCGCCGAGCCGCTGGCGGGTACGGCGAGCGCCCCGGCCAGGACGGCACGGGCGTCGGCGGCGGTCCCGGCGACGTCGTCGGGGTCGAGCGCGTCCGCGGCCCGTTCGAGCACCCGGAGGACGTCGGCACCGCGGGTGCCGTCGGTCGGCAGTTCCGCCATCAGCCCGCGGAGCACCCACAGGTCCTGCTGCAACTCCCACACGGTGTCGTCCCGTTCGACGACCTCGAGCGCGCGGAGCCGGTAGATCGGGGCGTCGCCCGCGGTGTGCTTCGAGCCGAGCGGGGTGGCGCCCTGGAACGAGTCCCCGCCGATGTCGGGGTTGGCGCCGGCCTCGATGTACAGCTCGAACGACTCGCCCGGGGCGACCTGCAGCGGGACGCTGTCGTTGCGCGGCTCGATGGCCTTGATCGTGGAGCCGTCCGCACGCCAGGCGAGCCCCTCGGCCTGGAACCCGGCCTGGCGCTTGGTGAACCCGAGGTCGACGTGCAGCTCGGCAGTGGTGCCCTCGGCGGTGCCGAAGTCGGCCGGGACGGTGCCGGTCACACGGAACCAGGTGGTGCCCCAGGGCCGACCGCCCCACGGGGAGCCGACGGTGAACGGTTCGTAGTGCTGGGTCACGGCCTCGGCGAAGGGCACGGGTTCGTCCGGGACCTGCCACGCCTCGATCGTGACCGGCGATGCCCGGCGGTGGACGTTCGGGTCGACGCGGTCCCGCACGAGTCGTGCGATCCGGGCCTCGACGAGGGGTTCGTCCTGGTGCATGGAGATGGGTTCCTTCCCAGCGGTGGAGTTCGGTCAGCCCTTGATGCCGCCGGCGAGGGCGTTGCCGCCGCCGAGGCCTCGGGACACGAGCACGTAGAGCGCGATGACGGGCACGGAGTAGACGATCGAGAACGCGGCGAGCTGCCCGTAGGCCACCGCCCCGTTCTGCCCGAAGAAGTTGAAGATGCTCACCGCGGCGGGCACCTTGTCGGGCGAGAGCAGCAGGACGAAGGGGACGAAGAAGTTCCCCCACGCCTGGATGAACACGAAGATGAACACCACGGCGATGCCCGGTCGCATCAGCGGGATGACGATCCGCCACAGCGTCGTGAACATCGACGCCCCGTCGGTCCAGGCCGCTTCCTCGAGCGAGATCGGGACCGCGTCCATGAAGTTCTTCGCCATCCAGATCGCCATCGGCAGGCTGGTCGCGGCGAGGAAGAAGATGCAGCCGTAGATGTTGTCGATGAGGTTGAGCGACACGAACAGCGCGTAGACGGGCACCATCATCGCGGTGATCGGCAGGCCGGTGCCGAACAGGATGCTGTACAGGAACGGCTTGTTGACGCGCATCTTGTACCGGGACAGCGGGTACGCGGCGAGGATCGCGACGACGACCGTGACGACCGCCGTCCCGCCGGAGAGCAGCAGGCTGTTGCCGAGCGGGATGAACGACAGCTCCGGGGTGAGCACCGTCGTGAAGTTGTCCAGCGTGAACTGCGACGGCAGCTTCACCGACAGCGACGCCTGCGCGTCGAGCGAGGCGAACACGAGCCACAGGAGCGGCACCGCGAAGCAGACCGCGATGACGAGCAGCACGACGTTCGACACCCACCGCATCGTCCGGCCTCGGGGCGAGGTCATGTGCAGGGACCCCGGCGCGGTGATCGAACGGGTCGTGGTCTGGTCGAGGGACGGGGCTGTGATGGCCATCAGTCCACCTCCGGCTTGAGCGCTCTGATGTAGATGATCGAGAAGACCGCCCCCACCACGAGCAGGATGGTCGCGATCGCGGTCCCGAAGCCGAGCTGCGAGAACTTGAACGCCTCCTGGTACGCCAGGATCGGCAGCGTCGAGGAGTTGGTGCCCGGCCCGCCACCGGTCATCACGAAGATGAGGGTGAAGACCGACAGCGTCTGCAGCGTCGTCAGCATGAGGTTCGTGGAGATGCTCCGGCGGATCACCGGCAGCGTGATGTACACGAGTCGCTGCCACCCGGTGGCGCCGTCCACCTCGGCGGACTCGGTGATCTCCTCGGGGACCTCCTGCACGGCGGCGGAGTAGACGAGCATCGAGAACGCGGTGCCGCGCCAGATGTTCGCCAGGATGACCGCGACCATCGGGTACGTGTAGAGCCAGTTCGAACCGGTGATCCCGAAGACCGCCAGGAACGAGTTGAGCGTGCCCTCGTCGTTGAAGAACGCGTACGCCGCGAAGGACGCCACGATCTCGGGCAGGACCCACGCCGCGACGACGAAGGTGCCGACGATCGAGCGGACGACCTTGTTCGCCGACCGCATGAGGAGCGCCAGACCGAGTCCGAGCACGTTCTGTCCCACGACCGCCGAGGCGAGCAGGAACACCACGGTCAGGATGACGGACTTCGGGAAGTCCTTGTCCTGGAACAGCTCGATGTAGTTCCGCATGCCGACGAACTGCTGGTCGGCAGCGCCGGCGCCGGTCAGGGCGGAGTTCGTGAACGACCCGTAGAACGACGAGATGACGGGGCCGAGCAGGAAGATCACGAGCAGGACGAGCGCCGGCAGGAGCGGGACGGCCCGACCGACGTTGCGGAGCGGCTTGCGCTTCCGCGGGACGGGAGGGTCGGTGCGTCTCGGCGCACCGGGCGCCGGGACCACCGGCGCGAGGGGAGTACTGGTCATGCTGGGTGCCTTCCAGGACAGCTCACGGTGATGAGTGGGGACGGACGGGAGGAGCGGTGCGGGCTGGCACCGCTCCTCCCGTCCGACGACGGTCGGGTCAGGGCCCGGTCCGGTCAGCGCGCCGAGACCGTGTTCTCCTTGCCGACCACGCCGACGACGGCGTCGTCGTAAGCGGCCGCCGCTTCCTTCGGCGACTGCTGTCCGGTCATCACCGACTCCATGGCGACCTGGATGGCGTTCGAGATCTGCGAGTAGTCACTCGTGGCGGGGCGGAAGTTGGTGTGCTCCACGAGGCCTGAGAAGAACTTGAACGTCGGGTTGGCGCCGGTGTACTCCGGGTCCTCGGCGACGTCCTTGCGGACGGCGATCTGGCTGTTCTCGGAGTCGTACTTCAGGGAACCGTCCTTGCTGAGGAAGGTGGTGATGAAATCGAACGCCGCCTGCGGGTTCTTCGTCTTGGCGCCGACCGCCAGGGTCCAGCCACCGGACATGCTGTTGTAGCCGGGCTCCTGGCCGTTCTGGGTCGGCATGGCCGCCTGGCCCATCACGTCGTTCCACTCGGCCCACGGGGCGGTGCCGGACTTCAGCCAGGTGCCGGACTGCCACGAGCCGTCGAGGTCGATCGCGAGCTTGCCCTCGGGCAACCACGTCTGCGCGATGGTCGTGCCCACGTTGGTGTCGAGCGCCTGCTGCGGTGTCGGGCCGAGATCGCCCTGGTAGACGTCCTTCACGAACTGCAGCGAGTCCTGGAACTGCTTCGAGTTGGTGACCCACTTCTTGTCCTTGTACAGCGTGTTGCCGGGGCCGTCCGCGCCGTACAGGAGCATCTCGAAGCCCTGCATGGTCGACGCTTCGCCCTGCGCCTTGCCCGAGTAGATGTTGAAGGGGATGAGGTCGGGCTTCTCGTCCTTGATGGTCTTCGCGGCGGCGAGCACGTCGTCCCAGGTCTTCGGCTGCCACGGAACGGGCAGACCGACCTCCTTGAAGACGTCCTTGTTGTACCAGAGGGCTCGGGTGTCGGTGCCCATCGGGACGCCGTAGACCTTGCCGTCGTCACCCTGCCCGGCCTGCTTGGCGTTGTCGAAGAACTGGTCCCACTCGTCCCACTTGTCCGTGTACTCGTCGAGTGGCAGCAGGTAGCCCGCCTCGGCGTCGGCCTTGACGAGGAACGTGTCCTCGTACATGACGTCCGGCGCGGTGGCGGGCGCCTTGTTCATCAGCGCGAGCTTCGTGTAGTAGTCGTTGCCCTGGGCCTGGATCGGGACGAGCGTGACCTTCTTGCCCGGGTTGTCCTTCTCGTACTCCTTCTTGACGACCTTCATCTGGGCGTCGAGCTGCTGGAAGGCACCGTACTTCTGGTACGCGATCTTGATGGTGTCACTCGAGGCGGACCCCGAGCTCGAGCAGCCTGCGAGACCCACTGCGGCGACTGCCACGGCTGCGAGTCCGGCGATGATGCGGGTGCGTTTCATCGGTGCTCCTTTGCACGGGTGAAGGTCGCGGACTCCGTTGCCCGCGTTGCGCAGTTAGTCCACCGTATGGACTTAAACGTTGTCAAGACATGGGTGCAAAGTGCGCCCGGTTCGTGACCTGCGGCCCGGGGGACGGTTCCGCACGCAGCCGCGTGGGCGGCAGCCGCGTGGGCGGCAGCCGTTCAGTGGGCGATGAGCATCGTGCTCGCGCGCGGCGACAGGGCAGCGTCGAGCACCAGGCAGGCCGCCCCGACCGCGGCCACGTCGGTCCCCCGCCGGCTCTCGACGACGGTGACCGGGTGTTTCGGCACCAGGATCGGCGAGCCGGTGATCGCCGCGGTGGCAGCCGGGAGGGCCGCGCTGCTGATCCGCGACCAGAACGGTCCGCCGAACACCACCCGGTCGAGGTCGAGCAGGTTCACGATGACGACGACGGCCCGCCCCATCACGGTGCCGATCTCGGCCGCGAGGGCCTGCGCCGCCGGGTCCTCCGCCGCGATCGCTGTGGCGAGTACGTCCCACGCCCGGTCGACCGCCGCCAGGTCGACCGCGATGTCGGCACCGTCGGCAGCAGCCGTCCCGGCGGCGAGCAGTCCGTCGCCCAGGGCGATCCCCCGTTCGACCGCGATCCGCACCAGGCGGTCGGGCATCACCGTCGCCCCGACCTCGCCGCGCGTGCCGTCCCCGTCGCCGGTCCCGGCGAGGGGCCCCTGGTCGACCATGATGTGCCCGGCGTCGCCCGCGTTCGCCCCGGAACCGCGGACGGGCTCGTGGTCGATGACGAGCCCGACTCCGAACCCGGTGCCGAAGTACACGAAGGCGAAGTCGCGGGCCGCCGCACCCCGCTCGAGGAACATCTCGCCGACGGCCGCCGCCGTGACGTCCTTCTCGAGGAGCACCGGGTACCCGGTGGCGTGACCCAGGGCGTCCCGGAGCGCGACGTCCCGCCACCGGGGCAGGAACGGCGGGTCGAGCACGACGCCGGCCGCCGCGTCGATCGGCCCCGGCGAGGCGATGCCGACACCGAGCACGCTGTCGGGTGCGACCCCGGACCGGCGGACCAGCCCGTCGACCGCGGCCGCCATCGTCCGGACCACCTGGTCCGGGTCCTCGGCGTTGGGGGTCGAGGTGGTGGCCTCGGCGACGACCGCACCCGCCAGGTCGAGCAGCACGTAGGTGACGACCGCGGGATCGACGTGCACCCCCACGGCGAACCGGCTGCGGGCCTCCAGTCGGAGGATCGTGCGCGGCTTGCCGCGACCCGACACGACCGTTCCGGACTCGACGATCATGCCGGCGTCGATGAGGAACCGGGTGACGTTCGAGACGGTCTGCGGGCTGAGGCCGGTCCGCGCGGCGAGCTCGACGCGGCTCAGGCCGTCCCGGGAGCGGCGGACGGCGTCGAGCACGACCGTGCGGTTGAACCCGCCCAACGACGGCAGGTTCGCCCCCCGCCGATGCTCCGCCATCTGGCGACCATACCGCCGGTGACATGCGCGGTGCGACGCGCACGGGGTGACCGCCGCCGGACCCATCGCTGGCTTCTCACCCGCCTGCACCGTTACCCTGACCGACATGACGGACCTCCGCCTCGAAGAACTCTCCGCAGCGACCGTCGCCGCGGCCAACTCCCTGACCCTGAAGCCGGGGCAGGAGCAGTTCGTCCAGCCCACCTCGTACGCGCAGGCCGAGTCGGACGTCAAGCCGAGCGCCGCCTGGCCCCGCGTCGTCCTGGACGGGGACGAGGTCGTCGGCCTCATCGTCGGCAGCTTCGACGCCGAGAACGCGCAGGAGGAACTCCGCAGCTGCATCTGGCGCGTCAACGTCGCGGCCAACGCGCAGGGGCGCGGGGTCGGTCGTTTCGCCGTCCACGGACTGGCGGAGGAGGCCCGCAAGCGCGGCTTCGAGCGCCTCACCGTCGTCTACGAGCCGGGCACCGGCAGCCCCGAGGCGTTCTTCGAGGCCATCGGCTTCACCGTCGTCGGTGAGACGCAGTACGGCGACCACTTCGCGGCCCTGACGCTGTAGTGCCGGAACCGGTCGACTTCGGGGCCGAGGTCGCCGCGGTCGTCCGTGCCATCCCGCCGGCGCGGGTCATGACGTACGGCGACGTCGCCGCGGTGCTCGGCTCGCGTGCGTCCCGCGCGGTCGGCAAGGTGATGGCGCACGAGGGCTCGGACCTGCCGTGGTGGCGGGTCGTCCGTTCCGGTGGGCTGCCGCCGGTCCGCCACGAGGCGCGCGCACTGGAGCAGTACCGCGTCGAGGGCACGCCGCTCCGGTGGTCGCGGGACGGCGCGTCCTGGAGGCTCGACATGCGGCGGGCGCGCTGGTCACCGTCCGGGGACGGCTGGCCAGACGACGGTCCGCCCGACGAGCCCGACGGCCTCGGCGGCTAGCGCTTCCGAGTGGTCGTCGCGGCCCCGGGCCGGACGTCGAACCGCGTGCCCTTCGCGTTCGGCGGCAGCAGGAACACCACGAACAGCACGAGCGACCCGATGCCCGGCAGCACGTGCAGGAACTGCCAGAACCCGGACAGGTTCGCGTCGTGCAGCCGCCGAGCGCCGAGTGCCAGCCCGCCGATGAGGGTGATCAGCGCCCACAGCACGAACAGGTAGGACCCGACGGGGTTCTCGAGCAGCGGTGCATCGGGGGTGAAGACCTGCGGCACGAGCTGCAGCACCAGACCGATCGCGAACGAGGTCAGCCACCACCACCAGAACTCGGCGCGCGAGGCCCGGCCGGTGAACACGGTGTACTTCCGCCAGAACCGTCGGACGGCCTCGGCGAAGGGCGCGCCGTAGAGGGGATCGCGGAGGGCGACACCGCCCGGCTGCACGTCGTTGTCGCTCATCCCCCCACCCAACCACGCCGTCCCGCCGGACTCCGGACGGGACGCGCCCCCGGACGCACATCGAGCCCCGTCGGAACGGGGCGCGATGTGCGGGGCAGAGCGCAGCGGTCGTCAGACCAACGAGTCGCGCCAGGCCGCGTGCAGCTGCGCGAACCGTCCGGTCCCCGCGATGAGGTCGGCGGGCGTGCCGTCCTCGACGATGCGGCCGTACTCCATCACGAGCACCCGGTGGGCGATCGCGACCGTGGACAACCGGTGCGCGATGATCACTGCGGTGCGGTCGGCGAGCAGGGTCTCCAGGCCCTCCTGCACCAGACGCTCCGACGGGATGTCGAGCGACGCCGTGGCCTCGTCGAGGATGAGCACCTTCGGGTCGGCGAGGAACGCCCGGGCGAACGAGAGCAGCTGGCGCTGCCCCGCCGACACCCGGCCACCGCGCTTGTTGACGTCGGTGTCGTACCCGTCCGGCAGCGCCATGATGAACTCGTGTGCGCCGACGGCCTTCGCCGCCGACTCGATGTCCGCCCGGGAGGCCCCGGGTCGGCCGAGCTCGATGTTGTCCGCGACGGACCCCGAGAACAGGTACGCCTCCTGCGTCACCATCACGATGGCGCGGCGCATGTCCTTCGGGTCGAGGTCCCGCAGGTCCACGCCGTCGAGCGTCACCGTGCCCGAGGTCGGGTCGTAGAACCGGGCCATCAGCTTCGCGAGCGTCGACTTGCCGGCACCGGTGGACCCGACCAGGGCGATCGTCTGCCCGGACGGGATGTGCAGGTCGAACTCCGGCAGCACGACCCGGTCGGCCGTGTACGCGAACTCCACGTGGTCGAAGTCGATCCGACCCCGGGCGTCCGGCAGCTTCGTCGGCTTCGTCGGGTCCGGCACGCTCGGCCGTTCCTCGAGCACGCCGGAGATCTTCTCCATCGCCGCGGATGCCGACTGGTAGCTGTTGTAGAACATCGCGAGTTCCTGCGCCGGGTCGAAGAACCGCTTGGCGTACAGGGCGACCGCGAGCAGCGCGCCGATCTCCAGCGATCCACCGACGACCCGGAAGCCGCCGACGATGACGACGGTAGCCAGGGTTGCGTTGCCGATGAGGACCAGGCCCGGGTCGAAGATCCCGAACAGGTTGAACACCCGGGCGTTCGCCTGCCGGTTCTGCTCGACCTGGACGCCGTACTCGGTCTCGTTGCGGGACTCCTTGCGGAACGCCTGCACCGCGCGGATGCCCGTCATCGTCTCGACGAAGTGCACGATCACACGGGCGCTGGTCGTCCGGGTGGAGCGGAACAGCTGCTGCGAGCGCTGCTGGAACCACCGGGTCAGGAACCACAGCGGGACGAGGGCGATCGCGAGCACCAGGCCCGAGGTCGGGTCGAGGAACACCAGCGCGACTGCGGTGAACACCATGTACAGGACGCCCTGGATGAGCTGGTTCAACCCGGAGTCGAGCAGTTCCCGGATGGAGTCCAGGTCGCTCGTCTGCCGGGAGATGATCCGCCCCGACGTGTACGTCTCGTGGAACTCCAGCGACAGCCGCTGCGTGTGCAGGAACACCCGCTTCCGGAGGTCGAACAGGATCGCCTGACTGATCCGGGCCGCCAGCACCGTGTACCAGGCGGTGAGGACCGCCCCGACGATCGCGATGGTGATGTACAGCCCGACGACGAGGAACGCCGGCATCCAGTCGTCGCGGTCGAGCACGGCGGGCAGGGCGTTGTCGATGCCCCACGCGATGAGCGTCGGGCCGGCGACCTGTCCACCGGTGGAGAGCACCACGACGACCGCGATGCCCCAGAGCCGGGCCTTGAGCGGTGCCGCGAGGGAGCTGAGCAGCGTCAGCGACCGACGGCGCAGCCGACGGCTCTCGGCCTTCGTGAAGTCCTCACGCTCCTCACCGCGTGTCCCGTGGACGGTGATGGACGCGGTGACCGGAGCTGCCGCCTCGGCCGCCTGCGTGCCGGTGCCGACCTGCGCCACCGGCACCGAGCCTCCCGTCGGTTCCTGGTCGACGGTCAGGGGCTGGTCGTGGTCGGTCTCGTTGCTCATGCCATCTCCTCCTCTCGGTCCTCGGCGTCGTCGTCGTCGAGCGACGAGATGACGAAGCGGTAGTGCTCGTTGGTGGCCATCAGCTCCGAGTGGGTGCCGACGGCGGTGACGCGCCCGTTCTCCATGAGTGCCACGCGGTCGGCGAGGGTCACGGTGGACGGACGGTGGGCGACGATGAGCGAGGTCGTCTCGGCGAGCACCCGGCGGAGCCCGGCCTCGACGCGCGCCTCGGTGTCCACGTCGAGCGCGGACAGCGGGTCGTCGAGGACGAGCACGCTCGGACGCGCCGCGATCGCCCGGGCGAGCGCCAGGCGCTGTCGCTGACCACCGGAGAGGGACAGCCCCTCTTCGCCGACGCGGGTGTCGACACCCTCGGGCAGGTCGTCCACGAAGGACGCCTGCGCGATGTCGAGCGCCTCGCGCATGACCCG
The DNA here is from genome assembly GCF_003234615.1 of Curtobacterium sp. MCPF17_001. Classification (NCBI taxonomy): domain Bacteria; kingdom Bacillati; phylum Actinomycetota; class Actinomycetes; order Micrococcales; family Microbacteriaceae; genus Curtobacterium; species Curtobacterium sp. MCPF17_001. Next base: position 13,174 of record NZ_QKSL01000011.1, read on the forward strand.
CTCGGCTTCGTCCCCGGACAGGTCGGGCCGCCCGAGCAGGACGTTGTCCCGCACGCTCGACGAGAACAGGGTGGCGTCCTCGAACGCGACGCCGACGTGCCGACGGAGTTCGGCGCGGGACAGGTCGCGGACGTCGACGCCGTCGATCGTCACCGATCCCCCGGTCACGTCGTACAGCCGCGGGACGAGCGCCAGCAGGGTCGTCTTGCCCGAGCCGGTGAGGCCGACGAGCGCCATGGTCTCGCCGGGACGCAGCTGCAGCTCGACGCCGTTCACCAGGTCGGGGAACTGCGCCGGGGAGTCCTGGTAGCGGAAGTGCGTCGCGTTGAAGGCGAGTGCCCCGTGGGGTTCTGCGATCGTCTTCGGCGACTCCGGGTCCGTGATCGTGTTCTCGGAGTCCATGACCTCGAAGAACCGGTCCACGGCGGTGCGGGTGTCGAACGTCATCGACAGGAAGAAGCCGATCGACTCGATCGGGAACCGCAGCACGGTCGCCGTCGCGAAGAACGCGAACAGCTGGCCGACACTCAGCTCCCCCTGGCTGGCGAGCCAGATGCCGGCGAGCAGACACAGCGCGAACGCCACGTCCGGCACGAGCAGCAGCCAGAACCAGATCGCCGCGATCGCCTTGGCCTTCTCGATCTCGGTGCCGCGCAGCTGTTCGGCCTGCTCGGCGAACTCGTCGAGCTTGTACCGACCGCGGCCGAACGCCTTGAGCACGCGGATGCCGTGCACCGACTGCTCGACACTGGTCGCGAGGTCTCCGACCTGGTCCTGACTGCGTCGGGCGACGACCGAGTACTTGCGCTCGAACAGCACGCTGTTCACCCAGACCGGGATCGAGGCGACCAGGAAGATCAGGCCGAGCTGCCACCCGAAGGTGAACAGGACACCGAACCCGATGACGATCGTCACGACGTTGACGACCAGGAGCACGATCCCGAAGGCGAGCCAACGGCGGATCAGTGACAGGTCGGACACCGATCGGGACAGCAGCTGCCCGGACTCCCACCGGTCGTGGAAGGCGACCGGCAGGTCCTGCAGCTTCGCGTACAGCGCGTTGCGCATGCTCGCCTCGATCCGGGTCGACGGCCGCATGACCATCTTCCGACGGGAGGCGATGAAGAACGCCTCGAGGACGCCGAGCGCCAGCACGCCGAGTCCCGCGGGCCAGATGCGGCTGCCGTCACCGGACGCGAGCGGTCCGTCGACGAGCGCCTGCAGCACGTACGGGATGACGAGCGCGACGACGGAGGCGCCGAGCGCCGCCAGCATCCCGCCGAGCAGCCGCCATCGGTACGGCTTGACGTAGGGCCAGATGCGCGCGATGGCGCGGGCGGTGGATGGGCGCGCCGGTGTCGGCGCCGGTTCCCGGTGGGGTACCTGGGACATGCGTGTGCGTCCTCGTGCTTCGTACGGGCGCCGGTGCGGTCAGGTTGCGTCTGACCGGACGGGAGGCCCGGGGTGCGTTGCGTGGTCTGGTCGGCCGGGTGCCCGCTCGGGTCCACCGCGACAGCGCGCGGAGTCCCTCGGGTTCCGTCGGCGCCGCTGGGACGACGTCGCCCGTGGGGCGGGTGGGGCCGGTCGTGCGCCTAGGCGGACGGCGGTGTCGGGACGCCGGGAGCGGCCGTGTCGATGGACGTCGACCGCGTCCGGGCAGCCGTTGCGGTGGTGCCGGTCGTCGTGTCCATCGTCACTCCAGTCTCGTCGTCGTCACCGTCGTGCCCGCGGTGCTGCCGACCTGAGAAGTCGTCAGCGATGAGGTCGCGGAGCCTTGCAGACTATCGGCAGCGACTCTCAGGACGCAACCAGGATCTCGTGCCGGTTGTGCCCTGGTCGACGCGGAGTCGAACTGGACTCAGTGGAAGAAGTGCCGCTCGCCCGTGAAGTACATCGTCACACCGGCAGCGGTCGCAGCCGCGATGACCTCGTCGTCGCGGACGCTCCCGCCGGGCTGGGCGACGGCACGGACGCCCGCGTCGAGCAGCACCTGCAGGCCGTCGGCGAACGGGAAGAACGCGTCGGACGCCGCGACCGAACCGGCAGCGCGGTCCCCGGCCCGGTTCACCGCGAGGTGGCACGAGTCGACCCGGTTGACCTGCCCCATCCCGACACCGACGCTCGCGCCCTGGTTCGCCAGGAGGATCGCGTTCGACTTCACCGCACGGCTCGCCTTCCACGCGAACGCCAGGTCCGCCAGGGTCTGCTCGTCGGCCGGCTCGCCGGAGACGAGCGTCCACGTGGACTGGTCGAACGCCGTGAAGCGGTCGGCGTCCTGCACGAGGAACCCGCCGGAGATCTGCTTGACCTCTCGCTCGGCGAGCGCGAAGTCAGCCGGCAGCGTGAGCAGCCGGATGTTCTTCTTGCGGGACAGGACCTCGAGCGCCTCCGGGTCGAACGCGGGAGCGACGACGACCTCGGTGAAGATGTCGGCGATCGTCTCGGCCATGCCGCGGGTCACCGTCCGGTTCGCCGCGATGACGCCGCCGAATGCCGACAGCGGGTCGCAGGCGTGGGCAGCCGCGTGCGCCGAGGCGATCGGGTCACCGGCGTCGGGCGCCGCGACCGCGATGCCGCAGGGGTTGGCGTGCTTGATGATCGCGACGGCCGGCTCGGTGAAGTCGTACGCGGCGCGGACGGCGGCATCGGCGTCGACGTAGTTGTTGTACGACATCTCCTTGCCGTGCAGCTGCGTCGCCTGGGCGATCCCGGTGCCGTTCGTGCTCGTGTAGAGCGCCGCGGACTGGTGGGCGTTCTCGCCGTAGCGGAGCGTCGCGGTTCGGTCCGCGGACAGCGTGAGGTGCTCCGGGAACGCGCTGGGGGCCTCCTGGCCGTCGTGCTCTGCTGCCGCGGACGTTGCCGACGGGGCCACGACCTCGGACGCGAAGTAGCTGGCGACCGCGGTGTCGTACGCCGCGGTGTGGCCGAAGGCCTGCGCGGCCAGACGCTTGCGGAGTTCCAGGGTCGTGCCGCCGGCACGGACGGCTTCGACGACCTCGGCGTACGAGGACGGCGACACCACGATCGCGACGTTCGGGTGGTTCTTCGCGGACGCGCGGACCATCGCCGGGCCGCCGATGTCGACGTTCTCGACCACGGTCGCGGTGTCGGCGCCCGAGGCGACCGTCTCGACGAACGGGTACAGGTTCACCACGACCAGCTCGAACGGGGCGATCCCCAGGTCGGCGAGCTGCTGCTCGTGCGACTCCAGCCGCAGGTCGGCGAGCAGGCCCGCGTGCACGGCCGGGTGCAGGGTCTTCACGCGGCCGTCGAGCGACTCCGGGAAGCCCGTGACGCTCGCGACGTCGGTGACGACGTACCCGGCGTCACGGATGGTCTGCGCGGTGGAGCCCGTCGAGACGAGTTCGACGCCGGCGTCGGCGAGCGCGACGGCGAGCTCGAGCAGCCCCGACTTGTCGCTCACCGAGATGAGGGCTCGACGCACGGGCACGACGTCCCGGTCGCGGTACAGGCTGGGGTCGGCGGCGTGCACGCTCATGCGGGGGTGGTGCCCTTCAGGTCGATGTGTCCGTTGGCGATGTCGAGGACGGTCTGGATGAGCAGCCGACGTTCGACGGGCTTGATGCGGTCGTGCAGGGTCGACTCGGTGTCGCCGGGCAGGACCGGGATGCGCTCCTGCGCCAGGACCGGACCGCTGTCGACACCGTCGTCCACCGCGATGACGCTCGCGCCGGTCTCGGTGACGCCGGCGGCCAGCGCGTCCCGGACGCCGTGCGCTCCCGGGAACTCCGGCAGGTACGCGGGGTGGGTGTTGATGACCGACGGCCCGAACTCGGCGACGACCGCGGGCGGGAGCAGGCGCATGAGCCCGGACAGCACGAGCAGGTCCGGCGTCCACGGGCGGATCTGCTCGGCGAGCGCTGCACCCCACTCGGCGCGGGTGGCGTACCGGGTGAAGGGGACCGTGAAGGTCGGGATCGAGTACTCCTCGCCGAGCTGGAGGCCCTCGGCGTCGCGGTCGGCCCCGATCGCGACGACGCGGGCGGGGTACTCGGCATCGCGGGTCGCCTCGAGCAGGGCTCGGAGGTTCGACCCGGTACCGGAGATCAGGACGACCAGTTCGAGCACGGGGGCAAGCCTAGCGGGGGCGGGTGCTGCCGGGCGCGGGCAGGCTGACCGTACGGCGTCGATCATCGTCACCGGTCGTCCGCGCTGACATCTGGTACTGGAGTGTGTAGCGTCAGATCCTCGCCCAACTCGTCCTCGACGCAACGATCCGGAGTCATCGTGATCCTTTCCCTCCCTCCTCTCGCCATCGCCGGTCTCGCGGCCGTCGTCTCCTTCGCGGGCGCACTCGTGCCGACGCATCCTGCCGACGCCGCATCCGTCATCGACACTCCTGCCGCCGCTGCTGCAGCAGCAGCCGCACAGGAGGCGGACCCGGTCCTCAGTGCGCTGCAGGCCTTGGAAGGGAAGCAGTCCGCCGCGGAGATCGATCGGATCGTCGACACCGGACACGTGGTCGCCACGTACACCGAAGGCACCTCGTCGACGATCGTCGCGGCCGTGGACCTCGGGCCGGCGTCTCGCGGACTCTCCTTCGTCGCACCCGGCTGCAGTGCCGACAGCTTGTGCATGATGAACACGAGCAACTCGCCGAGCGCCTCCACCGGCGTGGGATCGCTCACCGGAACGTGGAAGCGCATCAAGAGCGCCGCCGCCCGAGGCCGCAACGCCCGCTTCACGTGGAGCGGCGGCGCGCTCACCGTCGGCGCCGGGCAGATCGACTACTTCGGCTCACCCGTCACGATGACGAAGGTCAGCAGGTGACCGGCTGACCTTCGCTCAGGCGTCGTCGTCGCCCTTCGGCTTCCGCCACCATGGCAGCTCGTCCTCGGGGATCTGGTCCGTCGTGTCCCAGGTCGTCGCCCGTGGCGCGGGTCGCGCCGGCGGTTCCGGGTCGACGTCGTCACGGCCGGCGACGAACTCCTCGGTGCTCCACGGGAAGGCCGGCTGTTCGTCCGTCCGCGGGACGGGAGGCGCCTCCCGCCGTTCCGCAGGACCGGCCGCGGCGTTCGTGGACGACTCGTCCGCTGGACGACCGGCACCGCCCGCACGGTGGCGCAGGTCGTCCGCACGGTCGCGGAGGCCACTCGCACGGTCGCGGAGGTCGCCGGCACGGTCGCGGGCACCGGACGCGGCAGCCCGGAGGCGTGCGCGCATGCTGCCGGCGGCCGGCGCTGCTGCTGCGCGGTCGTCGAGGCGCTCGGCCGCGACGGCGTCGGTCCGTGCCCAGTCGGGCAGGTCGACGTCGGTGGCGACGGCAGCGGTCGAGACGGCGGCGGGTGCGGGGGCGGGTGCGGGCGCTGCCTCCGCCGCGCGGTGGTCCTCGTCCTCGTCGACGGCGTTCGGCGATCTGTCCGTCTCCGCGTGCGCGGTCGTCACCGCGTCGTGCTGCTCGTCGACCGAGAACCGATGGACTCCGGTGGTGCGTCCGGCGCCGGCGGACTCGAGCGCGGCGATGAGCGAGCCGTGCTCCGGAGTCGCGTCGGCGGTGGCGAGGTCGTCCTCGGTCTCGTGCCAGCGCTCACCGATCCACGAGCGCTCGGGCAGCCGGACCAGGTCGCTGCCGATCGCGAGCGCGATGAGGGCGGGGATGCCCACCTCGAGCGCGGCGAACCCGCCCACGGCCAGCGCATGCGGTCCGACGTCGGCCAGGCGCCCGGGTCCGACGGAGCCGGACGACATCCAGGCGAGGCCACCGATGACGACGCCGGCGACGAGTCCGGTCACGACACCGCCGATCGCCCGGTACAGCGCCGAGTCGGCGGCACCGAGCATCCGCACCAGGCGCGGCCGCATCAGCCCGCCGACCGCGAAGCCCGCGACGACGGGGACCAGGATCCAGACGAGTCCGAACGTGTGCCCGGAGGTCGGCAGCGCACCGAGGACGGGGATCGCCGGCACCGGCCCCAGTGCCGTGCCGATCGGGGACACTGCGGAACCGGTGCCGATCGCGAAGCCCGGGCCGACGAGCCAGGCCGTGGCCCAGGCGACGAAGTCGGGGATGAACGCGAGCTGGCCGACGGTCAGGGCGAAGCCGCCGACCAGTCCGGCGTGCGAGCGTTCGTAGAGGGTGATGACCTCGGCGAACGAGACCAGCAGCACGAGTCCGACGAGCACTGCGGCGACGGCGACGACGCATGCGGTCGCGACCGTGCCGGCGCGCAGGCCGAAGCCGACGACGACCCGCCACAGGGTGGGGATCCGGTCGACCAGGTCGACGATGCGCGCGGTGACCGGGTCGGCGGCCAGGCCTCGGCGTCGGCGGCAGACCTCGGCGGAGACGACCGCGGGGATCCCGAACCAGAGCGCCGGTGCGACGACCGCCTGCCAGGTGGTCGGGTGCGTGGCCGCGCTGGTCGAGCTCAGTGCGACGAGGAGCCCGAGGACGGCGACAGCGGCCGTCCCGACGAGGATGCCGGTCACGCGGTGCTCGGTCTCGGCAAACCGACGTCCGGCGCGCGCGCCCAGCCAGGCGGTGACGACGGCGAACCCGAGGGCGGCGAGACTCACCCCGATCGGCGCGGAGGCTCCGGACAACCCGGTCGCCTTCGCCGCAGCAGCCCCGAGCGTGAACGTCACGTCGACGCCGTGTCCGATCAGCCAGACGTTGCCGGCAGCGGTCCAGAACACGTCCCAGTCGACCTGGAGCCCGTACTCGAACGCCCACAGCAGGGTGAGCGGGACGAGCGCGATGCCCACGCCGACGCCGACCGTCACGATCGCTTCGATCACGGCGAGCAGAGCGGTTCCCAGGCGGTTCATCGCAGCGAGGATACGGCGGCCACCTCCGCGCTCGCGGGTGCCGCGCGGCTCCCCCCGGCAAAACACCGGTGGACGGACCAGCCCGACCACGGACGGACGGGAGGCGCGGTGCCAGCCGGCACCGCGCCTCCCGTCCGCAGGGGGCCTGCGACTACTTCGCCGCGACGACCTCGCGCAGCAGCGCGGCGGTCTCGGACGGCGTCTTGCCGACCTTGACGCCGGCAGCCTCGAGCGCCTGCTTCTTCGCCTCGGCCGTACCGGCGGAACCGGACACGATCGCGCCGGCGTGGCCCATCGTCTTGCCCTCCGGGGCGGTGAAGCCCGCGACGTACCCGACGACCGGCTTCGTGACGTGCGCCTTGATGTAGTCGGCGGCCCGCTCTTCGGCATCGCCACCGATCTCACCGATCATCACGATGGCCTCGGTCTCGGGGTCGGCCTCGAACGCGGCGAGCGCGTCGATGTGCGTCGTCCCGATGACCGGGTCGCCGCCGATGCCGATGGCGGTCGAGAAGCCCAGGTCACGCAGCTCGTACATCATCTGGTAGGTCAGGGTGCCGGACTTCGACACGAGGCCGATCGGGCCCTTGCCGGTGATCGTCGCCGGGGTGATGCCGACGAGCGACTCCCCGGGGGTGATGATGCCCGGGCAGTTCGGCCCGATGATCCGGGTCTTCGCGCCGAGGGCCTTGGCGTGCGCCCAGAACTCGGCGGAGTCCTGCACGGGGATGCCCTCGGTGATGACGACGACCAGCGGGATCTCGGCGTCGATGGCCTCCATCACGGCGTCCTTCGCGAACGCCGGCGGGACGAAGACGATCGAGACGTCGGCACCGGTGGTGTCGATGGCCTCGCGCACCGAACCGAAGACGGGCAGCTCGACGTCGCCGTGGGTGACGGTCGTGCCGGCCTTGCGGGCGTTGACACCGCCGACGACGTGCGTCCCGGCCTTGAGCATGAGGGCGGTGTGCTTCGTGCCCTCACCGCCCGTGATGCCCTGGACGATGACCTTGGAGTCCTTGTTGAGGAAGATCGACATGGTCAGTCCCTTCAGGCCGCTGCGGCGGCGAGTTCGGCGGCCTTCTCGGCCGCGTCGTCCATGGTCGCGGCGACGGTGACGAGCGGGTGCGCTGCCTCCGCCAGGATCCGTCGGCCCTCTTCCACGTTGTTGCCGTCCAGGCGGACGACGAGCGGCTTGGTGGCCGCGTCGCCGAGGATGCCGAGGGCGGCGACGATGCCGTTCGCGACGGCGTCGCAAGCGGTGATGCCACCGAAGACGTTCACGAAGACGCTCTTCACCTGGGGGTCACCGAGGATGACGTCGAGGCCGTTGGCCATCACCTCTGCTGAGGCACCACCACCGATGTCGAGGAAGTTCGCGGGCTTCACGCCGCCGTGACGCTCACCGGCGTAGGCGACGACGTCGAGCGTCGACATGACGAGCCCTGCACCGTTGCCGATGACGCCGACCTGGCCGTCGAGCTTGACGTAGTTGAGGCCGTGGGCCTTCGCCTTGGCCTCGAGCGGGTCCTCGCTGGCGGTGTCCTCGAGTGCCCCGTGTCCCTCGTGGCGGAAGTCGGCGTTCTCGTCGAGCGTGACCTTGCCGTCGAGCGCCAGGATCTGGCCGTCACCGGTGCGGACGAGGGGGTTCACCTCGACCAGGGTGGCGTCCTCACCCGCGAACACGTCGTAGAGCTTCACGAAGACGCTCGCGACCTGGTCGACCAGCTCGTCCGGGAACCCGGCCTGGCGTGCGATGTCCACCCCCGCCTCCTGGTTGATCCCGGTCAGCGGGTTCACCTCGACCCGTGCGAGGGCTTCGGGCTTCTCCACCGCGAGCTGCTCGATCTCCATGCCGCCCTCGACGCTGACGAGCGACAGGTAGGAGCGGTTCGCGCGGTCGAGCAGCACCGAGAAGTAGAACTCCTCGGCGATGTCAGCGCCCTGGGCGACCATCACGCGCTGCACGGTGTGGCCCTTGATGTCGAGGCCGAGGATCGCCTGTGCGTGCTCGAACGCCTCGTCAGGGGTCTTCGCGACCTTGACGCCGCCGGCCTTGCCGCGACCGCCGACCTTCACCTGCGCCTTGACGACGACGACTCCGCCGATCTGCTCGGCCGCCGCCTTCGCCTGCTCGGGGGTGTCGGCGATGATGCCCTGCAGCACAGGGACGCCGTAGGACTCGAAGAGGTCCCTGGCCTGGTACTCGAAAAGATCCACGCTGTTCTTCTTCCCGCACGGTTCGTGCGATCGGCATCGGTCATCCGGTCGCGTCCTCCTCATCGAGGGTCGCTCGATGTCGAGACGACGGCCGAGACCGAGCCTAGCGCCGGCAGGTGGACGGACGGTTCCGCTGCCGGGAGCCCTGTGGAGAACCGCCGGGACGACCGGGGTACGGATCGCTCGTCCGCAGTGCGCAATCCCCGAACGGTCCGCCAGCACGGCCCGGGCACGGTCGATCGCGTGCAGAACGATCTCCGTACCCGTGCCGCCGACGTCTTCGGTTGGGAACTCCGCGACGCCCAGGAGACCGTGGTCGACGCGGTCCTCGCCGGACGCGACGCCCTGGCGCTGATGCCGACCGGTTCGGGCAAGTCCGCGATCTACCAGGTCGCCGCCCTGGCCCTCGACGGCCCGGTCGTCGTGGTCTCGCCGCTCGTGGCCCTGCAGGAGGACCAGGTCGTCGGCATCGAGGACCACCCGGACGCGCCCCGTGCCGTCACGATCAACGCCACCCGGGCGCACCGGGAGCTCGACGGCGCGTGGCAGGCCGTCGCCTCCGGAGATGCCGGCTACGTCTTCCTCGCCCCGGAGCAACTCGCGAAGGACGACGTCGTCGATCGACTCCGGGACGCCGGCGTCGCCCTGGTCACGGTCGACGAGGCGCACTGCGTCTCGAGCTGGGGGCACGACTTCCGTCCGGACTACCTGGCCCTCGGCGAGGTCGTCGAACGCCTCGGCCGTCCGCCGGTGCTCGCGATGACGGCCACCGGGTCGACGCCGGTCCGGAAGGAGATCGTCGAGCGCCTCGGGATGCGAGACCCCCTCGTGCTCGCCACCGGGTTCGACCGGCCGAACCTGCGCTTCGAGGTGCAGCGGCACACGGACGAGGACGAGAAGCGTGAAGCCGTCATCGCCCAGGTCGCGGGGCTCGAGGGTGCCGGCATCGTCTACGTCGCCACCCGCGCCGAGACCATGCTCTACGCCGACGAACTCGTCGAGAGGGGCCGGCGGGCGAAGGCCTACCACGCGGGGCTCCGGGTGCGGGACCGCGAGCACGTGCACCACGAGTTCCTCGACGGCGACCTGGACGTCGTCGTCGCCACGAGCGCGTTCGGCATGGGCATCGACAAGCCCGACGTCCGCTTCGTCGTGCACGCCGACGTCCCCGAGTCGGTGGACGCCTACTACCAGGAGGTCGGCCGGGCCGGACGGGACGGCGACGTCGGTCTCGCGACCCTGCACTACCGGTCGGAGGACCTCGGGCTGCGCCGGTTCTTCGCCTCGGGCTCACCCCGTCCGGCATCGCTCCGCGCCGTGTTCGACGCGGTGCCCGCCGACGGCGCCGTCGCCCGCTCCGAGGTCGCCGAGCGGGCCGGGCTCGCCGCACGCACCGCGGGACGGGTCGTGAACACCCTGGTCGACGCCGGTGCGCTGGTCGACGACCGGGACGGCCTGCGTCGGGCACCGCAGGGACCGGCGGACGCCGCCGCGGCCGCCGAGCTCGCCAGGGCGCACGCGAAGGAGCGGGAGCGCGTCGAGGAGTCCCGGATCGAGATGATGCGTCGCTTTGCCGAGACGAACGGTTGCCGTCGGCAGTTCCTGCTCGGCTACTTCGGCGACGAACTGCCCGAGCCGTGCGGCAACTGCGACACCTGCTCCGCCGGCACCGCCACCGACGCCGACGCACACGGCGCGGACGGGTCGCACGACGCCGAGTGGCCGCCGGACGCGCCGGTCGAGCACTCCGAATGGGGCCGCGGAACCGTGATGAGCACCGAGGACGACCGGCTGACGGTGTTCTTCGAGTCCGCCGGCTACCGCACGCTCGCCCTGGCCGACGTCACCGAGCGGCACCTGCTCGAACGGGTCTGAACCAGCCGCAGCGGGCGGTCCCCCGGGGGGCGGGAGGGGGAAGGCGCGGTCGCTCGACCACCCGTCGGCGACCGCGCTCCACTCCCCCGAGCACGTGCAGTAGACACCGGGAGTGTGACCCGTCGGTGTCCACCGGGTGAACGGCGCGCGAACCGGCCACGATCGGTTCCGCGGAGCTCCGACGGTGCGCCGAGCGACCCGGTGCGTCCCCCGGGCACCGCACACTCCCACCGACACCCGGGTACCAAGGACCGGTGGGCAGGACGGCGCACCGCAGACCGCGCACGGCAGACCGCGCACGGCAGACGCGCACCGCAGATCCTTCCCACACGCATCACCACGACGACCGACAGGAGCGACCATGTCCGACCCCGGCATCACCCCAGGCGACGAGTTGAGCGACGGCGTCAGCGACTCCGACGACGAGGGCCGCGCCGACGACGTCGACCGCGAGTACGTCGGCGGCTTCGAGACCGACGACGCCGAAGAGGCGCTCGAGACCGTCACGAACGACGCCGTCGCCGGCGAGACCGTCGAGCCCCAGCTCGGTGACGGCACCGACGACGGCCCGACCGGCGGCGCCCCGAACGAGGGCTCCCCGGACATGTGGGAGCACGGCGACGAGCGTCCCGACCTCGGCGGCGACCTGGGCACGAAGCCGCTCTGAGCTGCCCGACGCCGACCTGACAGGACGACGCTGACCGTGACCGGACGACGGACGGGAGGCCCGGTGCGCGACGCGCGCCGGGCCTCCCGTCCGTCCCCTGCTCACGACCAGAGCTGCGCGCTCCGCCGGTTCCTCGCCGACAGCACGCCCGTCGTGGCGGGCGGGCGCGCGATCCTGCTGCAGATCGCCGATCCCGTGGTGGCGGCCGGGGTCCGGCGCCACTCGGACTTCGCCAGGCGACCGCAGCAGCGCCTGGCACACACCCTGATGTACGTCTACGCGGTCGTGGTCGGAACCCCCGAGGACGCTGCCGTCGCAGCCTCGTTCGTGGCCCACGCGCACCGCCCGGTGACCGGCGCCGACGACCCGGACCGGCAGCTCTGGGTCGCGGCCACGCTCGTCGACTCGGCGATCCGGACCCACCGCCTGCTCGGCACACCCGTCGACGACGCACGGGCCGAGGACGTGCTCCGTGCCTACGCGCCGATCGCGACGGCCCTGCGGGTCCCGGCCGAGCGGTGGCCGGACTCGATGCCGGCCTTCGAGCAGTACTGGGCCGCGTCGCTCGCGCAGCTCCGGGTGACGGACGACGCCCGCGGTGTGGTGCGCGACCTGCTGCACCCGCGACACGCGCCGGGATGGGTGCGCGCGGCGATGCCGGTCGTGCGGATCGTCACGGTGGGGATGCTGCCCGCGGCGGTGCGGTCGCAGTACGGCTTCGCGTGGGGGCCGCGCGAGGCTCGACGCTTCCGCCGGACCGTGACGGGCCTCCGGCTGTTCCGCGCGGTGCTGCCCGGCGCGCTGCTGCGACTGCCGGGACCGCTGCTCATCCGTGCGATGCACCGGACCGCACGCCGGTACTCCGCGCACTGAAGGGGGTCGAGCCCTTTCTTGTCAATACGACAAGAACCGTGGTACGGTCGGGTCATGGCAGTCGAACTCAGCACCCGGACCCGCTCCGGCCAGCCGGTCACCCCGACGTTCACCACGATGCGGTTCCCCGCCGGTGAAGCGCACGTCAAGGTCGCCGCAGGTCCCGAAGGCGACGCCGCAGGCGCCCCCGACCTCGTCGAGGTCGCGACCCTGCGCGGCACTTCCGGCGACGACCTGGTGATGCTCGGCATGTGGGCGGACGCGGTCCGACAGCGCGGATCGCGATCGGTCGCCCTCGTCCCCTACCTGCCCGGTGCCCGACAGGACCGTGGCCTGCCGTTCGGCGCGAAGGTCTACGCCGACGTCATCAACGGGTTCCACATCGACCAGGTGATCGCGTTCGACCCGCACTCGCCGGTCATCGTCGGCCTCGTCGATCACCTGACCGTGGTGACCAGCGACCGCATCGTCCGCGACGAGGTCGTCGGCGCACCCGGCACCGACCAGCGCTACCAGGGCATCATCGCCCCGGACGCCGGTGCGGTCGCCCGGGCCACCGCGGCCGCCGACGCCTGCGGCCTGCCGGTGTACCGCGCCGAGAAGCACCGCAACCCGGACACCGGGAAGCTCGACGGCTTCAGCTGCGAACCGCTCCCCGACACCGGTCGGTTCCTCGTCGTCGACGACATCTGCGACGGCGGCGGCACCTTCATGGGCCTCGCGGGCAGCACCGGGCTGCCGAAGGAGCGGCTGGGCCTCTGGGTCTCGCACGGTGTCTTCTCCGGCCGGGCCGCGCAGCTCGGCGACCACTTCGGCGAGATCGTCACCACCGACTCGTACCCCGCGCAGAACGCCATCGAGGGCCTGCGCACCGTCCCCCTGACCCCGTACCTCACCGAGGATATCCGATGACGAACGCCGGCACGACCACGACCACCGCCACGACGACCACCGGCCTCGACCCGCGGATCACCACCGCCAGCCCGATCGCCCCGCTCCTGGCCGTCGACGGCTACAAGCACTCGCACCGGCAGCTCTACCCCGAGGGCACCACGCGGATCCTGATCAACTGGACCAACCGGTCGAACGCCCACATGCCGGACTCGACGCACGCGGTCGTGTTCGGCCTGCAGGCCTTCGTCCAGCGGTACCTGGTCGAGGCGTGGGCGCTGTTCTTCGCCGCCGACGAGGACCTGGTGTGCGACCTGTTCCAGCAGGCACTCGAGGGGTACTTCGGCCCGAACTCCATCGGCGTCGACCACGTCCGCGCCCTGCACCGGCTCGGGTACCTGCCGCTCGAGATCCGCGCCCTGCCCGAGGGCACCCTCGCCCCGATCGGCGTGGCCACCCTGACCGTCGAGAACACCGTCGACGCGTTCTCCTGGCTGCCGAACTACATCGAGACCGCACTGTCGGCATCGATCTGGCACCCGTCCACCGTCGCGACGAAGGCCCTGGAGTACCGCGACCTCATGGAGGACTGGGCCGAACGGACCGGCGCGGACCCGGCGAGCATCGACTTCGCCGCGCACGACTTCTCGTTCCGCGGGCAGACCAGCATCGAGTCGGCCGCGGCATCCGGCGCCGGACACCTGCTCTCGTTCCTCGGCACCGACTCGATGCCGACGCTCGACCACATCGCCCGCTACTACCCCGGCGACAACGGCTGGGTGGCGGCGAGCGTCCCGGCGACCGAGCACAGCGTCATGTGCGTCCGCGGCGCCGACGGGGAGCTCGAGACCTTCGAACAGATCCTCGACGTGTACCCGACCGGCATCGTCTCGGCGGTCAGCGACGGCTTCGACCTGTTCAAGGTCCTCACCGAGGTGCTCCCGCAGCTCAAGGAGCGCATCACGGCCCGCGACGGCAAGCTCGTCATCCGCCCGGACTCCGGCGACCCGGTCGACATCGTCACCGGCACCGTGCACGGCGTCGACGAGGCCGAGCTGTTCGCCGCCGACCGCAGCGACGAGCAGAAGGGCGTCGTCGAACTCCTCGACGAGCTGTTCGGCCACACCGTCAACGAGCGCGGCTACAAGGTCCTCGACCAGCACATCGGCGTCATCTACGGCGACAGCATCACCCTCGACCGCGCCCGCCGGATCTACGAGCGCCTCGCCGCGAAGGGCTACGCCAGCGACAACGTGGTGCTCGGCATCGGGTCGTACACGTACCAGTTCATGACCCGCGACAACCTCGGCAGCGCCGTGAAGGCCACCTGGGCCCTGGTCGACGGCGAACCGGTCGACATCCAGAAGGACCCGAAGACCGGCAGCGGCAAGAAGAGCGCCAAGGGCCGGATCGCCCTGCACCGCGACGCGACCGGTGAGATCCGGCAGACCGACCAGGCCACGCCGGAGGACGAGGCGACCAGCCTGCTCCAGCCGGTGTGGGTCGACGGGCGGTTCACGGTCCTCCAGTCCTTCGCCGACGTCCGCGAGACGCTCCGTCGGGAGCGGGCCGACCGTGCCGCCCGACGTGCAGCTGCCGCCGGCACCGACACCGCCCCGGCGGCGGCGACCGCGTGACCGGGGCCGCCCCGGCGGCGGTCCGCGACCAGCCGCTCATCGCCGTGGACGTCGTCCTCGTCGCGTTCGACGACACGGGTGACGGGGTCGATCCGGGTGGCCTCCGGGTCGCCACCGCCAGGCGGCGGTACGAACCGTTCGTCGGACGGGAGGCGCTGCCCGGCGTGCTCCTGGACGGTCCGGAACTCCTCGCCGACGGTGCGCGACGCGCGCTGCGGACCAAGACCGGGACGGACGCGGCGGCGGTCCGGCACCTCGCCCAGATCGGGGCGTTCGACGGACCCGAACGGGACCCGCGGAGCGCCGCGATCAGCATCGCGTTCCTCGCGGTCACCGCCGGCACGGCCGCTGTCTCCGACGCCGTGGTCTGGCACGACGCGGTGGGGCTGCCGCTCGGGCTGCCGTTCGACCACGACCGGATCATCACGGCAGCGCTCGACCACGCGCGGACCCGGCTCTGGTCGGACGGACCGCTCACCCGGGCGCTGCTCGGCGAGCGCTTCACCACGCCGGACGCGGCACGGCTCGTCGTCGCCCTGACCGGGGTGACACCGGACCCGGGCAACCTCAACCGGGCGCTCCGCACGAACCCGGCACTGACCCGGCTCGACCCCGCGGCGGAACCGGTCGTCCGTTCCGGTGCCGGGCGGGGCGGGCGTCCCCCGGCAGCCTGGACGTGGACGGACTGAGCGCGGTTGAGTGGGCGCATGTCTGCTTCGCTGTCCGGGGACGAGTCCCTGCACCTGCCCGAGTTCGACGCGCCTCCCGCATCGCCGCTCGACCTCGCGCGCCTCTGGCTCGACCAGGCCGGTGAACACGAGGTGTCCGAGCCGATGTCGATGACGCTCGCGACCGCCGGCGCCGACGGCCGGGTCAGTGCCCGGACCGTCGACGTCAAGCGCATCGAGGACCGCGGGCTGGTGTTCGGTACCTCTGCCGAGAGTCCGAAGGGCCGCCAGCTCGCCGAGAACCCGCACGCCGCCCTGCAGGTGTACTGGCGTGAGACGATGCAGCAGCTCCGGTTCGAGGGCCGCGTGGTGCAGCTCTCCGACGAGGAGTCCGACGCCCTGTTCGCCGACCGCTCGCCGAAGTCCCGCGCCGCCACCGCGATCGCCGACCAGTCCGCGGTGCTCGAACCGCGGACCCTGCAGGACCTGATCGACGACGCCAACGAGCTCCTCGCCGAGTCCGACGACGACGTGCCGCGGCCGCCGCTGTGGGACGCGTGGCGCCTGGAGCCCGACACCGTCGAGTTCTGGCACGGCAGCCGCGACCGGATGCACCGCCGCCTGCAGTACGTGCACGCCGGCGAGAGCTGGACCGCGACGCGGCTGCAGCCGTAGCGCAGCGGGCAGTGCGCGCCCCGGGCTCGGGCGACGCTGCGGTAGCGTCGGACCATGACGGCCGCAGCACGCATCACCGTCCGGACCGCGGTGGAAGCGGACGCCCCGGGCATCGCCGACGTGCACGTCCAGGCCTGGCGCGAGGCGTACGCCCACCTGCTGCCCGCCGCGTTCCTCTCATCGCTCGACCCCGTCGCCCGCACCAACCGATGGCGGCGCACGATCGCCGGTGCGAGCGCGGCCGGTACGGGTGTCGCCGTCGCCGAGCTCGACGGAGTCGTCATCGGCTGGGCGACCGCCGGGCCGGGGCGTGACGATCACTCCGTCCGGGACGTCGAGCTCACCGGCATCTACGTCCTGGCCTCCGCGTACGGGTCCGGGGCCGGCCAGATGCTCCTCGACGCGGTGCTCTCCGACGCGCCGGCGTTCCTCTGGGTCGCGGACGACAACCCTCGTGCGCAGGCGTTCTACGCCCGCAACGGGTTCCGCCGAGACGGCGCGACGAAGACCGAACACCTCGGCGACAACGCGCTCGTCGCGGCGCGCATGGTCCGCTGACGTCCGGCTAGAGCTTCTCGATCGGTGCGATCTTGATGAGGAGCTTCTTCCGCCCCGCGGTGTCGAAGGCGATCTCGGCGATCCGCTTCGCACCCTGACCGGTCACCGCCGAGACGGTCCCCTGCCCGAAGTCGACGTGCGAGATCCGGTCACCGGCAGCGAGTTCCATGTCCCCGTTGTCCCGGACCTGCCCGGACACCCGATTCGCCCACTCGGTCTTCGGACGGGTCTTCGCGGCAGCAGCAGCACGGTCGTAGGAACCGCTGCCCCAGCCGCCCCCGCCGCGGTGACCGCCACCGGCGCCACCGCCCGAGCCGCCGAACCCGCCGTCACGCTTGGCGTTGATCGCGCGGGGCTGCGTGCCACCACGACTGTTCGCCATGCCCGGTGACTGCTTCCACTCGATGAGCCCCTCGGGGATCTCCTGCAGGAAGCGCGAGGGCATCGCCACGTTGACGTCGCCGAACTGCGCCCGGGTCATGGCGAGCGACAGGAACAGGACCTTCTTCGCGCGGGTGATGCCGACGTAGAACAGACGGCGCTCCTCCGACGGGCCACCGGGCTCGTTCGCGGACATCCGGTGCGGCAGCAGGTCTTCTTCGACGCCGGTCAGGAACACCGCGTCGTACTCCAGGCCCTTCGCGGTGTGCAGCGTCATCAGGGACACCGTGCCGGAGGAGTCGTCGAGCTCGTCGGCCGCGGCCACCAGCGAGACCTCGGTGAGGAAGTCGGACAGCGTGCCCTCGGGGTTGTTCTTCTGGAACTCCCGCGTCACGGCCACGAGCTCGTCGATGTTGTCCGCACGGGCCGCGTCCTGCGCGTCCGGCGACTTCCGGAGCTGTTCGAGCAGACCGGACCCGTCGAGCAGCTGCGTCAGGGTGTCCACGACCGGCTGGTCCGCGGCCTTCGCCGACACGTCGTCGAGCAGCACCGCGAACGAGGTGATGGCGGTCCGGACCTTGGGCCCGAAGCCGAGCTCGTCGGCGTGCCGCAGGGCTTCGCGCATCGAGACCTCGTGCTCGTCGGCGTACCGCTGCAGGGTCGTCTCGGTGACGGCGCCGATGCCGCGCTTCGGCACGTTGAGGATGCGGCGGAGCGACAGCGGATCGGCCGGGTTCGCGACCGTGATCAGGTAGGACATCGCGTCCTTGATCTCGGCGCGCTCGTAGAACTTCGTGCCGCCGAGCACCCGGTAGGGGATCGCCGCCCGGATGAAGATCTCCTCCAGCGCACGGGTCTGCGAGTTCGTCCGGTAGAACACCGCCATGTCGCGGTAGTCCATGCCGTCCTCGTGCAGGCGCTGGATCTCGTCCGCGACGAACTGGGCTTCGTCGTGGCCGGTGTACCCGGTGAAGCCGACGATCTTCTCGCCGGCGCCGACGTCGGTGAACAGGCTCTTCGCCTGCCGGTCGAAGTTGTTGGAGATGACGGCGTTCGCGGCGTCGAGGATGTTCTGCGTCGATCGGTAGTTCTGCTCGAGCAGGATCACCTTCGAGTTCGGGAAGTCGCGCTCGAACTCGACGATGTTGCGGATGTCCGCCCCGCGGAACGCGTAGATGGACTGGTCGGAGTCACCGACGACCGTCAGCGAGGCGCCGGCGATCGATCCGTCGGTCTCCCGCATCCGGGCGACGTGCTGCCCCTGGTCCTCGAGACGGTCGACCTGCTCGACCGGCACCGGCCTGGTGAGTTCCCGGATCAGCGAGTACTGCGCGTGGTTGGTGTCCTGGTACTCGTCGACCAGGATGAAACGGAAGCGACGCTGGTACAGCGCAGCCACCTCCGGGAACGCCCGGAACAGGAACACCGTCTGGCCGATGAGGTCGTCGAAGTCGAACGCGTTCGCCCGCCGCAGCTCGTTCGTGTACCGACGGAACACCTCGGTGAACATGACCTCCTGCGGGTCGCTCGCGTTGATGTTACGGGCGTAGGTGTCGATGTCCTGCAGCTCGTTCTTGAGCTTCGAGATCTTCGCCGCCGCGGCCCCGACCGTCAGCCCGAGGGTGTCCGCCTCGAGGTCCTTGATGATCCGCTTCAGCAACGCCCGGGAGTCCGCGGAGTCGTAGATCGTGAACGACTGCGGGAACCCGAACCGTTCGGCTTCACGCCGGAGGATCCGCACGCACGCGGAGTGGAACGTCGAGATCCACATGCCCTCGGCGGCCTGGCCGACCAGGGCCTGCACCCGCTCGCGCATCTCGGCCGCGGCCTTGTTGGTGAACGTGATCGCCAGGATCTGGGACGGCCAGGCTTCCCGGTTCGCCAGGAGCAACGCGATGCGACGGGTGAGCACGCTCGTCTTGCCCGAGCCGGCACCGGCCACGATGAGCAGGGACTCGCCGCGGTACTCGACGGCTTCCTTCTGCTGGGGGTTCAGGCCCGCGGTGAACGGGTCCTCGTAGGCACGGTCACGCGCACCCGCGCCGTCGGTGCGGCCGGGCGTCGGGTCGGAGGGGTCGAGCACGATCGTCATGTCCGAGACAGTCTAGGCGCGACCCCCGACGTCCGATCAGGCCCGGTCGGAGGGTTCCGCGACGAGCGATCGGGCCCGGACGGCCAGGTCGGCGTGGTCCGCGAAGACCCCGTCGACGCCCGTGCGGAGGACCGACGTGAACCACCGTTCCCAGTCCCCGAGCGCCGCCAGCTCGCCGCCACGACGGAGGGCAGCGGGCAGGAACCGGTTCTCCGGCCGCAGGGTCCACGTGTAGATGGCGAGGCCGGCCGCGTGTGCACGCTCGACCACGTCGCTCCGCACCGGGCCGGGATCGTCCACCGCCCGGGTGTCGACGCCCGCCATCAGCGTCGGCAGGTCGACGCTGATGCCGTCGAACTCGGCCGCGAGCCGCGCGAGCGCGGCGTCGGTCCGCTCGTCGGCGTAGGTGGTGGCGGCGGGACCGGCGTCGGCGACCTCGTCAGCGGCCGCACCACGGGCCTCCTGGAGGTACACCAGCCGCGCACCGGTGCCCTGTTCGGCGACCTGCCGGAGGACGCCCTTCTCGAACGACTCGACCGTCAGCCGGTCGTCGCCGCGCCAGCCCGCGGTACCCAGGACGCCGTCGAGGAGCGACGCCATCGGGAACCCGGCCGCGGCGAACGCGCTGGCGTGCTTCACCTCGGCGACGAGCGCGACCCGCCGCGGTGCGGCGTCCAGGATCGCGAGCAGGTCCTCCAACCGCAGGACCGTGTCCTCGCCATCGTGCTGCCGGGAGGCCCGGCGCAACTCCGGCAGGCGCTCACGGGTCCGCAGGGTGCGCAGCTCGTCCCAGGTGAAGTCCTCGGTGAACCAGCCGGTGAACCGGTGCCCGTCGATCGTCTTCGTGGTGCGGCGGTCACGGAACTCCGGTCGGTCGGCGACGTCGGTCGTCCCGGAGACCTCGTTCTCGTGCCGGAGGACCAGGACACCGTCCTTCGTCGGCACGAGGTCCGGCTCGATGGCGTCCGCGCCGAGCTCGATCGCGAGCTCGTAGGCGCTGCGGGAGTGCTCGGGACGGTACCCGGAGGCTCCACGGTGGGCGATGACGAGCGGCTGCATGCAGGCGACGATACGGAGCGCGGGTGAACGCCGGGCCCTCGGGACCGAGGTCCCGCGGACGTTCAGCGAGCGTGCGGAGATCCCACGGTGGACCGCCAGAGACCGTCAATAGGCTCCAGCGCAGGAGCACGGATGCCGGTTCCGCTTCCCGCGGATCCTCAGCCATCGAGGCCCCACGGCCCGTAGGCTGTGAGGACACGAAGGAACGGCACCGCCGCACTCCGTCACGAGCCCACGAACCGATGCCACCCGGGTACCGGATCCACGACTCCACACCAGAGGAAATCAGAGGACACCATGGCCTTCAAGCCCGGTTTCGACCAGTCCCCCGCCTTCAACGACGCGGGCCGGAACGCATGGGGCGCCGGCTCGAACGCACCGCAGGGCGCCTACCCGCAGCAGGGGTACCCGCAGCAGGGCGGCTACCCGCAGGCCCCGTACGGCCAGACCGGCTGGGGACAGGCACCGCAGCAGCCCGGCATGTCGCCCGACCAGCTCCGGGACATGTACGACCGCCCCTCGGCCGACAAGGTCGACACCGGGCGCATGTCGTACGAGGACACCATCGTCAAGACGCTCCTGGCGTTCGGCGTGCTCCTCGTCGGCGCGGTCGCCGGCTGGAACCTGCCGCCCGTGGTCTGGATCGTCGGCGCGATCGTCGGGTTCGTCCTCGCCCTGGTGAACACCTTCAAGAAGAAGCCGTCGCCGGCACTCGTGCTGGCGTACGCCTTCTTCGAGGGCCTCTTCGTCGGTGGCATCTCGGGGATGTACAACACGATGTGGGACGGCATCGTCACGCAGGCGGTGTTCGGCACCCTCGGTGTCTTCGCCGTCACGCTGCTGCTGTTCTCGTCCGGCAAGGTCCGTGCCACCCCCAAGCTGACCCGGTTCTTCCTGGTCGCGATGGTCGGCTACATGGCGTTCTCGCTCGTCAACATCGTGCTCATGTTCACCGGTGTGACCCAGAGCGCGTTCGGGCTCCTCGGCGTCTCGCTGTTCGGCATCCCGCTCGGTGTCCTGATCGGCATCTTCGTGGTGCTGATGGCGGCGTACTCGCTGATCCTCGACTTCGACCAGATCAAGACCGGTGTCGAGCGCGGCGCTCCGCGCGTCTACGCATGGACGGCCGCCTTCGGCCTCATCGTCACGCTGGTCTGGCTCTACCTCGAGATCCTGCGCATCCTGGCGATCGTCGCGAGCAGCTCCCGCAACTAGCGTTCCTGTTCGACACGACGGGCCCCGGCTTCTGCCGGGGCCCGTCGTCGTTCCCGGGCGGGCGGCGGGCGCGGGCGGCGGCGGGCGCCCGACTGGTCACGACACCCCGCTCACCTCCGCCGAGCGGTCACGGATCGTCGCTCACTACCCGCCAGAACGACGACGTGTGACCGCTCGGCGGAACGGGCCGGGCGCGGCAGGCGGGCCCGGCCCGCGCCTCCCGTCCGGCACGTCTGCCCGCCGACGTCGCGCAACACGCCGCAGCCGGTTCGCCGAGGTCGCTCAACCCGCCGCCGTCCACCCGCCCGAGCGGCAGATCGTGCGACCCCGAGAGCGCCGGCAGCATCCCCCGCACGCCAGCCCCGTCCGCCGCCAGGTCGCACGACATGCCGCGGCCGGTTCGCCGGGGTCGCGGGAACTGCCGTCAGCGAGCCGGCCCGACGGCAGAACGTGCGACCTCGGCGGCCGGGCTGGGCGGGCGACGGGCGGGAGGCACGACTCGACCCAGCAGGACGAGCGAGGGCCCGGCACGCAGCGCGTACCGGGCCCTCGGGCGTCAGGGGAGGATCACTCCCACTCGATCGTCCCCGGCGGCTTCGACGTGACGTCGAGCACGACCCGGTTGACGTCGCGCACCTCGTTCGTGATGCGGTTCGAGATCTTCGCGAGCACGTCGTACGGCAGGCGCGTCCAGTCGGCGGTCATGGCGTCCTCGGACGAGACCGGACGGAGCACGATCGGGTGCCCGTAGGTGCGGCCGTCGCCCTGGACCCCGACCGACCGCACGTCGGCGAGCAGGACGACCGGGCACTGCCAGATCTCGTCGTCGAGGCCGGCCGCGGTCAGCTCGGCGCGCGCGATGGCGTCGGCGGCACGGAGGATCTCGAGCCGCTCCGCGGTCACTTCACCGACGATGCGGATGCCGAGGCCCGGGCCGGGGAACGGCTGGCGTCCGACGATGACCTCGGGGAGCCCGAGCTCGCGACCGACCGCGCGGACCTCGTCCTTGAACAGGGTGCGCAGCGGCTCGACGAGCTCGAACGTCATGTCGTCGGGCAGCCCGCCGACGTTGTGGTGCGACTTGATGTTCGCGGTGCCCGATCCGCCGCCGGACTCGACGACGTCCGGGTACAGGGTGCCCTGCACGAGGAACTTGACCTCGGCGTCGCCGTCGGACGCGCGCGCTTCGAGGACGAGCGCCTCCGCTGCGGCTTCGAACGTGCGGATGAACTCGCGCCCGATGATCTTGCGCTTCTGCTCCGGGTCGCTGACGCCGGCCAGGGCGTCGAGGAACTGCTCGCGGGCGTCGACCGTGACCAGGCGCACGCCGGTGGAGGCGACGTAGTCCTCTTCGACCTGCTTGCGCTCGTCCGCGCGGAGGAGCCCGTGGTCGACGAAGACGCAGGTGAGCTGGTCGCCGACGGCCTTGTGCACGAGGGCCGCGGCGACGGCGGAGTCGACACCACCGGAGAGCCCGGCGATGACCCGCGCCGACCCGACCTGCTCCCTGATCCGAGAAACCTGCTCCTCGATCACGTTCGCGGAGTTCCAGTCGCCCGGGAGCCCGGCGGCACGGTGCAGGAAGTTCTCGAGCACGGCCTGGCCGAACGCGGAGTGCTTGACCTCCGGGTGCCACTGCACGCCGTAGAGCTTGCGCTCGTCGGAGGCGAACGCGGCGACCGGGGTGGACTCGCTCGAGGCGAGGACCTCGAAGCCCTCGGGTGCCTTCGACACGGCGTCCCCGTGGGACATCCACGTGGTCTGCGCTGCGGGCTGGCCGCCGAGCAGGACGCTGTCGGTGCCGCTGACGGTCACCGCGGTGGCGCCGTACTCGCGGAGGCCGGTGTTCGCGACCTCACCGCCGAGCGACTTCGCCATGGCCTGGAAGCCGTAGCAGATGCCGAGCACGGGGATGCCGAGGTCCAGGATCTCGCCGTCCAGGGACGGTGCGCCGTCCTCGTAGACGGAGGACGGGCCTCCGGACAGGACGATCGCGGCCGGGTTCTTCGCCCGGATCTCGTCCGCCGTGACGGAGTGCGCGACGATCTCGCTGTAGACGTTGGCCTCGCGGACACGTCGTGCGATCAACTGCGCGTACTGCGCGCCGAAGTCGACGACGAGGACGGGACGCTGTTCGGTCTCGCTCACCGAGCGCTCTCCTTCTCCCGCGACTGCTGCGCGGTCAGCTCGTGGTAGGTGGTCATGGCGGCCTGCTGCATGCGGTGTTCGACCACGAACGACATGAACGGGATCACGCCGCCGAGTGCGATGAGCAGGAAGCGCGTCGGACGCCAGCGCATGATGCTCCACAGACGGAAGTCCGCGAACAGGTAGACGACGTACAGCCACCCGTGTGCGATGAGGATCGCGATCGACAGGTTGAACGTGCCGGGCGCTTCACCGGCGGTACCGTTCGGGACGAAGAACGCGCCGCCGCCGAGCTGCATCTCACGCTGGATCGGGGTGTACTTGATGACGACCTCGACGACCAGGGCGAGCAGGAGCACGCCGGTGACGTACGCGGAGATGCGGTAGAACCGCACGGCCCCGGGGATCTTGGGGATGTCGCGCGTCCGGACGGTCAGAGCCATGTGGTCGATCCTACCGGCGACCCGGCTCGGCCCGGGCGTCGTCCACCGGGACCGCGGGCTCGTCCACCGGCTCGACGTCGTCGTCCACAGGATCGGCGGCGGCGGCCTCGGTGGCCTCGCGGGCTTCGTCCTGCTCGCGCTCCCATGCGTCCTTCACGAAGCGGTACCAGAGGAAGACGGCGAACCCGGCGAACACGACCCACTCCACCGCGTAGAAGAGGTTGAGCCAGTCGAACTGGACCTCGCGCGTCGGTGCCCGGTCGGCGATGGTGCCGAGGTCGGCGGCGTCTGCGGTGGTCCGGTCGGCGACGACGTAGCCGCCGTACATCCGGTCGTCGAACGCCTTCCAGGTGTTCACGAACCGGGCCGGTGCCACGGCCGAGTACTCGTGCTGCTCGAAGGTGTCCTGGTCGGGCGACTCCGCCGGGTAGTACCGGCCGCGGATGGTCATCGTCGCGTCACCGGCCAGGCGGTCGCCACCGGCCACGGCGGCGGAACGCTGGTCGGACCAGCCGATCACGACCGGGAGGCTCGCACCCGTCGCGTCGTCGACCAGGTGGCCGACGGTCTGGAACTGGCCACCCCCGCTGCGGCCCGTCAGGACCGTCGTGTCACCGGCGACGAACCGCCCGGAGACCGTCACCTTCTGGCCGGCGAGGGCCGACCCGACCGGCTTCTCCGGGGTGGTGACGTCGTCGAGGGTCTTCCGTGTCTCGGTCGACGCCGGCAGTGGCTTGCCGTTCTCGATGCTGCGCTCGAGCTGCCACTTGCCGAGTGCGGCGAACACGCCAGCGAGGATGATCGCCAGCAGCAGCAGCGCGATCCACCTCGGTCGTCGGGCAACGGCCCACATCTGAATCAGTACTCCGGATCACGTACGCGGGCCGGGCGTTCGGGACGCTCGGCGGGGACCTCGATCGACGACGTGCTCGCGCTCACGGGTTCCGGCGTGACCGGCTCCTCGCGCGACGGCGTCGTCTCCGGTGCACCATTGTCGCGCTCTTCCCTGCCCGCAGCCTCCACGAGGGCGATCTCCTCGGCGAACTTCGCGTCCCGCTCGGCCTTGCGTGCGGCCGCGGCCTGGGCGGCGGCGAGTTCGCGGCCACGGAGCTTCCGCACCCGACCCGGGCGGAGCACCAGTCGGCCGATGCGGTCGGAGTTCACGGCGAGCAGCGGTCCCAACACGGCCATCACCAGGACGTAGAGGCCCGCGAAGGCGGTGATCCGTTCCTCCAGTCCGGCGGCCGCCGACAGGGTCGCCAGGATGAGCGCGAACTCGCCCCGGTTCACCAGGATGACGGCGGTGTTGATGCCCTGCTGGACGCTGAAGCCGTTCATCCTGGCGACGAGCTGCCCGGCGACCGCGTTGAGCACGACGGTCATGCCGATGGCACCGGCGACGGGCCAGAGCACCTCGCCGAACGTCGACACGTCGAGGCCGAGCCCGAAGTTGACGAAGAAGAACGCCGCGAACACGTCGCGCATCGGCAGGGCCAGCTGCTCGATGCGGTCCCGGTAGCGGGTGGCCCCGCAGAGCAGTCCGATCACGAACGCGCCGATGGCGTCGGTCACCCCGAGCAGGTCCCCGATGCCGCCGAACATGACCGCGAGCCCGAAGAACAGGATCGTGAAGAGCTCGTCGTCGCGGGTCGCGAAGATCTTCGAGACCTGCTTGCCACCCCAGCGCGCCAGGCTGAACATCACGATCAGGAAGCCGAACGCCAGCCCGAGCTTGCCGATCACCGCCCACAGGTTGGTGTCGCCGGAGAGCACCACGGAGACGATCGCCAGGTAGACGGCGATGAAGACGTCCTCGATCACGGTGACGCCGAGGATCATCGGGGTCTCGTCGTTGGCCAGGCGCCGGAGCTCGATGAGCAGCTTCGTCACGATCGCGCTCGACGACGTCGCTGTCATGCCGGCGATGATCAGGGCTTCTCGGGTGCCCCAGCCGAGCGAGAACCCGAACGCGAAGCCGACGCCCATGTTGATCGCGACGTAGGTGCCGCCGGAAACCAGGAGCTTGCCGGCGTTGCCGTAGAACTCCTCTTGATCGAACTCCAACCCGAGGTTGAAGAGCAGCAGGATGAGGCCGAACGTCGCGATCAGCTCGATCGTGTGCGACTCGACGCTCAGGCCGATCCACGGGGTGTGCGGGCTCGCGATGAGCCCGACCACCATGTAGACCGGGATCGCCGGCAGACCGATGGTCTTGCCGAGCCGCCCGAGGACGTAGGCGATGAGGAACAGGCCGCCGATGGTCAGCAGCTCACCACCCAGGTGCATCCCCTAGCTCCGGGGCGGCGCCTCGGCAGCGGCCGCTGCCAACTGACCGCTGCGGTAGAAGGAGAACGCCTTCGCGACCTTCTCCGGCGCACCCGCGACGACGATCGTGTCCCCGGGGAACACGACGAAGTCCGACGAGGGGGCCGGGTTGGCGCTGTCGCCACGCACGACCGCGACGACGGTCAGGCCGATGAAGCCCGAGTCGTGCAGGTCGCCGAGGGGCTTGCCCGCGATGGCGTCGTCGTAGTCGACGCTGAACCAGTCGATGGAGAGGCCCGG
This sequence comes from Curtobacterium sp. MCPF17_001, assembly GCF_003234615.1. NCBI lineage: Bacteria > Bacillati > Actinomycetota > Actinomycetes > Micrococcales > Microbacteriaceae > Curtobacterium > Curtobacterium sp. MCPF17_001. Next base: position 39,930 of record NZ_QKSL01000011.1, read on the forward strand.
GATCTCGTCGAGCTTGTCGAGGCCCTCGGTGATCCGGGTGCCGCCGAGGAGTTCGGCGAGGGTGTGCGCTTCGTCCTCACTGAGGCGGAGCGAGACCTTCTCGGACTTGTCCGCGCCGTCGGCGACGTCCGCGAACGAGATGAGGTCGGAGTGACCCGACCGGTGCGTGATGACACCACACTTGCCACCGTCGTCGGTGTAGAAGCTGTGCAGCACGCCGACGCCGGGGAGTTTGACGCGATGGACGTCGACCATGATGGCTCCCTTTCCCAGGACTCCCATGCTAACCACCGGCAGGGCCTGTCCATTCCGTCGTCCACAGGTCGTCCGGACGGACGGGAGGCCCGTGGCGGTGTCGCCACGGGCCTCCCGTCGGAACCGGGGACAGCTGAGGTCAGCTGGGCTCGGTCGTCTTCTCGCCGACGACCTGCTCGTCGTCCGCCGTGGCGCCCTCGGCGCCGCTCGAGCGGCCCCCGCCGACGACGACGTCGTCCTCCTCGAAGCCGAACGCGATGTCGGGAGCCTCGAGCCGGACGCGGTCGGCGGACTCGTCGTCGGGCTGGAGCTGCGACTGGCGCTCCGCCGCGACGCGCTTGAGGTAGTTCGACACCTCGTTCTCGGTCGTCTCCTGGTCCCAGCCGAGCACCCCGGCCATGAGCCGCGCGGCGACGGGCGCTGCGGACTCGCCACGGTCCCACGCCTCGATCGAGATGCGGGTGCGGCGGGCCAGGACGTCCTCCAGGTGCAGGGCGCCCTCGTGCGAGGCCGCGTACACGACCTCGGCACCGATGTAGTCGTCAGCCCCGGGCAGCGCCTCGGCCAACGAGGGGTCGTCCTCGACGAGCTGCAGGACCTCGGTCGCGAGCGTGCCGTACCGGTTCAGCAGGTGCTCGATGCGGACCTTGTGCACGCCGTACGTCTTCGCGGTGCGTGCCCGCTTGTTCCAGGCGGCGGGGTAGCCCTCCGCGCCGAGGAGCGGGATGTCCTGCGTCGTCGACTCCGGGATCTTGCCGTCCATCGCGGCGGAGGCCTCGTCGATGGCGTCCTTGCCCATCACGCGGTAGGTGGTCCACTTGCCGCCGGCGACGACCACGAGACCCGGGGCGGTGTGCGCGACGACGTGCTCGCGGCTGAGCTTCGACGTCGCCTCGGACTCCCCCGCCAGCAGCGGCCGGAGTCCGGCGTAGACGCCTTCGACGTCCTCGCGGGTGAGCGGGACGGCCAGCACCTCGTTGACGTGCTCGAGGATGTAGTCGATGTCCGCCGCGGTCGCTGCGGGGTGCGCCTTGTCGAGGTACCAGTCGGTGTCGGTCGTGCCGATCAGCCAGTGCCGACCCCACGGGATCACGAACAGGACGCTCTTCTCGGTGCGGAGGATCATTCCCGAGTTCGACTGGAACCGGTCGCGCGGGACGACGAGGTGCACGCCCTTCGACGCGCGGACCTTGAACTGCCCACGGGTGCCGACCATCGCCTGGGTGTCGTCGGTCCAGACGCCGGTCGCGTTGACGACCTGCTTCGCCTTGATGTCGAAGTGCTCACCGGTCTGGATATCGTGCGCATGGGCACCGACGACCCGCTCACCGACCTTGATGAAGCCCTCGATCCGGACCCGGGAGGCAGCGTGCGCGCCGTACGAGGCCGCCGTGCGGACGAGTGCGGCGACGTAGCGCGCGTCGTCGACCTGGGCGTCGTAGTACGTCATGCCGCCGACGAAGGCGTCCTTCTTCAGGGACGGCATCGAGCGGAGCACCTGCGTCCGGGTGAGGTGCCGGTGGTGGGGCACCCCGGGCGGACGGCCGCCGGACCAGCTGAACACGTCGTACATCGCCATGCCGATCCCGATGTAGAAGCGCTCCCACACCCGGTGGTTGAGCGGGTAGAGGAAGCGCACCGGCTTCACCAGGTGCGGGGCGATTCGCTGCAGCAGCAGACCGCGTTCGATGAGGGCCTCGCGGACCAGGGTGAAGTTGAGCTGCTCGAGGTAGCGGATGCCGCCGTGGACGAGCTTGGACGACCGGCTCGACGTGCCCGAGCCCCAGTCGCGGGCCTCCACGATCCCGACCGACAGGCCGCGCGTGACGGCGTCGAGCGCTGCGCCACCACCGACGATGCCGCCGCCGACGACCAGGACGTCGAGTTCGGTGGACTTCAGCGTCTCGATGGCGGCGTCGCGTTCATCGGGGCCGAGCTTCGTCGCGGGGTCGAACCCCGCCGTGCTGGATGCTCCGCGGGGTGCCTTCTCGCCCGTGACCGTGCTTGTCATGCTCGCCTCCGTCGCCGATCGGCACCGGAGCGGCACCCGCAGGACCTCCGCGGGCGCACCGCCGTCAGCGGTGGTACGGCGCCACGACCACTTCTACTCGCTGGAACTCCTTGACGTCGGAGTATCCGGTGGTCGCCATCGAGCGACGCAGGGCGCCGACCAGGTTGGCGCGGCCGTCCCACGACGGGGTCGGGCCGTTCAGGATGCTCTCGAGCGTGCCGATCGTGCCGACCTCGACCCGACGGCCACGGGGCAGCTCCGGGTGGTGCGCCTCGGCACCCCAGTGGAAGCCGCCGCCCGGCGCTTCCTGCGCACGGGCCAGGGCCGTGCCGAGCATGACCGCGTCGGCACCCATCGCGATCGCCTTGACGACGTCACCGGCGGTGTCGAGGCCGCCGTCGGCGATGACGTGCACGTACCGGCCGCCGGACTCGTCCATGTAGTCACGACGGGCACCGGCGACGTCCGCGACCGCGGTCGCCATCGGCGCGTGGATCCCGAGGGCCGCACGGGTCGTCGAGGCCGCACCGCCGCCGAAGCCGACGAGGACACCCGCGGCACCGGTGCGCATGAGGTGCAGCGCCGCCGTGTAGGTCGAGGCACCGCCGACGATCACGGGGACGTCGAGCTCGTAGATGAACTTCTTGAGGTTGAGGGGCGCCTGGTTCTGCGAGACGTGCTCGGCGCTGACCGTGGTGCCGCGGATGACGAACAGGTCGACACCGGCGTCGACGACGGTCTGCGAGAACTCGGCGGTCCGCTGCGGGCTGAGCGAACCGGCGACAGGGACGCCGGCGGCACGGATCTCGGCCAGGCGACGGGTGATCAGCTCGGCCTTGACCGGCTCGGCGTAGATCTCCTGCATGCGCTTCGTGACGTTGCCGTCGGTCAGCGAGCGGATCTCGGCCAGGTACGGCTCCGGGTCCTCGTAGCGGGTCCAGAGGCCTTCGAGGTCCAGGACCCCCAGGACGCCGAGACGCCCCATCTCGATGACGGTCGCGGGCGAGGCGACGGAGTCCATCGGTGCCGACAGGATCGGCGACTCGAAGGTGAACGCGTCGATCGACCACTGGACGCTGACGTCACGCGGGTCACGCGTCCGCCTGGAGGGGACCACCGCGATGTCGTCGAACGCGTACGCCCGACGTCCGCGCTTGCCTGCACCGATCTCGACTTCGCTCACCCGGCAACCCTACCGGGCGGGCTGCGCGGGTGGCACGGCCGGACGGTCCGGGGGCTGAGCGGGAGCGATTCACCGAGGGCTCACCGTGTCTCACCGGGGAGGTCGAGCCGCACGCCCCCGGCGGAGCACCCGGAGCGTCAACCCCAGGAGCAGCGCCAGCACGATGAGCACGACGAGCAGCGCGGCGGCCACCTTGACGAGCAGGGCCGCACCGATGAAGAGGACGACGAACACCACCCACACCAGGGCGTCCATCGCGCGGTCCGCGAAGCGTTGCACGCTGGAACGGTACCCGACGCGTCCGTCGCGGGGCGGGCCTCCCGTCCGGGCTGGAGGCACGGTGCGCGTCCCACGAGGCGCCACCGTCAGCGGGCGGTGCCGGTCACGCGAGACGCCGGCGTCGACGGGCGAGACGCCCCCGTCTGCGAGCAGCGCCGCGATGTGTGCGAGACGCCGCCGTATCCCGCGGCGTCGCAGTGACTGCGGGGCGTCCCGAAGAGACGGAGGCGTCTCGAGCAGACGGAGGCGTCTCGAGCAGACGGAGGCGCCTGGAGCAGACGGAGGCGTCTCGACGAGACGGGGGCGTCTGGCCCCGCCCGTCCCACCACCGGGAACGAGAGCGGGGCCGTGCGGCGCGCACGCGCAGCCAGCACGGCCCCACCGGTCGCGGGTGCTGCCCCCACAGCGGCACCCGCGATGTCGACGGGCTCAGCGAGCGTCGTCGACGTCCTTGGCGAGCGTCCCGAGGTAGAGCTCGATGACCTTGGGGTCGTCGGCGAGCTCCTTCCCGGTGCCCGAGTAGGCGTTCCGCCCCTGGTCGAGGACGTAGCCGCGGTCACAGATCTGCAGGCAGCGACGGGCGTTCTGCTCGACCATGATCACGGAGACGCCGGCCTTGTTGATGCGGCGGGTGCGGATGAAGGTCTCGTCCTGACGCACCGGTGACAGGCCCGCGCTCGGCTCGTCGAGCAGCAGCACCTTCGGGTCCATCATCAGCGCCCGGGCCATCGCGACCGACTGCCGCTCACCGCCCGAGAGCGACCCGGCACGCTGGCCCTTGCGCTGCCCGAGGACGGGGAACAGGTCGTAGATGACCTCCAGCCGCTCGCTGAACTTCTTCGGCCGCAGGTACAGCCCCATCTGCAGGTTCTCCTCGATGGAGAGCGACGGGAACACGTTGTTCGTCTGCGGGACGAAGCCGACGCCGGCCTGCACGAGCTTGTTCGCCTTGAGGTTCGTGATGTCCTCGCCCTGCAGCGTCACGGACCCCTCGCGGACGTTGACCAGGCCGAACAGCGCCTTGAGGAGCGTCGACTTGCCGGCACCGTTCGGGCCGATGATGCCGATGAGCTCACCCGGGTAGCAGACCAGGTCGCAGCCGTTGAGGATGTTCACGCCCGGCAGGTAGCCGGCGACCAGCTCGGTGGCTCGCATGACCGGTTCCACGGTCGCCGTCGCACCGGCACCCGCACTGGAGGCCCGGCTCACGCCCGCCTCGTTCGTCGCGTCCGTCATCGGGTCGCCTTCCCTTCGTCGGCGGCGTCCGCCGCGTCCTCGTCTGCGACCTCGTCGGCGAGTTCCTCGTAGGTCTCCTCGGTGAGGAGCGAGTCGTCACCCAGGTCGGTGTCGTGGTGGGCGCCGAGGTAGGCGTCGATCACGGCCTGGTCGTCCATCACGGTGGCGGCCGGGCCCTCGGCCACGACCTTGCCCTCGGCCATCACGACCACCCAGTCGGAGATGTGCCGGACCATGTGCATGTCGTGCTCGACGAACAGCACGGTCATGCCGTCGTCGCGCAGGGACTGGATGTGCCCGAGCAGCGACTGGGTCAGCGCCGGGTTCACGCCGGCCATCGGCTCGTCGAGCATGATCATCGTCGGGTCGGACATCAGCGCGCGGGCCATCTCGAGGAGCTTGCGCTGGCCACCGGAGAGCGACCCGGCGTAGTCGTCCTTCTTCTCGAGGAGCTTGAAGCGGTCGAGCAGGTCCTCCGCCTTCGCGGTGATCTCCTTCTCGCGCTTCGACCACACCGGCCGGACCAGTGCGGCGAAGAAGTTCTCCCCCGGCTGGTCCTTCGCGCCGAGCAGCATGTTCTGCATCACGGTCAGGCGGGACAGCGCCTTCGTGAGCTGGAACGTGCGGACCATGCCGGCGCGGGCGACCTTCGCGGCACCCGTGTTGCCGAGCGTCCGCCCGTTGAACTGCCACCGGGCGTCCTTCCCACTCGACGGCTTGTCGAAGCCGGTGAGCAGGTTGAAGAACGTGGTCTTGCCGGCACCGTTCGGGCCGATCAGGGCCGTGATCGCGCCGCGCTGGACCTCGAGGTGACCGACGTCGACCGCCGTCATGCCGCCGAAGCGGCGGGTGATGTTGTCGACCGTGAGGATGGCGTCCGGCTTCGGCGAACCGGGGGCGTGCTGCACCGCGGTGAGGGCGGTGGGGGTCCCGGTGGTGGGGACGGCTGGGGTCGCGGTGGGGTCAGACACTGAACGTCAGCTCCTTCTTGTTCCCGAGGAGTCCCTGCGGGCGGAAGACGATGAGGAGCATGAGCGCGACGCCGACGAGCACGTAGGAGAACTGCTCGGCCTGCTGCGCGTTCATGATCGAGTTCGGGATGAAGTCACCCGCGAGCGTGCGGATGAAGAGCCGGAGGACGAAGAACAGCACCGACCCGAGCACCGGGCCGAACACCGTCGCCGCCCCGCCGAGGATGAGCGCCGTCCAGATGAAGAACGTCATCGACCGGCCCATCGCGTCCGGCTGCACCGAACTCGGCAGGACGTAGATGATGCCGCCGAGCGCGCCGAGGGCGCCACCGAAGACGAGCGCCTGCATCTTGTACGAGTAGACGTTCTTGCCGAGGGAGCGGACGGCGTCCTCGTCCTCGCGGATCGCCTTCACGACACGGCCCCAGGGGCTGCGCATGAGCAGGAACAGCACGAGGGTGAACAGGGCGACGAGGCCCCAGCCGACGATGCGGATCCACCAGCCGTTCACCCCGTTGTTCGAGTAAGTGAACCAGAGGATCGTCGTGGTGCCGTCCGGCAGGAAGCTCAGCGCGTTGAAGGGTTCGCGGTAGCTGGAGCCGGTGATGCCGTTCGAACCGCCGGTGGTGTCGGTGAGCAGGCTCGACCGACCGACCATGCGGATGATCTCGGCACCCGAGATCGTCACGATCGCCAGGTAGTCCCCGCGCAACCGCAGGGTCGGGATGCCGAGGATGATCGCGAAGACGATGGCGATCGCGAGCGCGACGAGCACCGCCAGGCCGAGGGGCAGGCCGTTCGTGATGGAGATCGCGAAGCCGTACGCGCCGAGCAGCAGGAACGCCGCCTGGCCCATGTTGACCAGGCCGGTGAGGCCGAAGTGCACGTTGAGGCCGATCGCGGCGAGGGCGAACGCCGCGGTCGTCGGGGCGAGGGCTTCCTGCGTCAGGGAGCTGAGGAGTTGGAGGATGTAGTCCATGCGGGTGCTCCCTTAACCGATCCGCTCGGCACGGCCGAAGATGCCCTGCGGCCGGAACAGCAGGATGAGGATGAGGATGACGAGGGCGGTGGCGTACTTGAAGTCACCGGGCAGCACCAGGTTCGTGAGCTCCACGACGATGCCGATGATCATCGAACCGACGAGTGCGCCGTAGGCCGTGCCGAGGCCACCGAGGGTCACGGACGCGAACATCAGGAGCAGGAGCTGCAGACCGGTCTGCCAGTTCACGCCGTTGAGCACCAGGCCGAGCATCACGCCGGAGAGCCCGGCGAGACCGGCGGCGAGCGTCCACACGAAGCGGATCACCCGGTCGACGTCGATGCCGGAGGCCGCGGCGAGCGCCGGGTTGTCCGACACGGCGCGGGTGGCGCGGCCGAAGCGGGTCTTCGCGAGGAACAGCCCCGTGCCGATGAGGACCACGAGCGCGATGCCCATCGCGACGTAGGACTGCACGGTGAGGGTGATGCCGGCGAAGGTCACCGTCTCGGGGTTGCCCTGCTGGATGCGGACGGTCGAGGCGCCGAAGAAGTACTGGAAGGCGTACTGCGCGGCGATCGAGAGGCCGATCGTCACGATCATGAGCTGGGTGAGGCTGATCCGGCGCTTGCGGAGCGGCTTCCAGATGCCGGCGTCCTGCAGGTACCCGGAGGCGGCGCAGAGCAGCACCGTGACGATCCCGGCGAGCCAGATGTTCCATCCGAGCTGGTTCGCGAAGACGTAGGCCAGGAGTCCGCCGAGGGTGACCTGCTCGCCGTGCGAGAAGCTCGACAGTCCGGTCGTGCCGTAGATCAGCGAGAGGCCGATCGAGGCGAGGGCGATGAGCAGGCCCAGGCGGATGCCGGAGGCGAACTGCTGCCAGAACCGGGCGGCCGTGACGCTGGTGGTGGCGGTGTCGGTCGTGGCGCCCTCCTGGTCGGAGAGCTGGAAGATCGTGCCGGCGTTGGCGTTCAGGTTCCCCTGGACGGTGCGGGCGGCGTCCTTCGCATCGGTCAGGTACTGCCCCTTCGGCAGGGAGTCCTGGTCGACCTTGACCGTGTACGACCCCGCTGCCGGGATGCTGACGGACCAGCGTCCGTCGGCGTTCGTGGTCGAGGAGCCGGTGAACGAGCCGGGTCCGGTGACCGCCACGGCGACGCCATCGGTGGGCTTCCGGTCGGAGTCGAGGATGGTGCCCTGGATGCAGCCGTTCGAGGTGCTGACGACGCAGGGCCCGGTGCTCGCGGGTGCACTGCTGGAGCTGGGGCTGCTCGTCGCTGCGTCGGCGACGGGCGTGAGCGCCCAGTCGACCGCGAAGGTGGCGAGGAAGGCGAGGAAGAGCACGGCGGCGAGGACCAGGCGACGGCGGCCTGGTGCCCCGCGGCGGAGTCGGTGCGCGAGCACTGACCCCGGCGGAGTGATGGAACCCACGGATGAGCCTCTCGTTCGGATAGTCGAGGACCCTAGGGATTTTTTGTGTCCCCCGTGTTTCCGGCACGTTCCCTGCACAAATCGTGCCGGAACCGTGATGTTGCTCAGGCGCGTCGATTTGCAATCCCGAGACGAGCCTCCCGTCTGGCCGGTACAGCGACTTGGGAGGCGACCGGAATCGCGCGCGCAGCCCGCGCGTTACCATGTCCTATCCGGAGCCCACCGCAGCGTTCCCGGTGTCTCGACCACTTGTCGCGCCCACGAAGGGGACCCATGGACCAGCCGGATCCGTTCGGATTCATCGGACTCACGTACGACGACGTCATGCTCCTGCCGGGGCACACCGACGTCATCCCGAGCGAGGCGTCCACGGCGTCCCGGCTCACCAAGCGGATCTCGGTCAACGTGCCGCTGCTCTCCGCCGCGATGGACACCGTCACCGAGTCGCGCATGGCCATCGCCATGGCGCGTCAGGGCGGCATCGGGATCCTGCACCGCAACCTGTCGATCGCGGACCAGGCGGCCTACGTCGACAAGGTCAAGCGCTCCGAGTCGGGCATGATCACCAACCCGGTGACCACCACGCCCGACGCCACCGTGGCCGAGGTCGACGCGCTCTGCGGGCAGTTCCGCGTCTCCGGTCTGCCGGTGGTCGAGGCCGACGGCACGCTCGTCGGCATCATCACGAACCGGGACATGCGCTTCGTCGCCTCGTTCGAGCAGGCCACCACCTCCGTGCGCGACGTGATGACCAAGGCACCGCTGATCACCGCGATGGAGGGCATCGACCCGGAAGAGGCGATCGCCATCTTCGCGCAGCACAAGATCGAGAAGCTGCCGCTGGTCGACGCCGAGGGCAAGCTCCGCGGCCTCATCACCGTCAAGGACTTCGACAAGAGCGAGCAGTACCCGGACGCCACGAAGGACGACGAGGGCCGACTCCGCGTCGGTGCCGCCATCGGCTTCTTCGGGGACGCCTGGCAGCGTGCCGAGGCTCTGCGTGACGCCGGCGTCGACGTGCTCGTCGTCGACACGGCCAACGGCGAGAGCGAAGGCGTGCTCGACATGGTCCGACGCCTCAAGGCCGACCCGACGTTCGACGCGATCGACGTCATCGGCGGCAACGTCGCCACCCGCGCGGGCGCCCAGGCGCTCATCGACGCCGGTGTGGACGCCGTCAAGGTCGGCGTCGGCCCGGGCTCGATCTGCACCACCCGCGTCGTCGCCGGCGTCGGTGTGCCGCAGGTGACCGCCGTGTACGAGGCCTCCCTCGCCGCACGCGAAGCCGGTGTGCCGGTCATCGCCGACGGTGGCCTGCAGTACTCCGGCGACATCGCGAAGGCCCTGGTGGCCGGCGCCGACACCGTCATGCTCGGCTCGCTGCTGGCCGGCACCGACGAGTCCCCCGGTGACCTGGTGTTCGTGGGCGGCAAGCAGTTCAAGGCCTACCGCGGCATGGGGTCCCTCGGCGCCCTGCAGACCCGCGGCAAGAAGACCTCGTACTCGAAGGACCGCTACTTCCAGGCCGACGTGCCGAACGACGACAAGCTCATCCCCGAGGGCATCGAGGGCCAGGTGCCCTACCGCGGCTCGGTCGGCAACGTCGTCTACCAGCTCACCGGTGGGCTGCGGCAGTCGATGTTCTACGTCGGAGGCCGCACGATCCCCGAGCTGAAGGCCCGTGGCAAGTTCGTCCGCATCACCGCGGCGGGGCTCAAGGAGTCCCACCCGCATGACGTCCAGATGGTCGTCGAGGCGCCGAACTACCGCGCCTAGCCCTTCCGCAAAACGCAACGTGGGCGGCGCTCCGCAGCGGTATTCCGCTGCGAGGTGCCGCCCACGTTGCGTTTCGCGAGAGGACTTTCCACAGATCGAAGCGACGAGGCTCCCTGCGCCGGTAGCGCTCGCACAGTGGGGTGATGGACGAACTCCCACGACTGCTCCTGCTCCGCTCCAACGACAGCGAGTCGCAACACCGCATCCGGCGCGGGGAACTCGTCCGCGTCACGCACGGCGCCGCCGTCGACGCGACCGCGTGGGAGCGCGCGTCCGTCCGGGAACGCCAACGACTGGTCCTGGAGGCCGTGGTCACCACCGTGGGCGAGTGGCGTGTGCTGTCCCACCGCTCCGCCGGCCTGCTCTGGGGCCTGCCCGACGTCGACCGGCCCGATCCACGGGTGCACGTGACCGATCCCCTCATCGGCACGACCCACTCCGGGCGCCGAGTCGTCCGACATGCAGCGCCCCTGGAGTCCGCTGCCGTGTCGGCCGTCGACGGACACCGCGTCACGTCACTCCTGCGTACCGTCGTCGACCTGGCACGCAGCACGTCGTACGAGAACGTCGTCGCGGTGCTCGACCACGTCCTGCACGAGCGCCTGCTCGACATCGACACCCTGCGCCGCGCCTTCGCCGACTGGCCCACGCCTCGGGGCATCACGCGGGCACGTCGAGCACTCCGGTTCGCCGATCCGCTGGCCGAGTCCCCGGGTGAGTCCGTGAGCCGCGTCCGCCTCGACGAGGACGGCTTCGCACCGCCGGTCCTGCAGCAGTCCTTCGGGCGGTTCCGGGTCGACTTCTGGTGGCCGCGGTACGGCGTCGTCGGGGAGTTCGACGGGATGACGAAGTACGACGAGCCCGGGGCGGTGCGGGACGAGAAGGCCCGGCAGTCGGCGCTGCTCCTCCGGCACGATGTCCGGACGGTCGTCCGGTGGGGGTGGGTGGAGGTCCGCACCCCGGGTCGCTTGCAGGCGTTGCTGCGGGGGGCGGGCCTCCCGACCGGTCCGTGAGCCCGGCCCGGCCCGGCCCGCAAAACGCAACCCCGGCGGCGAGGCGCCGCGGTACTGCGCTGCGAGAAGCCGCCGAGGTTGCGTTTTGCGAGGGGCTACGCGCTGCGCCAGTCGTTCGACGTGATGTGGCTGCCGCCGTGGGGGCCCATCTGCAGCATGCCGCCGTCGACGGGCAGCGAGACGCCGGTGATGTACGACGACGCGGGCGAGGCCAGGAACGCCACCGCGGCCGCGATCTCCCACGCGTTGCCCGGACGGCCGAGCGGCACCCCGGGACGGGAGATCGTGTGCGGGTCCTCGTCCTCGGCGCCGGTCATCCGCGTCGCGATCTCGCCCGGAGCGACGGCGTTCGCGGTGATCCCGTGCTCGGCGAGCTCGATCGCGATCGTCTTGAGCAGTCCGCCGAGCCCGTGCTTGGCGGCGTCGTACGCACTCGAGCCGTAGCGGGGCTGGTGCTCGTGGACGCTCGTGATGCCGATGATCCGGCCGCCGGTGCCCTGCGCGACCATGCGCCGAGCGGCCGCCTGGATCGTGACGAACGCGCCGTCCAGGTCGGTGGACACGGTGTGCCGCCACTGGTCGAGCGTCATGTCGAGGAACGGTGCGTTGTCGCCCGTGCCGGCGTCGGCGACGATGACGTCCACCCCGCCGAGCTGCTCCGCGAGCCGCTCGATCACCGCGCTGGCGCCGGCGAGGTCGGTGACGTCGATCTGCTCGACGAACGCCTGACGGCCCTCGGCGCGGATCTCCTCCGCGGTCTCCTGGGCACGGTCGGGCTCGGACAGGTACGTGATGCCGACGTCCATCCCGGCAGCCGCGAGGGCGACGGCGGTGGCGCGTCCGATCCCGGATTCGGCACCGGTGACGATGGCCCGGGAGGGCCGGAACTGGGTGGTCGAAGATGGCTCGCTCATGCCTCGGGAACGTACGCCGGGCCTCCCTGACGGCCGTCCGGAACCGCGGAGACCGTCCAGACGGACTCCTCATCAGGGGTTCCGGTGAGGCTGTTCAGAAGAGTCACGGCTCTGTAACGAAACATCCAGGCGTGTACTTCCGTCACACGGGCGAAACACATCGACCCTAGTTTTCTCCACATCCCACGCGGAGACGCCGCGCTCGACCCGATGCGGTAGGGCCTCCGCGCAGAGAAAGGGTTCCACGGATGATCAGAACCACCCGCGCCACCACGGCGCTGGCACTGGCGGGAGCTGCAGCGGTGCTCCTCGCCGCCTGTTCCACCTCGAGCAACGCCGGTGGCGGCTCCTCCGAGTCGGCTTCGGCCGGCGGCGCGAAGAAGGACCCGGCCGCGAGCTGCCAGGCCCCCTCGTCGCCCAGCACCGACGCCCTGAAGATCGGCACGATCCTGCCGCTGACCGGATCGCTCGCCTACCTGAACCCGCCGGCCGAGTCCGGCGTCGGCCTCGCGGTCGAGGACATCAACTCCGGCGGCGGCGTGCTCGACAAGGACGTCACGATCGACCCTGCCACCGACTCCGGTGACAGCAACGACATGACCGTGTCGAGCTCGGCCGCGACGAAGCTCGTCAACGCCAAGGTCCCGGTCGTCATCGGTGCCGAGTCCTCGTCCGTCACGCTCAACGTGATCGACCAGCTCACCAGCAACTGCATCGTCCAGGTCTCGCCGGCCAACACCGCGACCGACCTGTCCGGGTACTCCTCGCACTACTACCGCACCGCTCCGCCGGACTCGGTTCAGGGTTCCGCACTCGGACAGCTCGTCACGGGTGACGGCAACGCCAAGGTCGCGTTCCTCGTCTTCAACGACACGTACGGCACCGGCCTCCGCAACTCCGTCCAGGAAGCCGTCGAGGCCGCTGGCGGCCAGGTCGTCTACGGCGCCAAGGGCAAGGGCCAGGAGTTCCCGCCCGGACAGACCACGTTCTCGTCCGAGGTGACCGCGGCCCTCGCCGCGAAGCCCGACGCGATCGTCGTGCTCGCCTTCGACGAGACGAAGTCGATCATCCCCGAGCTCGTCTCGCAGGGGAACAAGGCGAAGATCTACATGTCCGACGGCAACACCGCGGACTACTCGAAGGACTTCGACAAGGGCACCCTCGACGGCGCCCAGGGCACCATCCCCGGTGCCAGCCCGAAGGACGAGCTGAAGCAGCGTCTGGTGGAGTTCTACAAGAAGTCCTCCGGCAAGGACCTTGCCGACTTCTCGTACGCGGCTGAGTCCTACGACGCCACCACCATCGCCGCCCTCGCCGCCGTGAAGGGCAAGGGCACCGACTCCGGCACCATCCAGGCCAACATGGCTGCGGTGTCCGGCGCCGACGGTGGCACCGAGTGCGCGACGTTCAAGGAGTGCAAGGCCCTGCTGGACGACGGCAAGGACATCCACTACACCGGTCCGTCCGGCATCGGCCCGTTCGACAAGAAGAACGACCCGTCGAGCGCCTACATCGGCATCTACAAGTTCGACTCGGACAACAAGCCGGTCTACCAGAGCGCCATCCAGGGCTCGGTCTCGAAGTAACCGCACCAGCACCACGACGGCCCCCGGGAGCAGCAGCTCCCGGGGGCCGTTCGCGTGCGCCGGCTGGTCCCCGCGTGCGCGCGAGACGGGGGCGTCACCGGATGACGCCGCGATGCCGCCGAGACACCGCCGAACTCCGCGGCGTCTCGCGGCGGTCGCGGCGTCTCGCACAGACGGGGCCGTCTCAGACGGCCGCGTCTCGCACACACGGCGGCGTCCCGGGCAGACGGCGGACTGGAGGCCCGGGGAGACCCGGCGGACCGCCTACGCCCCGGCGTCCACCACCTCCGGCGCCGCCGTCCGCCGCGCACGTCGGGCCGCCGTGAACGAGTCGATCGTGAGCACCACCAGCGCGACCCACACGATCGCGAAGCCGACCCAGCGCGAGCCCGACATCGCCTCGTGCTGGATCGTCACCCCGACCACGAGCTGCATCACCGGCGTCAGGTACTGCGTCAGCCCGAGCGTGGAGAGCGTCAGCCGCCGAGCGGACGACGCGAAGAGCAGGAGCGGGACGGCCGTCGCCGGTCCCGCGCCGATCATGATGAGCGTGTGCAGCCAGCCCTCGCCGCCGAGGGTCACGCCGCCGGCCAGACCCGTGGTGCCGAGGACGACGAGCGCCCCCACCGCGAGCGGCGTCAGCCACATCGTCTCGATCGTCAGTCCGCTGAGCGCGTCGACCGTGCCACCGACCCGCTTCTTCACGAGCCCGTACAGCCCGAACGAGAACGCCAGGGTGAGCGAGATCCACGGGACCTGCCCGTAGCCGACCGCGATCACGACGACCGCCACCACGCTGATCCCGACCGCTGCCCACTGCGCCGGCCGGAGTCGCTCGTGGAGCAGGACGACACCGAGCGCGATCGTCACGAGCGGGTTGATGAAGTACCCGAGCGCGGCCTCGACGGTGTGCCCGGTCGTCGTCGCCGCGACGTACACGGTCCAGTTCACCAGGATCAGGACGGCGGCGAGAGCCAGGACGGCCATCACGCGGCGGTCGGCGAGCAACGCCCGGGTGCGGAGCCACGTCCGCGTCACGGCGATCGCGATCGCACAGAACCCGAGGCCGAAGACGATGCGCCAGGCGACGATCTCGAACGGCCCGGCCGGAGCCATCGCGGCGAACAAGAGCGGCATCAGCCCCCAGAGACCGTAGGCGATGACGGCCTGCACCACGCCGACGGACGCCTCGCTGCGCGCGGGGCGCCTGGGACTCGGTTCACTCACGGAACCATCCTAGGAAGGCGAGCCGACGTCGGGTGCTGGTGGCGGGCCTCCCGGCGGACGACGGAACGCCCCGCCGGCCAGGCCGACGGGGCGTTCCGTTGAGCGGGTGTCAGTGCTCGATGACCGCGAGGACGTCGCGGGCGGAGAGGACCAGCAGGTCCTCGCCCGAGTACTTGACCTCGGTGCCGCCGTACTTCGAGTAGATGACCTTGTCGCCGACGGCGACGTCGAGCGGCACGCGGTTGCCGTTGTCGTCGATGCGACCGGGGCCCACGGCGACGACCTCGCCCTCCTGGGGCTTCTCCTTCGCGGTGTCCGGGATGACCAGACCGGACGCGGTGGTCTGCTCCGCCTCCACCTGACGGATGACGATGCGATCTTCGAGCGGCTTGATGCTGACGGCCACGGTGACCTCTTCTTTCTCGGTACGTGTTCGGTACTGACGAAAACCGGGTTGGCACTTCCCTCGGGAGAGTGCCAACCCCAACTGTAGGACGTCACTGGCACTCGGTCAATCCGAGTGCCAGTGCACCACGGTCGCGTCCGCCGCCTGGGAGGATCGGGGCATGGACGCCGCCGAACTCACCCAGCTGCTGACCCCGGCCGGGATGGACCTGCTCGACCGTACGCCCTCGGTCTCCGACGGCGGCGAGATCGTCCGGGTGGTGTCGCGGCTGCGGGACGAGGGGCACGACCCGGCCCTGGTGGCGGCCGTCCTGACCCAGGCGAAGCTCCGGCAGAAGGCCCGCGGCAAGTTCGGCGGGTTCGCCGCGCGCATGCTCTTCACCGAGGCGGGCCTCGAGCAGGCCACCCGGCTGCAGGTCGCCGCGCAGCACGCCGGACGCTTCGCCGCTGCCGGTCTGCACCGGGTCGCGGACCTCGGCTGCGGGATCGGCGGTGACGCGTTGGCCATGGCCGCGCTCGACCTCGACGTCACCGCGGTCGACCGTGACGAGGTGACGGCGGCCGTCGCGACGCACAACCTCGCCCCGTGGCCGAACGCCCGTGTCGCGCTCGGGGACGCCGCCTCGTTCGACCTGTCCACCGTCGACGGGGTCTGGATGGACCCGGCCCGGCGGACGAGCGGGCACTCGGACACCCGCCGCCTGGCCGACCCCGACGACTGGTCGCCCTCGCTCGACACGGTGTTCGCGGCCGCCACGACGACCCCGACCGGGGTGAAGCTCGGCCCGGGCATCGACCGTGACCTGATACCGGACACCGCCGAAGCGCAGTGGACCTCCGTCGACCGGGAGGTCGTCGAACTCGCCCTGTGGTTCGGCCCCCTCGCCCGCCCCGGGATCCGTCGCGCCGCGACCGTCGTCGGCCCGCACGGCATCGCCGAGCTGACCGGTGCCGCCGACGCCGAGGACGTCGAGGTCGGACCGCTCGGTGGCTACCTCTACGAACCCGACGGCGCGGTGATCCGTGCGCGGCTGATCGGGGACCTCGCCCGTTCGATCGACGGCCGGATGCTCTCGGAGGGCATCGCGTACATCACGTCCGACCAGGCCGTCGTCACGCCGTTCGCGCAGGGGTTCCGGGTGCTCGACACGATGCCGCTCGACGTCAAGCGTCTGGCGGCACGTCTGGCCGCGGACGACATCGGCACCGTGGAGATCAAGAAGCGCGGGGTCGACGTGGACCCCGCCGAGTTCCGCAAGCGGTTGCGTCTGCGGGGCCGCGGGAGCGTGACGCTGGTGCTCACCCGCCTGGAGGGACGACACACCGCCGTCCTGTGCGAACGACTCACCGACGTGGCCGGCTGAGCGGCGGACGCCGACCGGTGCAGCGCGCTGCACCGCGCTGCGCCGCGAGCCGTTCCGCGCCCCGCCGCGCCGGACGCCGCCCGGGTCAGCCGACGAGCGCGCCGACGCCGCCGCCGGAGCTGTCCCAGTCATAGCCGCCCGACCCGGGCGCGGCGGCGAAGACCGCGACGATCGCGATGACGAGGAGGATGAAGAGCCCCGTCAGGACCCAGCCGCCGATGATGCCGGCGAGCGCCAGGCCGCGGCCCTGCTCCCCCGTCTGCTTGATGCGGCCGAGGGCGACGTGCCCCAGGATCGCGCCGACCGGGCTCGTGAGGATCAGGAGCGGCCCGAGGACGAGGCCGCCGAAGGCGAAGACGATCGACAGGATCGCGAGGGTGCTGGTCTTCTGCGGGGCGTACGGGTTGTGCGTGGTGGCCCGGTAGGGGTCGGAGGTGCCCGGCTGACCGTACTGTGGAGCGGCGTACGGGTCCTGCTGCGCGTACGGGGCCTGCTGGGCGTACGGGGCCTGCTGGGCGTACGGGTTCGGCTGGTACTGCTGTGCGGAGGGGTCCTGGGGCGCGGCACCGTACTGCCCGTACTGCCCCGGCTGCTGCCAGCCCTGGCTCTGCTTCCCGGACGGGTACTGCTGCCCGGACGGGTACTGCTGCCCCTGCCGGGACGTCTCGTCCGGCTTCGATCGGTCGTTCAGATCGGACACGTTGCACCCTCCTGACGGCCGCTCGACCGCCGTCCCCGATCCTCCCACACGGCACCCGGAGGGACCCGGGCGTTCCGGCTCAGACCTGGACGGTCGTCACCGGCAGGGTGGAGTCCGCCGCGATGCCCAGGGCACTCGGCGCGTGCCCCTCGGCGACGAGCCGTGCCCCGACGGCCGCGATCATCGCGCCGTTGTCCGTGCACAGGTCGAACGGCGGGATGCGCAGCGCGACACCGGCGGCAGCGCACCGTTCCTCGGCGACCTGCCGCAGCCGGGCGTTCGCGACCACCCCGCCGCCCAGCAGCAGTCGGTCGACGCCGGTGTCCCGGCAGGCGTTCAGGGCCTTGGTCAGCAGGACGTCGACCACGGCCTCCCGGAAGCTCGCGGCGACGTCGGCCACGGGGACCTCGCGGCCCTCGTCACGGCAGCGCTCGACCCAGCGGGCGACGGCGGTCTTCAGCCCGGAGAACGAGAAGTCGTACCGGTGCGCCGCCATGTCCTTCGGCAGCGTCAGGCCGCGCGGGAACCGGATCGCGGTGGGGTCGCCGTCCGCCGCCGCCCGGTCGATCTGCGGTCCGCCGGGGTACGGCAGCCCGAGGAGTCGGGCGACCTTGTCGAACGCCTCGCCCGCCGCGTCGTCGATGGTCTCGCCGAGGAGCTCGACGTCGCCGACCAGGTCCCGCACGAGGAGCAGCGACGTGTGCCCGCCGGAGACCAGCAGCGCCACGGTCGGCAGGTCGATCTCGGACCCGTCCGGCCGCAGGACGTCCGCGCCCACGTGACCGACCAGGTGGTTCACGCCGTACAGCGGCTTGCCGGTCGCCACGGCGAGCGCCTTCGCGGCACCGACCCCGACCATCAGGGCACCGGCGAGCCCCGGACCCGCCGTCACGGCGACGGCGTCGAGCTCGTCGAGGGTGACACCGGCCTGTTCGAGTGCCTGCTGCAGGGTCGGGGTCATCGCCTCGAGGTGCGCCCGTGCGGCGACCTCGGGGACCACTCCGCCGTAGCGGGCGTGCTCGTCCATGCTCGACGCGATGACGTTCGCGAGCAGGGTGGTGCCGCGGACGATGCCGACGCCGGTCTCGTCGCAGCTCGTCTCGATGCCGAGCACCAGGGGTTCAGTCGCGCTCACCGAGCGCCTCCTGTCCGATCGGGCCCGGGGCGGACCGGGTCGCGGGCTCCAGCGCTGCACGCATCACCCACGCGTCGACCCCGTCGGGCTGGTAGTACCGCGGCCGGGTGGCGATGTGCTCGAACCCGAACCCGGTGTACATGGTCTGCGCGACGGGGTTGTCGGCGCGGACCTCGAGGAAGACCTCGTGGACGCCGCGGCGTCGGGATTCGTCGAGGAGCTCGGTGAAGAGCACCCGGCCGAGGCCCTTCCCCCGCTGCTCGGCGGCGACCGCGATGGTCTGCACGTCGGCGACCGGGTTGCCGGGCAGCGACGACAGTCCCGCGTACCCGACGACCGTCGGCGCCGAGCCCTCGTCGGTCGTCTCGACGACGACGTAGTACCCGTGCGGTGAGTACAGCTCTGCGGACATCTGCGACGTCGACCACGCGTCGGTCGGGAACGAGGCGCGTTCGAGCCACATGACGTCGTCGAGGTCCTGGGGGTGCGCCCGACGGATCCGCAGACCCTCCGGCAGCGCGGTCACCGAGCCACCCGCTTCGGTGCACCGGGCACCGTCACGTCGGGTTCGCGCAGGTACACCGGCGTGTCCGCGGCCAGGGGCGCATCGGAGGTGAGCCGGTCCGCGGCGAGCACCCCGAGCCTCCCGGCCGGGATCGTGGCGGCAGTGTGACGGGGCCAGTCCACGAGGTCGGGACGGGAGGCTCCCAGCACGTCGTCCAGGTCCGCCGGCCTGGCGAGACCCGGGCCGGCGACACGGACGCCGTCGGCGTCGTACGCGCTCCACGCGACCTCACGGCGGCGGGCGTCCGTCAGGACGACGAGCGGACCCTGCTGACCGGCGGCCACGGCGTCGTGGCTGACGAGCGGCAGGAACGGGACACCGCGGGCAGCGGCGAAGGTGCGGGCGGCGGCGATGCCGACGCGGAGGCCGGTGAACGGTCCGGGGCCCATGCCGGCGACGACGCCCGTGACGTCCGCGGGCGTGATGCCGGCGGCACGCAGGACCTCGTCGAGGAACGGCCCGATCACCTCGGCGTGACGGCGGGTGTCCTCGGTCCCGCGCTCGGCGAGGACCCGGCGGGTCGCCGGGTCGACGACGGCGACCGAGGTCCCGGCGGAGGTGTCGATCGCGAGCAGCACCCGACCATCGTAGGCGCGGACCGACGCCCGCCCTACGCTGGCCGGATGGACCGCGATGCCCTGATCGAGCACGTCCGGACACTCCGTGGATCGGCACGGTCGCCTCTCGTGATCGGGGTGTCCGGCCACTGCGGGTCCGGCAAGTCGACGCTCGCCCGTGCGCTCGTCGACGCGCTGCCGGGGGCGGTCCGGATCCGCGGCGACGACTTCCTCGACCCGACCCGGTCGCACCGGCGATCGACGGACTGGGACGGCGTGGAACGCCTGCGGCTCGCCGCCGAGGTCCTCGAGCCACACCGCGCCGGTCGTGCGAGCACGTTCCGCCGGTTCGACTGGTCGAGCCGTGCGCTCGGGACGCCGGAGCCGTTGCCGGCCACCGACCTGCTCGTGGTCGACCTGATCGGGCTCTTCCATCCGGAGGTCCGAGGGGCGCTGGACCTCACGGTCTGGTGCGACGTCGACCTCGACGAGGCGGCTCGGCGCGGGATCGCCCGGGACCACGAACTCGGACGGTCGCACGACGACCTGTGGCGGGATGTCTGGATCCCGAACGACTGCGACTTCGCCGAGCGTTTCGCCCCGCGGGAGTCCGCAGACGTCCGGTACCGCTCGCGCGCCTGACACCCGCTCATCCGGACGCCCGAGAACGGGTGAAGCCGCCGTGACCCGAGGGACTACGACGGCTTCCAGAACCCGAGCAGCCTTTCGACTGCGGGACTATGCATCGATAGTAGCGTGCCTGGGTGATCCCGCCTCCGACGTACGACGAACAGCGAGCTCTGATCGCGAGTCTCGCTCCCTCTCGCCTGCGACGCTTCCGCGCTGCAGTCGGTGGTGCAGACCGCGCAGCCGTCGAGCTGGCCCTCGTCGACGCGTCGCTGGCCTCGCACTTCCACGCCGTCCTCCGGCTCGTGGAGGTCGCGCTGCGCGAGCACCTGCACCGGTCTCTCGCAGCGCAGTTCGGTCCCCGCTGGTTCGAGAACCAGCGGCATGCGTTCGATGAAGACCTCCTCGGGCAGGTGGAGACGGCGATCGCACGCGTCGGCGTCGCTGCGCAACCGGGCCAGGTCGTCGCGCAACTCATGCTGGGGACGTGGGTGGCTGTGTTGGGTCGCGGTGGCCGGAAACCCGACGGGACGAAGGCGTCCTACTCCGAGTCCTTCTGGGAACCAGCTCTCGGCGTTGCGTTCCCGGGCCGAACCCGCCGCGAAGTCCACCGGCTGGCACTCCGCCTCAATTGGGCACGGAACCGCATCAACCACTGCGAGCCGGTCGTCTTCGGGTTCCCCCAACCCGGAACCGGGGCCGAGGGACGCCAGCTTCGCCGGTCCCCGGCGCTGGTCCTCGAGGATGCGCGCTCGCTCACTGCGGCGATCAGTCCTGAACTCGGTGCGTGGGCACGCCGCTGGGATGCGGTGGATGCCCTCATCCACGACAGGCGTGCTGAGGCGGCCCTCGACCACATCGCGACCCATCCGCACACGACGCTCGAACGCTGGCCGACACACTCGCGGCCTTCCGGGGACGAAGATGGAACTCCCCCACCCCGATCGGGCAACACCAATCGTGCCCAGCAACCATCCCCCGCCAGACGCCGCCGCCGAGCTCGGTCGCCAGTTCGACCTGCACGGCCGCCGCATCCTGCGCTACCTCGCCCGCCGCACGGACCTGCAAAGCGCCGAGGACATCCTCAGTGAGACGTTCGTCACCGCCCTGGTGCGGTGGGGTTCGTTCGACCCGGAGCGGCAGGAGCCGTTGCCGTGGCTGTTCGGCATCGCGACGAACCTGCTCAGCCGACACTGGCGATCGCAGCGACGGACGCTCCGGGCGATGTCCCGTTCCGCGACTCCGGAGCACGTCGAGGACGAGACCGGCGACCGCGTCGACGTGCAGCGTGCCGTGCAGGCGGTGGTCCGGGAGCTCGACCGGATGCGCCCCGCGGTCCGGGACACCGTGCTGCTGTACGCATGGGCCGAGCTCACCTACGAGCAGATCGCGGCGGCCACGGGCGTCCCCGTCGGGACCGTCCGCTCCCGACTGAACCGCGCCCGCACGGCCCTCCGTGCCGTCCCGGGCGCCACCGACTCCCTGAACGGACCCCTCCATGTCTGACGACGACCTCTCCACCCTCCGTCTGCTGCGGCGGGACGACGAGCCGCCCGAGGTCCTCGACGCGGCGCTCGACCGTGCACGTACGCGGTTCGACGCCGCCGCGCAGGCCGCGACGGTGACCGCCCCGGGGACGGGAGGCGCGGGTCCGGCCCGCACCGTCCCTCCCGTCCGTCCCCGTCGTCGGTTCCGACCCGTCCTGGTCGCCGGTGCCGCGGTGGTGCTCGCCGGCGGACTGGTCGCCTCCGGGATCGGGATCACGCACTGGTCGTCGCCCGCGCCGGCTGCTGCGGCGACGTTGCGCGAGGCCGCCCGTGCCGCCGCGGACGACCGGGCACCCGTCGGCGCCTTCACGAAGGTGGTCGAGACCGAGCGGGCGCTCGGGTACGCGACCTCGGACGGGGAGCACTACGACGAGGGGTACCTGGCGCCGACGACGAGCACGACGTGGGTGCCCGCCGACGTCTCCGGCACCTGGGTCCGCGAGACGTGGTCGGGGCCGGCGACGACCTTCTACGGCGGCGCCGCTGCCCGGAAGGCCGCGGCGGACGACTACGCGACCGAGGCGCACCGCGACGACCCCCGGTGGGAGCGTGCGGTCGGCGGGGACTTCACGGTCGGCGAGCTCGGCGGGGTCCGACCGGGCACGCTGACGGCGGCGGACATCGAGGGCCTGCCCCGCGATCCCGATGCCCTCGTCCGCCGGATCGAGGACGCGCCCCGAGCGGTGGACACGACGGACGCGGAGCACGTGTTCGACACCGTCCAGGAGCTCCTCCGGACCGGACTGGTGCCCGCCGACCTCCGCGCGGCGATGTACGAGGCACTGGCGACCCTGCCGGGCATCGTCGTCACCGAGGAGCAGGCGTCTCTCGACGGTCGGGTCGGGACGGCGGTCGGGCTGCCGGCCCGCACCGGCGGGGAACGCCAGGACGTGATCATCGACCGGACGTCCGGCACCTACCTGGGCGAACGGACCGTGCAGACGCAGCGGAACGGCAGCATCCCTGCGGGGACGCTGATCGACTCGGTGTCCGTCCGGGTCCTCCCGGTGGACGACCAGCCCTGACCGGTGCGCGGCAGACGCGCTCCAGTCGCGGCAGCGTGGTCCGGACGCCGGCGCGCCAGACGCGCGGACGCCGCGGGCAACGATTCGCGCTGAGCGACAGGCCTCGCGGTCTCGACCACGAACGGTGTCGCTCAGCGCGAAGTCGGGGGGAGCCCGCCCCTCACAACGGCGGGTCGACCACGAACGGTGTCGCTCAGCGAGAAGTCCCGGGGGAGCCTGCCGCCTCACAACCGCGGGTCGACCGCCTCGGACTCCATCGCCAGCACGCCGAACACGGCCTGGTGCACGCGCCACAGCGGCTCCCCCTCGACGAAGCGCTCGAGCGACTCCAGCCCGAGGGCGTACTCGCGGAGCGCCATCGACCGCTTGTGCCCGAGGTCCCGGTCCTTCAGCCGCGCCAGGTTGCCGGGCTCGGTGTACTCCGGGCCGTAGATGATCCGCAGGTACTCCCGCCCGCGGACCTTCACGCCCGGCTGCACGAGTCCCTTCGGCCCCCGGGTCAGGTTCGACTCCGGCTTCACGACGGCGCCCTCGCCGCCGGCACCGGTGCGTTCCTGCCACCACTCGGTCCCGGCCGCGCAGCTGGCCTCGTCGCGGACGTCGACGAGCAGCGACCGGGTCGCGCGCACCACGTCGGGTGCGGCGGCAGCCAGCCGGTCGGCGACCGCCGTGTGCCAGCCGTGCGGCCGGTCGGCGAACGTCCGTCCCTGGGCCGCGAGGACCTGGAACGGCGCGAACCGCACGTCGTCGAGGCCCGTCGCCGGGTCGGCGTACCGCCGGTAGGACTCCGTGTAGGCGGTCGCGTCGGCCGCGCGCTGCTCGGTCCGGGCCAGCAGGTCGCTGACGTCGACGCCGCTGTCGCGGGCTGCGGCGAGCGCGGCCAGGGCGTCCGGGAACGCCCCGCCGGCAGCGGCGCCCACCTCGGCGTACCAGTCGCGGATCATGCCCTCGGCCTTGACCGCCCACGGCAGCACCTCGCCGTCGAGCAGCAGCCAGTCGGTGTCGAGCTCGTCCCAGAGCCCGGCCGCCTCGACGGCCGCGTCGAGCCGTCCGAGGAAGGTCCGGGTGTCGGCAGCGTCGAAGAACGCCCGGCCGGTGCGGGTCGTGACGACGCCGTTCCAGTCGGCCGCAGCACCGAACCGTGCGGGGTCGCGTGCGAGCAGCACGGTCCCGCGGGAGCCCATGTGCTTCTCCTCCATCCGGACCTGGTCGACGCCCTGGCCCCGGTAGTACGCGAACGCCTCGTCCGGGTGCTCCAGGTGATCGGGGCGTGCAGAGGTCGCCACCGGGCTCATGGTCGGCGGCAGGTACGGCAGCCAACGCGGGTCGACGGCGAAGCGGCTCATCACCTCGAGGGCACCGGCGGCGTTCTCGGCGCGGATGCCGATCCGGCCGTGGTGCCGGGTCTCGACGATCTGTTTGCCGGTGACGTCCTCGATCGGCAGCAGTCCGGGGACGCGACGCGGTGCGGCGGGGCCGGCCACGGGCCTCCCGGCCGGACTGGAGGCCCGGCCCGCGTCCGCACCGTCGGCACCTGTCGTCGACGTGCCCGGTCCGCGCAGCGGCTCGAGCGGCTTGGCGGCGACGTAGTGGACCCGCTCGGCGTCGACCTGGACGACCTCGCGCTCGGGGTAGCGCAGCGCGGAGAGCTTCCCGCCGAACACGCACCCGGTGTCGAGGCACATGGTGCCGTTAATCCACTCGGCGTCGACGGTCGGGGTGTGCCCGTACAGGACCATCGCCGATCCGCGGTAGTCCTCCGCCCACGGCAGGCGGACGGGCAGGCCGTACTCGTCGCTCTCCCCGGTGGTGTCACCGTAGAGCGCGAAGGACCGCACCCGGCCGGAGGCCCGGCCCTGGTACTGCTCCTTCAGCCCGGCGTGCGCGACGACGAGCCGGCCGTCGTCGAGCACCAGGTGGCCGACGAGGGCGCGGCAGAACTCGCGGACCTCGTCGCGGAAGGCGTCCGGCTCGGCGGCGAGCTGGGCGAGGGTCTCGGCGAGCCCGTGCGCGGTCTGCACCTTGCGGCCGTCGAGCGCGCGGACGAGCTTGTCCTCGTGGTTGCCGGGCACGGCGAGGGCGTGGCCGTTCCGCACCATGCCCATCACGAGGCGGAGGACGCCCGGGGAGTCCGGTCCGCGGTCGACCAGGTCGCCGAGGAACAGCGCCTGACGGCCCTCCGGGTGAACGGCGTCGACGGGGCGACCGAGGTCGTCGCGGACCAGGCTCCAGCCGAGCCGACCGAGGAGCGTCTCGAGCTCGGAGCGGCAGCCGTGCACGTCCCCGATCACGTCGAACGGGCCGTGCTCGCCTGTCCGGTCGTTGAGCAGGGGCTCGCGGACGATCGTGGCGGCGGCGATCTCGTCCTCACCGTGCAGCACGTGGACGCGGCGGAAACCCTCCTTGCTCAGACTCTTGAGCCCGCGCCGGAGCTGCCCCTGCTGGCGGCGGATGACCTCGGGTCCGAAGTCCCGACCGGTGCGGGCGGCGTTCCGGGCGACACAGACCGACTCGGGGACGTCGAGGAGGATCGCGACCGGCAGGACGTCGTGCGCGCGGGCGAGCTCCACGAAGTCGCGGCGGGCCTCGGCCTGGACGTTCGTCGCGTCGACGACGGTGAGCAGTCCGGCGCGCAGACGCTGCGCGGCGACGTGCTTCAGGGCCTCGAAGGCGGCCGGGGTCGCGGCCTGGTCGTCCTCGTCGTTCGAGACGAGGCCGCGGAAGAAGTCGCTCGACAGGGTCTCGAACCGGCCGAAGTGCTGCGCGGCGAACGTGGACTTGCCGGAGCCGCTCGTGCCGACGAGGAGCACCAGGGACATGGTGGGGACGGTCAGGGCGGTCATGCGGCGGTGCCTCCGGTCGTCGTGCTGATGGTCGTCGGGCTGCCGTTCGTCGGGCTGCTGGTCGTGTGGCGGCGGAACAGGGCGAGCTGCGTGGGTGGGCCGACCTCGGGGTCGTCGTCACCGACGGGTCGGTGCTCGACCGTGTAGCCGTGCCGGTCGGCGACGGCCTGCGCCCAGGTGCGGAACTCGTCGCGCGTCCACTCGAACCGGTGGTCCGGGTGTCGGAACCGGCCGGCCGCCAGCGAGGCGAAGCGGACGTTGTGCTCGGCGTTCGGGGTGGTCACGACGACGGCGGCGGGTCGGGCGGCCCGGAACACCGACGCCTCGAGCGCCGGCAGCCGCTCGGGGTCGACGTGCTCGACGACCTCCATGAGCACCACCGCGTCGAGTCCGGCGATGCGGTCGTCGGAGTACGTGACCGACGACTGCAGCAGCCGCACCCGGGCACGCTGCTCGTCGCTGACGTCGTCGAGCCGCAGGCGCCGCTCGGCCCGTGCGAGTTCGCGGGGTGCCACGTCGGTGCCGATGATCGTCGTGAACGACCGGTCGGCGAACAGGTGTCGGAGCAGGGCACCCTCGCCGCAGCCGACGTCGGCGACGGTGTGGGCCTGCACGTCGGCGAGCGCCGTCAGGACGGCCTCGGCGCGGCGCCGGTACAGGGGCGTCTCGCGAGCCGACGTCCCGTCGTCCTCCGCGGACGCCTCGTCGACGGGCGCGTCCACCGCCCCGCCGTCGCCGGCCGTGCCGTCGAGCCCCAGCAGCCGGGACGTCGCATCGTCCACGAGCGACCGCTGGTGCGCGAGCGACCGGGTGGTGATGACCTCCCGGAGCGGGTGCTCGGCGAGCCACCCCTCGCCCCGGCGGAGCAGCATGCCGACCTCGTCGTCCCCGACCCAGTAGTGCTTCGCGTCGTCGAGCACCGGCAGCAGCACGGTGAGCTGCCGCAGCGCGTCCGAGAGCCGGACCCGCCCGCGGAGCCGCAGGCCGACCGTGGCAGCGTCGCCCCACTCCGGTCGCGTGTCGTCGAGCGGTCGCCGGGTCTCGTCGACGTCCCAGCCGAGGGGCGCGAACAGCCGCGAGGCCAGGCCGACGCCGTGCTCGTCGACCTCGCTCGGCACGCTGGTCAGGGCGAGCTCCAGGTCCATCGGTGCGGCCGCGCGCTCCGGCCGGGAGGTGCTCCGACCACCCATGGCGCTGCGGAAGACCTGCCCGATCGCGAGGGCGAGCATCGAGGTGGAGGCGTACGGCCGGTCGTTGACGTACCGGGACAGGGCCTGCGCGTCCGCGCCGTACCGCTTGCTGCGCGCGAGGGCGATCGCGTCGACCTCGAGCAGCAGGGCGGCGGAGCACACGTCCGGGGTGTCCGCCGGGTAGAAGACGTGCGCCGTGCCGACGCTGAGGTCGAAGGACTGCGCCCGACCGGGGTGCTTGTGCAGCAGGTGGGAGAGGTCCGGGGCCGCGTCGCCGCGGGTGGTGATGGTCACGAGCATGCGCGTGGCCTCCGATCGTCGTCGTCCGGCACCGCTGCCGGCCGGCTGGTCCGAGGCCGGAGAGCGAGCCTAGTACCAGCGAACGGCGCACAGGGAACCTCAGCAGACTGGGTGGTCGACCGTCCCGCCGTCCGCGGCGCCGGTCCTCACCACAGGAGACCCGAGACGGGTCCCGGACAGGAGGCCCGCGATGGTCGTCTACGACAGCCGCCCGACCCGACGTGCCCGGCAGGTCGTCGCCGACGTGCTCGTCCTGGTCGGCATGGTCCTGGCGGTGGTCATCGGCCGCGACGTCGCCGGTTCGATCGCGCGGCTCGCCACGATCGGAACGCGCGTGCAGTCCGAGGGGTCGGCGTTCCAGCAGCAGCTGTCCGCCACCGCCCGGGCACTGTCGCGGATCCCGCTGGCCGGCGACGCCGTCAGCACGCCGCTCCGGAAGGCGAGCGAGCACGCGGGCGCCGTCGCTGCCGCGGGCGCCCAGCAGCACGACACCGCACTGCACCTCGCGCACCTGGTCGGCGGTGGCCTGACCGTCGTCGTCATCGCGCTCCTGCTGCTGGTGTGGACGCGGACCCGTGGGCGTTTCGTCCGGGTGGCGACCGCGACCAGTCGGGTCGACCGGTCGCCGGACGGGGCGGAGTTGCTCGCGCTCCGGGCACTCGTCGGCCGGGACGCGGTCGTCACCCTCGGCCCCGGTGTGGTGGACCGGTGGCGTGGGCGGGACCCGCAGACGGTGGCGGCGTTGGCGGACCTGGAGCGTCGGAGCTGTGGCCTGCGGACCCGAGCGGCGGCTCGTCGCTGAGCGGTCCGCTCGCCCTTGTCGGTGCGCTGCTGCGGCGCTACCGTCGAGACACCGACGAAGGAGTCCGCCGTGCCCGCTCGGTTCGTGTACTGGATGAACGTCTCGCTCGACCTGCTCATCGAACGCGACCGTGACGACCACAGCGGCCTGGACGGCCCGGACTGGCTGCACATCGACGAGCCGCTGCACCGGGAGTTCAACGACCGGGCACGGTCGATGTCGATGTTCGTCGAGGGCCGGGTCGTCCGCGACATGATGGACCCGTTCTGGCCCGACGCCCGGCACGACGATTCACTGCCGCAGTGGTTGCGCGAGTTCGGCGAGATCTGGACCGACATCCCGAAGGTCCTGGTGTCCCGGACCCGGACGAGCGCCGAGCACCACACGCGCGTCATCGGCGGGGACGACGCGATCGAACAGCTCGCGGCGCTCCGTCGGGAGTCCCAGGGGGACATCGCGGTCGGCGGTGCCACCCTCGCCACGCAGCTGCTCACCGCCGGGCTCCTCGACGAGCTGCTGCTCTACACGCACCCCGCGGTCCTCGGCACCGGTCGGCCGCTCTTCGACGAGCCGGTCGCGGAACCCCTGCTGCTCGACCTGCTCGAACAGCGTTCCTTCCACAACGGCGTGACCCTCACCCGGTACGCGATCCGCTGAGTGACGCGTCGGCACACCCGTCTGCCGCGTCGTGATCCCCCGACATCGACAACTCGACGTTCGAGATGCGCGGATCGCGGGACCTCGGAGCGATCGGCGTGAGGTCGAGGGCGCCTGACTCGGGTTCGGGTCACGTGGCAGGCGCCCTCGCGCTACGACGCCGTCGGGTTCGACGTACGATCACGACGAGGCCGGCCCGGTAATGGGGGACGGGCATGCCGCGGCTAGGGACCGCGGTGTAGCCCGAGGGACGCTACGCGCTCCGTTCTCGATACCCAAGCGTTCCGAGATCATCGTCCGATCTCCGCGGGAACCGGACCGCACTTGTCCGTCGATGTGCCGACTTGGCAGCCGGCCGCCACGAGCAGGAGGCTTGCGCTCGTTCGACTCACGAGAGAAGGCAACGATGCCTCACATGACCATCACCCTGCGACGGGCGGCGCTCGCGTCGTTCGCGGTGTTCGCCGCCGCGGTCCTGCCGATCGCCTCCGTCACGGCGCCACAGGCCGCCCACGCCGCGATCCCGTCAGCACCTGCGGGCTTCACGCAGACCTGGAGCGACGACTTCACCGGTGCCGCCGGCACCGGACTCGACCAGGGGCAGTGGAAGTACGACACCGGACCGGGCAGCAGCTTCGGGACCGGTGAGATCGAGACCATGACGAGCAGCACGGCGAACGTCCGCCACGACGGTCAGGGCCACCTGGTGCTGCAGGCGCTGCACAGCGGCACGAACCCGTCGACCGGCTGGACCTCCGGCCGGGTGGAGACGCAGGCGGCCACCTTCGGGGCTGCTCCCGGCGGTGTGGTCCGGATCGAGTCCGTGCTGCAGCAGCCGAACGTCACCCCGGCGAACGGCATGGGCTACTGGCCCGCGTTCTGGATGCTCGGCGCGCCCCTCCGGTCCGGGGTCACATGGCCCGGTTCCGGCGAGGTCGACATCATGGAGGACGTCAACGGCCGCAGTTCCGTCTTCAGCACCATCCACTGCGGCGTCAACCCCGGCGGCCCCTGCAACGAGTCGACGGGCATCGGTTCGGGCGAACACGCCTGTGCCGGCTGCCAGACCGGGTTCCACGACTACGCGGTCGAGATCGACCGGTCGACGTCGCCGGAGCAGGTCCGCTTCTCCCTCGACGGCACGGTCTTCGCCACGGTGAAGGCGAACCAGGTCGATGCGACCACGTGGTCGAACGCCATCGACCACCCGTTCTTCATCATCTACGACCTGGCGATCGGTGGCGGCTTCCCGAACGCGTTCGGCGGTGGTCCGAACGCGTCGACCGTGTCCGGCGGTCAGCTGGTGATCGACTCCGTGGCGGTGTACAACAAGGGTCAGGTCGCCGGTGGTGGGACGGTCACCGGGCGGACCATCGCCGCGCCCGGGGGCACGTGCGTCGACGTCGCGGGTGACGACACCGGTGGGGACGGGTCCGCGGTGCAGCTCTGGGACTGCGCGGCGGCGGCGAAGGACCAGCACTGGACCGCCAGCGGGCAGACCCTGCAGACCCTGGGCAAGTGCCTCGACATCGCCGGAGGGGTGAGCGCCGCGGGCACGAAGCTCCAACTCGCGACCTGCAACGGCGGCGGCTACCAGAACTGGGTGGCGCAGTCGGACGGGTCGCTCCGGAACCCGACCAGCGGCCGGTGCGTCGACGCACCGGGCGGCGCCACGACGAACGGCACCCGGTTGCAGATCTGGGACTGCAACGGCACCCCGGCGCAGCGCTTCGTCCTCAGCTGAGCCGGGCCGGCCGGTCGGGGTCCGCGGGTCGGGGTCCCCGCTGGCCGGTGTCCCCGCTGGTCGGTGTCCCCGTTGGTCGGGCGTCAGAGCCTGGTGCCCGACCACCGGGGACCGGTGCCGGTCACCACCACGCGACGGGGTTCGTCGGGGACGTCGTCCGGATCGAGGTCGTCGCCGAGGCCGTCGCCACCGCCCGTCGGCCGGGTGATCTCGACGTCCAGGACACTGTCGCTGACCCCGTCGACCATGCCGCGGCCCCACTCCACGACGACGATCGAGCCGTCCCAGTCGAGGTCCAGGTCGTCGAGCTCGACCGGGTCCGACAGCCGGTACGCGTCCACGTGCACCAGGTCCGGGCCAGCCGTGGTCGGGTGCGTCCGCGCGAGCACGAACGTCGGACTCGACACCTGCCCGCGCGCACCGAGCGCCGTGCCGAGTCCCCGCGTCATCGTGGTCTTGCCGGCGCCCAGCGGCCCGGTGAGGACGACCAGGTCGCCGGCCCGGAGCACCCCCGCGATCCGGGCACCGAGAGCCCCCATCTCGTCCGTCGTCGCGACCGTGGTGTCGAGGAGGACGCTCACGAGCGTTCGCCCCGCAGGTACTCCCCCACCCGACCCTCGCCGAAGTGCCCCTCGTGGACGCGCTGGACCCGGCTGCCGATCCGGCAGACGATCTCCTCGCCGATGGTGTCGAGCGCACGGCCCCACTCGAGCACCGTGGACTCGCCGTCCTCGCCGGTGCCGAACAGCGTCACGGTGTCGCCCACCCGGACGTCGTCGTCCCCGACGTCGACCAGGAACTGGTCCATCGCGACCCGCCCCGCGATCGGGTAGCGGGTGTCGTTGATCGCGACCTCGATGCGACCCTGTGCCGCGCGGGGGACGCCGTC
The DNA here is from genome assembly GCF_003234615.1 of Curtobacterium sp. MCPF17_001. Classification (NCBI taxonomy): domain Bacteria; kingdom Bacillati; phylum Actinomycetota; class Actinomycetes; order Micrococcales; family Microbacteriaceae; genus Curtobacterium; species Curtobacterium sp. MCPF17_001. The sequence continues at coordinate 71,138 of NZ_QKSL01000011.1, forward strand.
CGCGTAGCCGACGGGCACGAGCGCCAGGGTCGTCTCGGTGTCCGTGCGGTACGTGTAGTCGTAGGAGACGCCGGTACCGACCGGGACGCGCTTGGACTTCGCCACGGACGCGGTCAGGGTCATCACGGGAGTCAGGCCGAGGTCGGCGGCGGACACTCCGTCGGCACCGGGGATGCCGAACAGGTTGGCGCCCATCCGGACCATGTCCTTCCGGAACTCCTTGCGTTCCAGGCCCGCGAGCGATGCGGCGACGTGCTCCCACCGGATGTCGAGCCCCAGGTCCTCGGCCTGCTCGACCATCGCGTCGAAGTGCGCCACCGCCGAGGCGTCGTCGGCGTCCGAGGACTCCGCCAGGTGCGTGTAGGCGGCGACGACCTCGATCCGGCCGTCGCGCTGGGCGTCGCGCGCCAGTTCCACCAGCGCGGTCCAGTCCGCCGCCGTGGCACCGTCACGGTGCAGACCGCTGTCGACCCCCAGGTGCACCCGGGCCGGTCGCTGGTCCACCGCGTCGACGATGCGACGCAGCTCGGCGACGTTCGAGACACCCAGGTCGACCGCGGAGTCGATCGCGTCGCGGAAGTCCAGCCCCGGGTCGTGCTGCCAGGTGAACAGGTGGACGTCCTCGCCGACGCCGATCGAGCGCAGCCGCAGCGCTGCCGGCACCGTCAGTACCCCGATCCACCGGATCCCCGCGTCGACCGCGGTCAGCGCGATCGGTTCGAGGCCGTGGCCGTACGCGTCGGCCTTCATGATCGCCATCACCTCGACCGGGTCCATCCAGGAGCGGACGAGATCGAGGTTGGCACGGTAGGCGTCCAGGTCGATGACCGCCCGGCGCAGTCCTGCGCTCACGTCGTCCTCCGTTCGACGCTGCGGCCGACGCGGGCGACCACCTCGTAGTTGATGGTGCCGATCGCGTCGGCCCACTCCTCGACGGCGGGGTCACCGTTCGCCGGGTCGCCCCAGAGCACGACCTCGTCCCCGATCGCGACGTCCGCGTCCCCGATGTCGATGTGCATCGCGTTCATGGCCACCCGGCCGACGACCGGGAACCGGCGGTCCCCGATCCGCACCGAGACGTGGTTGCCGTAGGCACGGTCGAAGCCGTCGGCGTAGCCGAGCCCGATGACCGCGAGCCGGGTGTCCTGCTCGGCACGCCACGTGTACCCGTACGAGACGCCGTCCCCGGCGGGCACGGCGACCGTCCGCAGCACCGCGGCGGTCACCCGCATCGCCGGCCGCAGCCCGAGGTCGGCCGAGGTCCGGTCCGGGAACGGGCTGAGCCCGTAGAGCGCCAGGCCGACCCGGGTCAGGTCCCGTCGGGTCTCCGGCAGCGCCAGGCTGCCCGCGCTGGCCGCGAGGTGCACGACGTCGGGGCGGATGCCGACCGCCGCGAGGCCGTCGAGTGCCCGCTGCAGCGCCGCGTCCTGGTCCAGGTCGTCCGAGCGCGACGCGTTCGACAGGTGCGACATCACCCCCTCGATCCGGGTGCGGTCGCCGCCGCGGGACAGTGCGGCTGCGGTGGCGAACAACTCGGGCCACTCGGACTCCACCGCACCGTTGCGGCTGAGGCCGGTGTCCACGACCAGGTGCACCTCGGGGACGTCGGCGTCGGCCGCGGTGGAGAGCTGCTCAACGCTGGAGACCGCCGGGGTGATGCCGTACCGGGCCGCGCGACGGAAGTCCTCGTCGGGGGCGTGCAACCACGCCAGGATCCGGACGCCCTCGTCGATGCCGGCCTCGCGGAGTGCCACCGCCTCGTCGAGGTCCGCGACCCCGAGCCAGTCCGCACCCGCGTCCACCAGGGCCCGGGCGACCTCGACGGCGCCGTGCCCGTACGCGTCCGCCTTCACCACCGCGACGACGCCGGCCGGAGCCACCTGTTCCGCGACCGTGGCGTAGTTGGCGATCAACGCCTCCCGGTCGACGGTCACCCCCGTGAACGCGCTCACGCGATCGGTCCTTCCGTTGCGGGCCGGTCCCGGCCCTCGATGACGACGAACGCCGTCGCGATCCCACCGTCGTGCGACAGCGAGAGGTGCACTTGCGCGACGCCGCGCTCGTCGGCGACCCGCTGGGCGCCCTGGTGCAGGGTGAGGGACGGGTTCCGCTGGTCGTCGGCGACGACCTCGAGTTCCCGCCAGCTCAGGCCGGCGCTCGACCCGAAGGCCTTGATCAACGCCTCCTTCGCCGCGAACCGGGCGGCGAGCGACGCCACCGGGCGCGGCTCACCGTCCCGCAGCTGCTCGGCGTCGGTGAACAGCCGCGACCGCATCGCGGGGGTCCGTGTCAGGACCCGCTCGAACCGTTCCAGGTCGACCACGTCGACCCCGATGCCGATGATCATCGCCGACTACTCGACGGTGACCGACTTCGCGAGGTTGCGTGGCTGGTCCACGTCGAGCCCCTTCGCGGCCGCGAGCTCCATGCCGAACATGTGCAGCGGGGCGACGGCGAGCAGGGGCTCGAACAGCGGCGTCGCGAGCGGGATCCGCAGGACCTCGTCGGCGAAGGGCAGCACCGCGGCGTCGCCCTCTTCCGCGATCGCGATGACCCGGGCACCGCGGGCGCGGATCTCCTGGATGTTCGACACGACCTTCGGGTGCAGCGAGCGGGCGTCACGCGGCGACGGCACGATCACGAAGACGATCTGACCGGGCTCGATCAGGGCGATCGGACCGTGCTTGAGCTCACCGGCCGCGAAGCCCTCGGCGTGGATGTAGGCGAGCTCCTTGAGCTTGAGCGCACCCTCGAGTGCGATCGGGTACCCGACGTGGCGCCCGAGGAACAGCACGCTGCGGGTGTCGGCCATCCACTTGGCGAGCTCGGCGACCCCGGCGGCGTCCTCGATGGTCTGCTGGAGCTTGGCGGGCAGGCCCTCGAGCTCGGCGACCTGCTCGGCGATCTGCTCGGCGGTCAACGTGCCCCGGAGTGTGGCGAGGTGCAGCCCGAGCAGGTAGAGCGCGACGCCCTGGGCCAGGAACGCCTTCGTCGACGCCACGGCGACCTCGGGGCCGGCGTGCGTGTAGATCACCGCGTCAGATTCGCGCGGGATCGTCGCGCCCTGGGTGTTGCAGATCGAGAGGACCTGGGCGCCCTGCTCGCGCGCGTACTTGACGGCCATCAGCGTGTCCATGGTCTCGCCGGACTGGCTGATCGAGACGACGAGCGTGCGGTCGTTCAACACGGGGTCGCGGTAGCGGAACTCGTGGGCGAGCTCGACCTCCACCGGGATCCTGGACCACTGCTCGATCGCGTACTTGCCGAGCATGCCGGCGTAGGCCGCGGTGCCGCAGGCGATGACGATGACGCGGTCGACCTGCTGCAGGCGCTCCGCGATCGGGTCGAGGTCGGTCAGGGTGACTGCACCCTCGTGCACGCGGCCGAGGACCGTGTTGCGCACGGCCTCGGGCTCCTCGCTGATCTCCTTCGCCATGAAGGAGGACCAGCCGCCCTTGTCCGCGGCCGAGGCGTCCCAGTTCACCTCGAACTCGTTGCGGTCGGCGGGGGTTCCGTCGAAGTGGATGACGTCCACACCGTCGGGGCGGATCGTCGCGATCTCGTCCTGGCCGATCGCGAGCGCGCGCTGCGTGTACGCGACGAACGCGGCGACGTCGGAGCCCATGAAGTTCTCGCCGTCGCCCAGGCCCACCACGAGGGGCGAGTTGCGACGGGCGCCGACGACGACGCCCGGCTGGTCGGCGTGCACGACGAGGAGCGTGAAGGCGCCGTCGAGGCGGGCGACCGTGCGACGCATCGCCTCGGTCAGGTCGTGGGTGTCGCGGAACTCACGGGCGACGAGGTGTGCTGCGACCTCGGAGTCGGTCTCGCTGTGGAACACGACGCCCTCGGCCAGCAGTTCGTCCTTCAGCGGGGCGAAGTTCTCGATGATGCCGTTGTGGATCAGCGCGAGCTTGCCGCCGTCCGCCAGGTGCGGGTGCGCGTTCTCGTCCGTCGGGCCGCCGTGCGTCGCCCAGCGGGTGTGGCCGATGCCGGTGCCGCCGTCCGCGATCGGGTTCGTGTCGAGCTCGTCGACGAGCATCTGGAGCTTGCCGGCCTTCTTCGCCGAGGTCAGGTCCCCGGACGGGTCGACCACGGCGATGCCGGCCGAGTCGTAGCCGCGGTACTCGAGGCGCCGGAGGCCCCCGAGGAGGACGTCCGTGCTGCTGTTGCTGCCGACGTATCCGACGATTCCACACATGGGATCGATCCTACGGGCAGCGCGGGGAGCACCCTGCGAACCGCACGGCGGGTGGGGATAGCCTCCGGACATGGGACGCTTCGACGACATCGAGATCACCACCATCAAGGGCGAGACCACCACGTTCGGCAGCTTCGGTGACAAGGCGGTGCTCGTGGTGAACGTCGCCTCGCGCTGCGGCCTCGCCCCGCAGTACGAGCAGCTCGAGGAACTGCAGCGCACGTACGGGCCGCGGGGCTTCACCGTGCTGGGCTTCCCGAGCAACCAGTTCCTGCAGGAGCTCGGATCGTCCGAGGCCATCGAGGAGTACTGCTCCACCACGTGGGGCGTCAGCTTTCCGATGTCGGAGAAGGTCAAGGTCAACGGCCGCTCGGCGCACCCGCTCTACCGCGAACTCACCCAGGCTCCGGACGCCTCGGGCAAGGCCGGACGGGTCATCTGGAACTTCGAGAAGTTCCTCGTCGCCCCGGACGGCACGGTCACGCGCTTCCGCCCAACGGTCAAGCCGGACGCCCCCGAGGTGGTCGCCGCCATCGAGGCGGCGCTCCCCGCCTGATCCGGCACCGGCACCGGCACCGGCATCCTGACGGGAGGCCCGCCCACCGTCGGTGACGGCCCTGACCGGAGACGTGCCTCCCGGCTGAGTACGCTCGATCCCATGCCGATCCCGGAGACGACCGTCGCGCACCCCACCCCCTTCGTGGAGATCCCCCGGGACGAGTGGTCGCAGCTCGCGCCGAAGGAGCACCTCTCGCTCACGGAGACCGAGATCGTGCAGTTGCGCGGCCTGGGCGACCGGCTCGACATCACCGAGGTGCAGGACGTGTACCTGCCGCTCTCCCGGCTGTTGACGCTGTACGCCGCCGGTGCGCGGGACCTGCACGCGGAGACCAGCCGTTTCCTCGGTGAACGGGCCGGCCGGACGCCGTTCGTGATCGGGGTCGCCGGGTCGGTGGCCGTCGGCAAGAGCACCGTCGCCCGTCTGCTCCGCGAGCTCACGAAGCGCTGGCCGGACACCCCGCGGGTGGAGCTCGTGACCACCGACGGGTTCCTGTACCCGAACGCCGAGCTCGAACGTCGCGGGATCATGGACCGGAAGGGCTTCCCGGAGTCGTACGACCGCCGCTCCCTGCTGCGCTTCGTCAGCCAGGTGAAGAGCGGTGCCACCGAGGTCCGGGCGCCGTACTACTCGCACCTCGTCTACGACATCGTGCCGGACGCCGAGATCGTCGTGCGGCAGCCGGACATCCTCATCGTCGAGGGGCTCAACGTGCTCGCGCCGCCGGTGCACGGGCGGCTCGCGCTGAGTGACCTGTTCGACTTCACCATCTACGTCGACGCCAAGACCAAGGACATCGAGTCCTGGTACGTCGACCGGTTCCTGGCGTTGCAGGAGCAGGCGTTCTCGAGCCCGGACTCGTTCTTCCACCGCTTCGCCGCGCTGTCCCGCGAGGACGCGGTGCAGACGGCCACCGGGGTCTGGCGAGCGATCAACGAGCCGAACCTGCTCGAGAACGTGCTGCCCACGCGTTCCCGGGCGACCCTCGTGCTGAAGAAGGCCGCCGACCACAAGGTGACGAGCGTCCTGCTCCGCAAGATCTGACGCGCGGCGGTCCGGGCGGTCTCGGTTCGGACCGGCGCCGCACAACAGAAACCCGTTCGAACCGCTGAAGTCAGCGGTTCGAACGGGTTTCTGTTGTGCGAGTCGGGAACGCGCCGGGCGGCCCGGCGGGCCGGCGCGCCGGCGGTCCTACGCGGCGTCGAGCGTCAGGCGCTCACGGACGACGTCCGCGAGCTCCTCGGCGACGCGCTGGGCGTCCTCCTGCGAGGCGGCCTCGACCATCACGCGGACGACCGGCTCGGTGCCGGACGGGCGCAGCAGCACCCGGCCGGTGTCACCCAGCGCCAGCGTGGCGGCAGCGATCGCGTCCTGCACGCCCTGGTCCTGCAGTCCGTGCCGGTCCACGCCCTTGACGTTGAGCAGCACCTGCGGGAACACGGTCATGCACGCCGCCAGCTCGCCGAGCGTCTTGCCGGTCCGCGCCATCTCGGCGACGAGGTGGAGGCCCGTCAGGACCCCGTCGCCCGTCGTCGCGTAGTCGTTGAAGATGATGTGGCCGGACTGCTCGCCGCCGAGCGAGTAGCCGCCCTCGGTCATCTTCTCGAGCACGTAGCGGTCGCCGACGCCGGCCTCGATCACGGTGATGCCCGCGTCCGCCATCGCCCGCTTGAGCCCGAGGTTCGACATCACCGTCGCGACGAGGGTGTCGTCGATCAGTCGGCCGCGTTCCTTGAGGGACAGCGCGAGGATCGCCATGATCTGGTCGCCGTCCACCGCGTTGCCCTCGGCGTCCACCGCCAGGCACCGGTCGGCGTCGCCGTCGTGCGCGATGCCGACGTCGGCTCCGGCCTCGAGGACCGCACGAGCCAGGTTGTCGATGTGGGTCGAGCCGACACCGTCGTTGATGTTGATGCCGTTCGGGTCGGCACCGATCAGCGTCACCTTCGCGCCGGCGTTGACGAACACCTCGGGCGAGACCCCGGAGGCTGCCCCGTTGGCGCAGTCGAGCACGACGTGTATGCCGTCGAGCCGGTGCGGCAGCGTGCCGAGCAGGTGCACGACGTAGCGGTCCTCGGCGTCGGCGAAGCGCGTGATGCGCCCGACTTCGGCACCCGTGGGGGTGGGTGCGGACTGGTCGTGCATGGCCGCTTCGATGCGGTCCTCGACCTCGTCCGGCAGCTTGCGGCCGCCAGCGGCGAAGAACTTGATCCCGTTGTCCGGCGCGGGGTTGTGCGACGCCGAGATCATCACGCCGAAGTCGGCGTCGATGTCCGCGACGAGGTACGCCGCTGCGGGGGTGGGGATGACCCCGGCGTCGAGGACGTCGACGCCGGCGGAGGCGAGCCCGGCTGCCACGGCAGCACCCAGGAACTCGCCGGAGACGCGCGGGTCGCGCGCCAGCACGGCCTTGGGGCGCGTGCGACCGGACGCTCGACGAGCGTCCGCATGGTGTCCGTGCGTGAGCACGGCCGCGCTCGCCTGGGCAAGGCCCAGTGCGAGCGCGGCCGTCAACTCGCCGTTGGCGAGGCCACGAACGCCGTCGGTACCGAACAGACGCGGCATGCGATCTCCCGCCGTCAGGCGATCAGCGCTTCGAGAACTGCGACGCCTTGCGGGCCTTCTTGAGACCGGCCTTCTTGCGCTCGATGACGCGGGCGTCACGGGTGAGGAAGCCGGCCTTCTTGAGGGCCGCGCGGTTGTTCTCGCGGTCGATCTCGTTCAGGGTGCGGGCGATGGCGAGACGCAGCGCGCCGGCCTGACCCGAGGGGCCGCCACCCGTGATGCGGGCGGTGACGTCGTACGAGCCGAGAAGCTCGAGGACCTTGAACGGGTCGTTGATCAGCTGCTGGTGCAGCTTGTTCGGGAAGTAGTCCTCGAGGGAGCGGCCGTTCACGACGAACGTGCCGGAGCCCGGGACGAGACGGACGCGGGCGATGGCCTCCTTGCGGCGACCGACGGCACCGCCCGAGACGTTGAGGATCTGACGGGGAGCCGCCTCCGACGCGACGGGCGCGCTCTCGGTGGTGAAGGTCTCCGGGGTCTGGTCGATGGAGTCAGCGATCTGAGCCATGAGTGTTTTCTCGTTCCTGGAAGTCGTCGTGGCCGCTGTTACTGCGAGACCTGGTCGAAGGTGTACGGCTTGGGCTGCTGCGCCGCGTGGGGGTGCTCAGCGCCTGCGTAGACCTTGAGCTTCTTGAGCTGCTCGCGACCGAGGGTGTTCTTCGGCAGCATGCCGCGGATCGCCTTCTCGACGGCGCGGGTCGGGTGCTTCTCCAGCATCTCCGGGTAGGTGGTGGCCGTGAGGCCGCCCGGGTAACCGGAGTGACGGTAGTAGACCTTCTTGGCGAGCTTCGACCCGGTCAGGGCGACCTTGTCGGCGTTCACGATGATGACGTAGTCACCCATGTCCATGTGCTGGGCGAAGGTGGCCTTGTGCTTGCCGCGGAGGAGGGCGGCGACGTGCGAAGCGAGGCGGCCGAGCACGACGTCGGTCGCGTCGATGACGATCCAGTCGTGCTGGACGTCTGCCGGCTTCGGGGAGAACGTACGAGTCACAGGAGTGCTGCTTTCGTGTCGAGGTGAGGAGTCCGTGAATCCCACTCCGGTGGGCGTTCCCGCGGGCAGATGCCCGGTGAACGACCCGGTGGAGGGCCCATCTGACTGTCTGGCGCAACAGAGCGCGCAGACCAAGAGATGAGCCTAGTCGACGCCGATCCTCCCGGTCAACCGCGCATCGCTCCCCGACACCACGGACGGGAGGCGCGGCACGGGTCGGACCCGTGTCGCGCCTCCCGTCGGTGGCCGTGTCCAGTGCGCGGTCAGACTGCGCTGCGACCCGTCGTCCGACGACGACGGAGGGCGAGGAGCCCGCCACCGGCGGCGAGGAGCGCGAGCGCCGCCGCGAGGCCACCGCCGATCTCCGCACCGGTGAAGGCCAGGCCGCCCGCGGTCGTCCCACCCGCACCCGGGGTCGTGCCCGCACCACCGGCGATCGGCGCCGGGGTCGGGTCGGCCGTGGGTTCGTCGTCCGTGCCGGGCTCCGGCGTGGGCTCGGGCGTCGGGCCGCCCGGCGCCTCGGCCGCGGTCAGGTCGAAGCCGACCAGGATCGGGTCGTGGTCACTCGCGCGGTACACGTCGTCGGTGTAGAGGTCCGAGACGTTGACGTTGTACCGGCTGTACTCCAGGCCCACCGACTCGGTCGAGTTGATGTTCCAGATGTCCACGCCGGTGACGCTCGCCAGTGCTGCCGGTGATGCGAGCACGTGGTCGAGGGAACCGCTGAGACCGCTGAACACGTACGAGTACTCGCTCCGGTCGCGGGCCGGCGCCAGGTCGGTGTACCCGGCGTCGCGGAGGACGACCATCGGGTCCTCCTCGCTGTACGCGTTGAAGTCGCCGATCAGGAACGTCTTGTCGGTGCCGTACTGCGCCTGCATCGCGGCGGAGAAGGTCGTGAGGGCTCGGGCCTGGCGCACGCGGTCCGCGTTCGAGGCGCCCTGGCCGTCGCCCTGGTCGGCGTTCTCGCCGGTACCGGAGCCCTTCGACTTGAAGTGGTTCGCGATGACCAGGAAGTCGTCGTCCGCGGTCCCGCCGACCGGGCGGAACGCGTCCGCGACCGGCTGGCGCTGGAAGACGTCGGAGTCGGTGAGGATCGTCGACTCGGCGGTCGGGGCGACCCGGGCCTTCTTGTAGATCAGGGCCAGGCGGATCACGTCCTCGTCGGCGGCGAGCTCCGTCGGTGACGGGACGTACGCCCAGGTGTCGGAGCCGGTGGCGGCGTTGAGCGCGTCGACGAGGGTGGCGACCGCGGCGTCCCGGTCCTGCCCGAAGGCCGCCGAGTTCTCGATCTCCTCGAGCGAGACGACGTCGGCGCCCAGGCCGTTGATCGCCGTGACGATCTTCACCTGCTGGCGTGCCAGGTCCTCCGGCTCGGCAGCGCCGCGGGCGTCACAACCGGAGTCCACCGTGATCGGGTCACCCGTGCGGTCCCGGAAGTACGTGCAACCGGTCAGCTGGTCGCCCGTGGTCGGGAAGTAGTTCAGGACGTTGAACCCGGCGAGCTTCAGGTCCCCACCGACCGCGGCGGGCGCGGCGGTGCGCACGTCCGAGAACGTCGCGGGCAGGTCGGCCTTCGGGGTCGCGCCGGTGATCGGCGCCGTCGGCTGGAACTTCCAGGCGTTGTTCCGGTAGTCGAGCACCACGGGTGCGGTGAACGTCGTGGTGGCGCCGACCGTGACCGGGCCCGCGTTCGTCAGCCAGGGCACGGGGATCGACCGGGCCGACTGGTCCTGGTCGTCGCGGGGCAGGAAGTTCGTGCTCGCGCCGTCGTCGAGCGTGACCTTGCGCGCTGCGTTGTCGGCGGTCACCGCGGCGGCCTCGGCGCTGCCCGGGCGGGCGACCTCGGTCGGCTGCAGCAGACGTCCCGGGCCCGTGGCGAGCGCGATCTCGCCGTACTGGTTCGTCGTGTAGTTGTCGGCGACCGTGTAGTCACCCTGCGGGGCGACGAGCATGCTCTCGAGCATCTCCCGCTCGGCGTCCGTGCGGGGGAAGGCCACGGCGACCGGGACCGGGGCGGCGGCCGGGGTGGTGAGCTCCGTCAGCCCGGCGGCGCTCGGGACGGTGAGCTCGGTGAGGCCGTCGAACTCGGACACGGTGCCGGTGACCTGGACGTGGTCGCCGATCGCGACCAGTCCGGCCGTGGCGGCGGAGTAGACGTACAGGCCGTCGGAGGCGGTCCGCGCGGCCAGGGTGGTTGCGCCTCCCGTGCCCGGCGTCTGGATCGTGTACCCGTTGAGCCCACCGGTGGCGTACACCGCGGTCACGACACCGCTGGTGGTGACGGTCGAGCCGACGAGCGGCGAGGTGTCCGTCGTACCCTGGATCTCGGGGATGGTCGCGGCGACGGGGGTCGTCGGCGGGGTCGTGCCGCCACCGCCCGGAGTCGGCGTGGTGCCGCCTGGCGCCGTCTCGCCGGCGGCGTTCCGCGGGGTGATCGACCGCGTCAGCGTGAAGTCCGCCGCGTTCGCGTCGGTGTCGGTCGTCCCCTGCCGGACGAGGGCGTCCGGGGTGCTGTTCGCGCCCGAGGGGTTCGTGGCCGGGGCGGTCTCCGACGTGTTCGCGGCGCCGTACCCGAGCAGGTCCACCACGCCGGGCGTCGCCGTCGTGACCGCACCCGCGGGCAGCGACAGTGCCGTCGGCTGGTCGGAGAGGACGAGTGTCCCGCTCGCGCCGGAGGCGTTCAACGTCGAGACGACGTCGGGCGCGGGCAGTGCATCGCCGACCTTCCCGTTCGACGCTCCCTGCACGAGGTACGTGCCGTTCGCCGGGACGGAGCCGGTGAGCGGCACGACGGTGCTCGACGCTCCCGTGCCCGTCGCCGACCGGTACTGCAGCGACCACCCGTCGACGGACACCGCGGCGCCGGTCGGGTTGCCGATCTCGACGAACCGGTTGGTGAACGGCTGGTTCGCACTGCCGCCCTTGAGGTACGCCTCGGTGATGACGAGTCCGGTGCCCGTCGGGTTCGCGGAGGCGGCGGTGACGGTGACGAGCGGTGCGGCGACCAGGGTCGCGGCAGCCGTGGCGCACAGCAGGGTGCGTCCGACGCTTCGTGGCATGGGGACCTTCGGTTCGTGGTCGGGAGTGATCCCGTGAACCGTACGGGCCTGCGGGGACACACAGGTTACGACGAGGTGAAACCTCTCCCCCGGACGAGGGTCGACCGGGTGTTCCATCCGGCCCACGCGAGCAGCGACGCAGCCGCCGTCACCACGACGGGCTCGACCACTGCCTCACGACCCGGAGAGCACACGCAACAGCGCCACCCCCGCTGCAGCGACGTACCACCCCACGAGGTTCCCGCGTCTCCTCGCGAACGCCAGCGAGCCGGCCATGGCAGCCACCGTGACGACGGCCGCGACCCCGCGGATCGTCAGACCCTGGCCCGTCACGCCGACGACGCAGCACCCCAGGGTCGCGACGACCGCCAGGAGTGAGACGACGGCCTGGCGGATCCTGCCGCGTCCGAGCGACCCGGCGTCGGCCTCTCCAGTCATGCCCCTGCGGACGATGTCCATGGTGGTTCCCTCCTCGTCGCGGCTCCACTGCCGGTCGATCCCCATGTCACATCTGCCGTTCCGGTACCGGTCGCCGATGCCCGGGCAACGCCGTCACGCCTGGATCGGCACCCACTCCGACCCCACCCGGTGCACCGCCGGCCCGTGCCCCGGCAGCACGATCGCCGGGTAGGCCAGCGCCCGCGCCGACTCCACGGCGAGCGCCTGGTCCGCGGTGAAGAACGGTGTGATCATCCGCGGCCGTGGCGCCCACGCCGCGGGCTGCGTGTCGTGGTGCGTGACGACGGCGTCGCCGGTCACGATCGCGTCGGCAGCGGGCAGCAGGTACGCGGTGGAGCCGTCGGTGTGCCCCGGCACGGGCAGCGGCGTCATCGCCCGGCCCTCGAAGTCACGGGCGGTGAAGGCGCGCGCGCTCGGCACCGTCGTCGGGCGGAGGGCGTCCGAGGCGATCGCGCGGCCGAGCCAGCGCAGCACGCGGGGTGCGGCGAGGCGACCGCCGATCTCGGCCGGCGTCACCTGCTGGCGCGACGGCCCGCGGACGTTGTCGAGTTCGTCGGCGTGCGCCAGGACCTCGACGTGCGGGAAGCGCTCGAGGATCCCGGGCAGACCCCCGACGTGGTCGACGTGCCCGTGCGTGACGTAGACGCGGCGGAGCTCGTCGAGGTCGTGTCCGGCGAGCAGCACGCTGTCGAGCACCAGGTCGGTGTCGGCCGGGTAGCCCGCGTCGATGAGGGCGACGCCGTCCTCCTCCGCCAGGACGACCCAGTTCGACACCGGCCCCTCGACGAAGACCACACCGGGTGCGACGGAGACGACGGAGCGCGGAGCACGAGGAGCCATCCCCCGACGCTACCGTCAGGCGCTAGCGCCCGCCCTCGTCCGACAGGTCGCCGGGCCGGTGTCCCTCCGCGTCGCGACGGGCGCGTGTCTGGACGGCCCGCGCCTCCAGGGCGTCGTCGTCCGGGTACCCGACCTCGGTCAGGGTGAGTCCGCGGGCCGGGGCGGTGGTGAAGGCGCTGGTGCGTTCCGCCGCGACGCGGAGCCCGTCGAGTTCGTCCGGCGTCAGCCGGCCCTCGCCGACGGCGAGGGTGCCGCCGACCATCGCGCGCACCATGGAGTGGCAGAAGGCGTCGGCCTGGAGGCTCGCCACCAGCACGCCGTCCGGCTCACGCTCCCAGCGGAACTCCTGCAGGGTCCGGATCGTGGTCGCGCCGACCCGCGGCTTGCAGAACGCCGCGAAGTCGTGCAGCCCGAGCAGCCGCAGCGCACCGCGCTCCATCGACGCCGGGTCGAGGCGCCCCGGGTACCAGGTCGTGTGCCCACGGCGGAGGGGGTCGCGGAGGGCGTCGACGTCGGCGACCCGGTACCGGTAGCGCCGCCAGAGCGGGGAGAACCGGGCGTCGAAGCCGGCCGGGGCGACGCGCACGCTGCGGACGACGACGTCCCCGTCGGCGCCGGCGAGCCCGTTGAGCCGTCGGACGAGCCCGGTGAAGGCGTCGCGGACGGTGCCGTCGGCGCTCGGACGCTTCGGCCGGGTCAGGGCGGCCCACTGGTCCGGGCTGAGGTCGAGGTGCGCGACCTGTCCGGTGGCGTGGACGCCGGTATCGGTGCGCCCGGCGACCGTCAGCCGGGGTGGTTCGCCCCACCGGGTGAAGACGGTGGCGAGGGCGTCCTCGAGCACACCCTGCACGGTCCGGAGTGCGGGCTGCCGCGCCCATCCGGAGAAGCCGGAACCGTCGTACGCCAGGTCGATCCGCAGTCGCACGCCGGTGTCGTCTGCGCCGGTGTCGTCTGGTGTCCGGGCCGTCTCGCTCACGCCCTCCACGGTACCGATGTCAGCGCCGCGTCAGTGCCGCGTGAGCGGTGCTCGGCAGTGTCCTCCCCGTACACGACGTCGACGGAAGGACACGACGATGACCACGACACCGCTCGCGGTGGAGGCCTCGGGCCTCGTGAAGACGTTCGGCAGCAACCGGGCCGTGGACGGCGTCGACCTGCGGGTCGAGGCCGGCACGGTGTACGGCGTGCTCGGTCCGAACGGCGCCGGCAAGACCACCACGATCAGCATGCTCGCGACCCTGCTCCGCCTGGACGGCGGCGAGGCGCGGGTGTTCGGCCACGACGTCCGCCGGGAGCCGCACGTGGTGCGGCAGCTCATCGGTGTGACCGGCCAGTACGCCAGCGTCGACGAGACCCTGAGCGCGACCGAGAACCTCGTCGTCTTCGGCCGGCTGCTCGGGCTGTCCCGGACGGAGGCGAAGCGGAAGTCGACGGAGCTGCTCGAGCGCTTCGGGTTGAGCGAGGCCGCACGACGACCGCTCCGCGGGTTCTCCGGCGGCATGCGCCGACGGTTGGACCTGGCTGCGAGCCTCATCGCGCAGCCGCCGCTGATCTTCCTCGACGAGCCGACGACGGGCCTCGATCCCCGGACCCGCGCGCAGATGTGGGACACGATCCGGGAGCTCGTCGCGACCGGGTCGACGGTGCTGCTGACGACGCAGTACCTCGACGAGGCCGACCAGCTCGCGGACCGGATCGCGGTGATCGACCACGGCCGGGTCGTGGCCGAGGGCACGAGTGACGAGTTGAAGGCCTCGATCGGCACCGCGTCGCTGCAGCTCCGGCTGGCCGACTCGACGCCGGCACGACTGGCCGAGGCGTCCGACCTGGTGCTCCGCGTGCTCGGGACCGCGGCGGTGGCGAGCCCGGAGGGCTCCCGCCTGACCGCGCCGATGGCGGACCCCGACCGGGTCACCGACCTGCTCGTGTCCTTCCGGGACGCCGGCATCTCCCTCGCTGAGATGAGCGTGCAGAAGCCGACGCTCGACGAGGTCTTCCTCACCATCACCGGCGAGGGGGCGGGCGCTGGCACGCCTGCACCCGCCGCCCGCGCGCTCGAAGGGAGCAACGCATGAGCACGCTCACCACCCCCGACCTGGCCGCCGCACCGTCGGGTGCCCCGCGGGTCGCCCCGCGGCCGGGTGTCGGCGGATCCGGCCTGGCCGCGACCGTCCGACAGTCGCTGACGATGGCGTACCGCGGCCTGGTCAAGGTCCGACGCACGCCGGAGCAGCTCTTCGACGTGACGCTCATGCCGATCGTGTTCACCGTGATGTTCACGTACATCTTCGGGGGCGCGATCGCCGGGGACGTCAGCAGCTACCTGCCGATCATCATCCCGGGCATCCTCGTGCAGACGAACATCACGTCGTCGATCGTCACCGGCGTGCAGCTCCGTGAGGACATGGACAAGGGCGTGTTCGACCGCTTCCGGTCGCTGCCGATCGCCCGTATCGCCCCGCTCGCCGGAGCGCTGCTCGCCGACACCGTCCGCTACGCGATCGCCACCACGATCACCTTCACCGTCGGGTTCATCATGGGGCTGCGTCCCGCCGGTGGCATCGGCGCGGTGCTGGTCGCCGGCCTGCTCGTCGTCGTCGTGGCCTGGGCGATCAGCTGGGTCTTCGCCTACTTCGGTGTCGTCGCCCGCACCGCGTCGAGCGTGTCGGGCATCTCGAACCTGGTGCTCTTCCCGCTGACGTTCCTGTCGAACGCGTTCGTCCCGGCGGACACGCTGCCGGACTGGCTGCACTGGTTCTCCGACGTGAACCCGATCTCGCACCTCATCACCGCGGTCCGCGACCTGGTCAACCACGGCACGGTCGGCGGCGACCTGTGGTTGAGCCTGCTCGGCGCAGCGGTCGTCGTCACGGTGTTCGCCCCGCTCACCGTCCGGGCCTACATGCGGAAGGCCTGACCGCCTCGAGCGCCCCTCGCGCGGCAGCGACGGCCTCGGCCCGGGACATCCCGGCCGAGGCCGTCTCGGCGTCCACCACGAGGGCCTCGCCGACCGCGGCCACGACCAGCGGCCGGAGCCGTCCGTGACCGAGGACCGCGAAGTCCTGTCGGGCACCCAGACGGAGCGCACTGCCCCAGGCAGCGGCGACGAGGGCCGGATCGACTCCGCGGTCGATCGCCTCGAGCGCGGCGCCGAGGACGGCCGTCCCGACGACCGGCAGGTCGTTCCACAGCGACGGCATGCGGAGCGCGACCAGGGCGCTCACCCGGACCTGCCGGGCGAGGTCCGCACGGGCCTCCCGACCGGCGTCCTGGAGGCCCGCTGCGGCCCCGGCGGACCGGCCCCGCGCCGCCTCGTCCTGCGCGGCCTCGTCCTGCGCGGCCAGGAGCGCCGCACCGATGACCATCACCCACTGGCTCGCCTCGCGCCGGTGCGGCACCACCTGGTCCCAGGCACGCCGGTACTCGACGACCGCGCGTGCGGGGTCCCCCTCGGTCCGTGCGACCTCGGCCCGGACCGCGTGCGCGAGCAGCGTCATCTGTGCCCGCTCCCCGCCGGGGCCGCCACCCGGGCCACCGACCGGTCCGGAACCGGGGGACGCCGGGAGCGCGGCGAGTTCGGCCGCCAACGAGCGGGCGCGATCGACGTCCCCGGTCGCCGCGGCGCTCAACCCGACGCTCCACCCGACCTCGACCAGGTCGTCCTCGGCGCCGAACTGCTCGAGCCGTTCGCGGGCTGTGGCCGCCGCGGCGAGTGCCTGCTCGTACCGACCGAGCTGCCCGGCGAGCTGCGTCACCGAGACGGCCGCGGTGCCCGAGGTCCAGACGTCACCGGCCTGCTCGGCGAGCAGCCGCGCGCGGGTCGAGAAGCCGAGGGCGCGTTCGAGTTCACCGTCGTTCTCGGTCAACGGTGCGCTGAGCAGGTGCGCCAGGCACGCCACCCCGGTGTCCGGGTCCTCGCGGAGTCGGGTCAGGGCGCTCTCACCCGCGGCCCGACGGCCGAGGGTGAGGAGCAGCTCGGCCTGGGCATCGACCACCGGGACGCCGGTCACGCCGGCCCGGCGCAGGCGGCGGAGCGCGGCGCGGGCGCGCACCGAGGTGCGGCGGTCGGAGAAGGCGGCGGTCGCGCAGGCGATGACGAGGCCGAGGACGGCGGCCGTCCGCACGCCGGTCGCGGTCTCGTGCTCGTGCTCGGCCTCGGCCTCGGGTGGGACGGTGCGGAGGACGGCCACGACGTCGGACGCGATCGCCGCGACCTCACCGTGCGCCCCGCGGAACGACCAGTACCCGGCGAGTGCCGAGAAGAGCGGCGCGACCGCGACGGCGTCCCCTGCGCGCAGGCTCCAGCGCAGCATCGTGACGAGGTTGTCGGCCTCGCGTTCGAGCACCCGGAAGCGCGCGACCTGGTCCGTGGTCCGCACGATGAACAGGTCGTGTCCGGCCGCGACCCGGCAGGCCCAGCGGGTCATCGCGGCGCGGACGTCCCCGGTGGCGCCGGACTCCTCCAGCCGTGCGGCACCGAACTCGCGGACGGTCTCGAGCAGGCGGTAGCGGACGGGCTCGCCCTCCTGCTCGACGAGCTGCACGAGGGACTGCTCGACCAGTTCGGCCAGGTCGTCGAGGGCGTCGTGCACCCGTGACGGTGCGGCGACCGCTTCGACGGCGTCGACGGACAGGCCGTCCGGGAAGAGCGCGAGTCGGGTCAGCAGGTCGCGGGCCCCGTCGTCGAGCAGTCGCCAGCTCCACTCGATGACGGCGAGCAGGGTCCGGTGCCGTTCCGGGGCCGACCGGTCGCCACCGCGGAGCAGCGCGAAACGGTCGTCGAGTCGTCGTTCGATCTCGTCGACGCTCATCCCGCGGATCCGCGCGGCGGCCAGCTCGATCGCCAGCGGTGACCCGTCGAGCCGGGTGCAGATCCGGCGGACCGCGTCGACCGGCAGCACCGCACCCGGTCGTGCCGCGCGTGCCCGGTCTGTGAACAGGCGGACGGCGGCCCCGTCGGCTTCCACCGGCAGTGGCGCCAGCGGTGCGACGACCTCGCCGGCGACCGCGAGCGGCGCACGCGAGGTCGTCAGGACCCGCAGTCCGGGCAGCTCCGCGAGCAGGTCGGCGGTGAACGCGGCGACGGGTTCGAGGATGTGCTCGCAGTTGTCGAGCACGAGCAGGGTGGGTTCCTCACCGAGCGCTCGGACAACCCGGCTCCGCAGGTCGGCCACCACGGCGTCCCGCAGGCTCCGTGCACTGCGGACCTCGGCGATCCCCAGCAGCGCACCGATCGCGGGCACCACGTCCTCGCCGGTGGTGAGCGGCGCGAGCTCGACCACGACGACGCCGCAGGCAGGCGGGACCGTCGTCGCCGCGGCCTGCGCGAGTCGCGTCTTGCCGAGACCGCCGGCACCGAGGATCGTCACCAGCCGCGCCTGGGACAGGAGGCGCGTGACGGTGGCGAGGTCGGCCTCCCGTCCGATGAGCGCGTTCGGCGCGGCCCGCAGCCCGACCCGCCGGACCGAGCCGCTGACGGGACCGGTGCTGCGGAGCACCTCGGCGTTGAGCCGCACCAGGTCGGCGGACGGGTCGGCGCCGAGTTCGTCGGACAACCGGTCGCGGTGTGCGGCGAACACGGCGAGCGCCTCGGCTGCCTGTCCGGCATCGGCGAGGGCACGGACCAGCCCGGCGACGGCTGCCTCGTCGAACGGGTCGGCCGCGGCCTCGTCGCGCCAGAGGGCTGCGGCGGCATCCGGGTCGCCACTGGACTGGAGGGCCGTGGCGAGCCGACGACGGAGGTCCCGTCGGACCGCGCCCGCCCGGTCGGCGAGCTCCTCGGCGACGGAACCCTCGAGGTCCCCTCCGGGCTCGCCGCGCCAGCGGTCCAGGGCCGCGCGCAGCACCGGCGCGTCCGGGGTGCCACCGAGCATCCGTTCGGCCGCACCGAGGTCGGTCTCGTCGGTGTCCACGCCGAGGACGTACCCGGACGCGGTGGAGACGACGAGCCCGTCGGCGGTGGCGCGGCGGAGGCGCGAGACGAGCGTCTGCAGGGCCGCGCGGGCGCCCCTCGGTGGTTCGTCGGCCCACAGGTCGTCGATGAGGGACTCCGTGGTCACGGCGCGGCCACGCGCCAGGACGAGTGCGGTGAGGAACGTCCGAGCCAGCGTCCCGGGGACCGGGACGAGGGCACCGGTCGGGTCCTCGGCGAGCACCGGACCGAGGACGGCGACACGGAGCTCGGGCACGCTCGGAGTCTAGGCGCGCCCCGTCACCCGATCGTGGTGGGAACGGCCTCTGCTGCCGTCGTGCCCACCCGTACCCTGAGCATGTGTTCACACGCCTCCGCCGCATCACGACCGCCGCCGTCGCGGTCACGGTCGTCCTCGGTCTGACCGCCTGCTCCGGCACCGACTCGTCGTCCGCGCCGGGTCCGACGTCGGGAGCTGCGAGCGGGACGACCTCCACGCCGGACAACGGGGCTGCCGGGTCCGACCGGGAGGGTGCCGACCAGCGGATCTCCTTCGGGCGTACCCCGGACAGCGCCGGATGGCCGAGCTGTGCGCAGCTGCTGCCGGGTGGCCTGGTCGAGGCGGTCGTCCCGGGCGTCGCCGTCGAGGACCCGCTCACCGGGCAGGCGCACACCCTGGGCGCGTGGGCGTTCGCGCAGGCCGCCGGTGGCGCATCCTGCTGGGCCACCAACGGGGTGGCCACGCTCGACGACGTCGCGGAAGCCCGGCGGGACGACCCCGTGTTCCAGGGCGTCCACGTGTCGGTGCTCCCCGACGCGACCCCCGAGTTCCGGGCTGCGGGCGGGAACGACGCCGCGGGCGCGAGCATGTCCACGACCGAGGTCCGCTGTGACGCGACGGATGCCGCACGCGTGCAGTGCCAGGGTGGCGTCCTGGCCGGTGACGCCTGGGTCGACGTCACGGCCGTCCAGGCGCAGGACAGCGCCGCTGCGACGCCCGAGGCCGTGCTGCCCGCCTTCCGGACCCTCCTCGGACACGTGCAGCAGGACGTGGCGGGCTCCGCCGGAGCGTCGGTGTCCACCGGTCATGCCGCAGCGAGCAGCCGACTGACGGTGTGCGACAGCAGCCGAGTGGACGACGTCAGCGACGTCAACCTCTCGACGCCGTCCGACGTGGCCACCGACACCGCCGCCGAACTCGGCGACTTCGCGATGCACCGGGTCGAGGGCGCCGTGTGTGTCTTCCGCTACGACGGCTCGGGGCGCTACCCGCTGACCGGTGCCGCGTACTCCGACCTGCCCGACGGCGGGTGGGTGCTCGAACAGCGGCTCGGCAGCGGCACGGTCGACCGGTCCGGCCGACTCGACCTCGACGGACTCGAGAGCGGCGACGCCGCCTGGCGCACCTGCGACGACATGCTCTGCTCGGTGGACGTCCTGCGGGACGGCACCTGGGAGCACTTCGCGCTCTGGCGTGCGGTCGCGCCGGACACCACCTCGGCGATCGTCCGCTGGGTGGAGGCCTCGCTGGCCGCCTGAGCCGGCTACCGCTCCCGGGGGCGCTGCGGACGGCCCGTTCGCGGCCGTCGCCCGACCCGGTCGCGGACCCGCTCGCGGATCGGTCGCCGGTCCGTGTCGTCCGAGGGCCCGGTCGCGGTGTCCAGGTCCTGCGTCGCCTGGCGCTCGGACTCGACGATGCCGCGGAGCGACACCAACGCGGACGAGGTCACCGCCACGTCCGACGGGTACTCGCGCGATGCGTCGAGCGCCCGCTCGAGTTCGGAGATCGCCCGGTCGCCCTCCTCCGGCGGGTGGTCGCCCCGGATCATCGCCGCCACCTGCCGGACCGCCGTCGTGAGCGGCACGGTGAACGCCTCGTCCGGCCGACCGAGATTCGACGACACCGGGCCTGACCGGGCGACGAGTTCGGTGAGGTCCGTCGTGTACCAGGCGACCCGCTCGAGTGCGCGGAACCGGGAACCGTCGCGCTGCAACCGCGCACGCGATCCCCGGAGCGCTCCGCGGGGGTTGATGCGACGACTCTCCTGCGCGATCGACACCCGGCTCCGCACGTCGGCGATGGCACGGTCCAGGCGGTCCTGCGCGCGGTCCCACGCCCGCTCGTCGCGCTGCCCCTGCTCGAGCACGTCGGCCAGTCCGTCGAGGTGTTCGGCCAGCACGCTGTTCACCTGGTCGATCCGACGTTCGGCGTCCCAGAAGCGCAGCGGTGGGAACACCAGGAAGTTCACCAGCAGGCCGACGACCACACCGACCGCCATCTGCACGAGGTACCCGAGCGAGTACCCCTCGGCGTGGGCGCCGCCGACGAGCAGCACGAAGAGCGCCGCCGTGGAGACCCACGAACTGCCCTCGCCGAGGATCCGGAACCCACCGACGAGCACACCGACGCCGACCGCGAGGGCGACCGCCAGGACTCCCGGCTCGCCCACCCACATCGTGAAGGCGGCGACGGCGATGCCCAGGGCGATGCCGACCAGGGTCTGCACGCCGCTCCGGAGGCCGGCGAACACCGTCGTCTGCATGGCCACCACCGCACCGAGCGGGGCGTAGTACGGGTAGTCGGACGCAACGCCCGGGACGTGCCGGGCGACCGTCCATGCGAGTGCTCCGGCGGCGGCGGCCTTGCCGGCGTGCAGCAGGCGCGGCTGCGTGCCGGAGCTCCGACTCCACCGCCAGACTCGCGTGCCGACCCCGGCGATGTGCTGGAACTGCATGGGTGCTCTCGTCTCGTCGGCCGGCACCGTGCCGGGGGCGCAGGGCGTGCCTCCCGGCCGGGCGGGTGCACGCACGAACACGGGAGGGCCCCCGCAGCCTGCGCTGCGAGGGCCCTCCGGTGTGGTGCGGTGTGACTACTTGGACGTGTCCGCGGCGTCGTCCGACTTGGCGGCGGCGTCGGCCTCGACCTCAGCGGCAGCGTCGGTCGTGGTCTCCTCGGCGACCGGGGCCGACTCCTCGGTGGTCTCGGTCTCCTCGACCGGGGCCTCCGTGATGTCGGACTCCGTCGCGGCCGGCGCTGCGGCGGCCGGAGCAGCCGTGCGCGAGACCGGAGCCGGCGTGCTCGACACGGGCTCGAGGACGAGCTCGATCGAGGCGAGCGGCGCGTTGTCGCCCTTGCGGAAGCCGAGCTTCGTGATGCGGGTGTAACCGCCCTGGCGGTCGGCCACCTGCGGCGCGATCTCGGTGAACAGCGTGTGCACGACGGTCTTGTCGCGCAGGGCTGCGATCACACGACGACGAGCGTGCAGGTCGCCACGCTTCGCGAACGTGATGAGCCGCTCGGCGACCGGGCGGAGGCGCTTGGCCTTCGTCTCGGTTGTGGTGATGCGGCCGTGCGTGAACAGGGCGTTGGCGAGGTTGCTCAGGAGCAGGCGCTCGTGGGCGGGACCGCCACCGAGGCGGGGGCCCTTGGTGGGCTTCGGCATGTCAGTTCTCCAGTGGTGATGGTGGTGCGCCCCGTGTCAGGAGCGCGTGCGCGTCAGCGCGAGGTCAGTTGCTGGACTCGTCCTCGTCGTACCCGCTGTAGAAGTGGGCACCATCGAATCCGGGGACGGTGTCCTTGAGGGACAGGCCGAGCTCGGTGAGCTTGTCCTTGACCTCGTCCACCGACTTCTGGCCGAAGTTGCGGATGTTCATGAGCTGCGTCTCCGAGAGGGCGACGAGCTCGGACACCGTGTTGATGCCCTCGCGCTTCAGGCAGTTGTAGCTCCGGACCGACAGGTCGAGGTCCTCGATCGGCGTCTGCAGCTCGTTCGACAGCACGGCGTCGACCGGCGCGGGGCCGATCTCGATGCCTTCAGCCGCCGTGTTGAGCTCGCGGGCGAGCCCGAACAGCTCGACGAGCGTGCGACCGGCCGACGCGATGGCGTCGCGCGGCGTGATCGCGGGCTTCGACTCGACGTCGACGACCAGACGGTCGAAGTCCGTCCGCTCACCGGCACGCGTCGCCTCGACGCGGTAGGTGACCTTGAGCACGGGCGAGTAGATCGAGTCGATCGGGATCTGACCGGCTTCGCTGAACTCCGAACGGTTCTGCGTCGCCGAGACGTAGCCGCGGCCACGCTCGATGGTCAGTTCCAGCTCGAAGCGAGCTGCGTCGTTCAGGGTCGCGATGACGAGGTCCGGGTTGTGGATCTCGACACCGGCCGGCGCGGAGATGTCCGCAGCGGTGACCTGTCCGGCGCCCTGCTTGCGCAGGTAGGCCGTGATCGGCTCGTCGTGCTCACTGGAGACGACCAGGCTCTTGATGTTCAGGATGATCTCGGTGACGTCCTCCTTGACACCGGGAACGGTGCTGAACTCGTGGAGGACACCGTCGATGCGGATGCTCGTGACGGCAGCACCCGGGATGGACGAGAGGAGCGTGCGGCGCAGCGAGTTGCCGAGGGTGTACCCGAAGCCCGGCTCGAGCGGTTCGATGACGAAGCGCGAGCGGAATTCGGAGATGGACTCCTCGTTCAGGGTGGGGCGCTGTGCAATGAGCACTGTGGAATTCCTTTCGGCGAAGTGTCCGCTATATGACACTTGGCGGTACGACGGGGCCGGCCGGGCCCCGACGGGTCTGTTTCAGTTGTGATCACGCGCACAGGAGTGCGCGATCGAACGACCAGGAATGGCCGCCCCCACTCGTCCCGGTCAGGGAACGAGCGGGGAACGGCCGGTTGCTCCTCGCGTCAGACGCGGCGGCGCTTCGGCGGGCGGCACCCGTTGTGCGCCTGCGGCGTCACGTCGTTGATCGAGCCGACCTCGAGGCCAGCGGCCTGGAGCGAACGGATCGCCGTCTCGCGACCCGAACCCGGGCCCTTGACGAAGACGTCGACCTTCTTGACGCCGTGCTCCGCTGCCTGGCGGGCAGCCGACTCGGCGGCGAGCTGCGCCGCGAACGGCGTCGACTTGCGCGAGCCCTTGAAGCCGACGGCCCCGGAGGACGCCCAGCTGAGGACGGCACCCGACGGGTCGGTGATGCTGACGATGGTGTTGTTGAACGTGCTCTTGATGTGGGCCTGGCCCACAGCGACGTTCTTCTTCTCCTTGCGGCGCGGCTTGCGCGCGGCGGTCTTGGGGGTAGCCATCGTGATCTCCTATCGAGCCTTCTTCTTGCCTGCCACGGTGCGCTTCGGACCCTTGCGGGTACGAGCGTTCGTCTTGGTGCGCTGACCGCGCACCGGGAGACCGCGACGGTGGCGGAGACCCTCGTAGCTACCGATCTCGACCTTGCGGCGGATGTCGGCGGCGACCTCACGGCGGAGGTCACCCTCCACCTTGAAGGTGCCCTCGATGAAGTCACGGAGGGCGACGAGCTGGTCGTCGGTGAGGTCCTTGACGCGGATGTCGCCGGAGATGCCGGTCTCCGCGAGCGTCTGGACGGCGCGGGTACGGCCGACCCCGTAGATGTAGGTGAGTGCGATCTCCACGCGCTTCTCGCGCGGGATGTCGACGCCTGCTAGACGTGCCATTGTGCTGGCTGCTCCTGTTGTCGATGGAGGTGTGGCGCAGTGCCGGTGCCCGGGCCTCCGACCCGAGGTGTCCCCCGACCGCTGGTGCGGACGGGATCTGACACTGCGTTGTCGATGTTCAGTTGTGGGTCGTGCTCGAGCCGCTGGCAGTCTCTCGACTGGCGGCCCCGGTCGTGCAACCGGACCGGAGTCCGTTCCGGAGCAGCTCTCGCTGGTCCGTCAGGGACTAACCCTGGCGCTGCTTGTGACGCGGGTTGCTCTTGCAGATCACCATGACGCGGCCCTTGCGGCGGATGACGCGGCAGTGCTCGCAGATGACCTTGACGCTGGGGTTGACCTTCATTGTTCCTTCCTCGTGCTCGCTGGCTTCGTGCTCGGCGGGTTCGCCTTGCCGTTCCTTTCCAGCTCGCGGATCACTTGTAGCGGTAGACGATCCGGCCGCGGGTCAGGTCGTACGGGCTCAGCTCCACGATCACGCGGTCCTCGGGGAGGATGCGGATGTAGTGCTGGCGCATCTTCCCGGAGATGTGCGCGAGGACCTTGTGTCCGTTGGTCAGCTCAACGCGGAACATCGCGTTGGGCAGAGCTTCGAGCACCGAGCCTTCGATCTCGATGACGCCGTCTTTCTTGGCCATAGCCTCACTGTCGCTTGGTTGGATTACCGGTGTGATCCCCGAGCCGGTCTGCGGGTTCGGGCGCCACGCCAGAAGGCATGGCACACCAAAGATCGATCTTATGTGGTAGTCGGCGGATTGCCAAGTGCGGGTTCCGCGCTGCGCACGTCGGGCCCCGGTCCGGCGTGCGGTGAGCACCCGTGCGGCAGGGGTCATGCACCCCAGTGCAGGGGGTGGATCGTCCGTCCGGGTCCGCAGATGCGCTGTTCCACAGGGATCTCCTGGCCACACCGTCGTCGCCACCGAGCCCGGAGCCGTACGGTGACGGGAGCAGTGACCGAAGGAGAACCCCGTGCCCGACGCCCCCGGCCGCACGCGCCCTGTCGCGCGACACGGTCGCCTCCCCCGCCGACGCGGGTGGACGACCCTGCTCACCGTCGTCGCCGCCGCCGCCGCGGTGGTGCTGGTCAGCGGCACCAGCGTCGCCACCATCGCCGCAGCGCAGCTCGCCGCCGCACCGCGGACCGTGCAGCTGAGCACCGACGACCAGAGCACCGCGAAGACAGCCGACGTCACCGCGATCAAGGGCGGTGCGAACATCCTGCTCATCGGCAGCGACACCCGCATCGGACAGTTCGACTCCGACGAGGACGTCGAGGGCGCCCGGAACGACGTCACGATGCTCATCCACGTGTCCGAGGACCACCAGCAGCTCACCGCAGTCAGCTTCCCCCGCGACCTCATGGTCCCGATCCCGGCCTGCACCAACCCGGAGACCGGCACCACCTACCCGGCGGCGTCGTCCGCGCAGTTCAACACGGCGCTCGGGAACGGTGGTGTCTCCTGCGTCGTCGACACGGTCGAGAACCTCACCGGCCTGACGGTCCCGTACGCCGGACTCATCACCTTCGACGGCGTGATCGAGATGTCGAACGCCCTCGGCGGGGTCGACGTCTGCGTGGCCTCCCCGATCGACGACACGTACACGGGGCTGCACCTCAGCGCCGGTGCCCACTCGCTGCAGGGCTCGGACGCCCTCGCCTTCCTGCGGTCCCGCCACGGCGTCGGCGACGGCAGCGACCTGGCGCGGATCAGCTCGCAGCAGGTGTTCCTGTCGGCGCTGCTCCGCCAGGTGACGTCGAACGGCACGCTCTCGAACCCGATCACGCTCTACAAGCTCGCCGGTGCGGCGCTGTCGAACATGACGCTCTCGGACGGCCTCGCCCAGACCCGCACCCTGGTCGGGCTCGCCTCCGCACTCCGGGGGATGAGCACGTCGAGCATGTTGTTCGTCCAGTACCCCGTCGTCGACGACCCGGCGGACTCCGCCCGCGTGGTCGTCGACGAGGCGAACGCCCACACCCTCAACGTCGCCCTGCAGACGGACGAGCGGACGACGCTCAACGACTCCTCCACGGGTCGAGCCTCGCGGGAGTCGTCCGACACCGCGAGCCCGTCGGCCTCCGCGTCACCGTCGGACCCCGCGACGACGCCCGGTGCTGCGACGACGGCTCCCGAGACACCCGCTCCGGAGACCACGACGACCAGCAGCCCGTCCTCGACGCCGCTCCCCTCGTCCATCACCGGCCAGAGTGCCGCCGAGCAGACCTGCTCTGTGGGGAACTGACCCCGACGGCCCACGGTCACGACGCGGCGCGTCCACGACTCGACGGGAGGCCCGTCGCCAGCAGGCGACGGGCCTCCCGTCATGTGGGCCGGTGCGTCGGCAGGCCGCGAAGCACGACCCCGACGCGGGTGGAGTCGGGTTCCGCGGCTCCGTGGACCCTGTGGCCGTCCGGCTCCTGGGCGCAGTCCGCTACGGGACCGGGACCGGCGTCACGCCGAGCGGCTCGAGGCCGGCGGCACCACCGTCGGCCGCCGTGAGGACCCAGATCCCACCGGCGTGGACCGCGACGCTGTGCTCCCAGTGGGCGGCGTCGGAACCGTCGAGCGTCCGCACGGTCCACTCGTCGGCGTCGGTCGAGCTGTCGATCGTGCCCGCGGTGACCATCGGTTCGATGGCGACGGCCAAGCCCGGCTTGACGGCAGGCCCGGCGCCACGGACCCGGTGGTTGAACACCGGTGGTTCCTCGTGCATCGAACGCCCGATGCCGTGCCCCGTGTAGTCCTCGACGATGCCCCAGTCACCGGTCTCGTCGATGGCGTCCTCGACCGCCGCGCCGACCTCGTGCAGGTGCTTCGCGTGCGCGAGGGCGGCGACCCCGTGCCAGAGCGCGCGTTCGGTGGTGTCGCAGAGCTTCTGACGCGCCGTGGCCGTGGCGGCGTCACCACCGGGCACGACGACGGTGAAGGCGCTGTCGCCGTTCCACCCGTCGACCTCGGCGCCGGCGTCGACCGAGACGATGTCACCCGGCTCGAGGGTGCGGTCCCCCGGGATGCCGTGCACGATCTCGTCGTTCACCGAGACGCACAGCGTGTGTCGGTAGCCCGGGACCAGCTGGAAGTTCGGCACACCGCCGCCGTCGCGGATGGTGCGCTCCGCGATCGCGTCGAGCTCACCCGTGGTGACGCCCGGCCGGACAGCGGCGCGGACGGCGTCGAGCGCCTGCGCCGTGAGCAGCCCGGGGCGCACCATGGCGCGGAGCTCCTCGGGCGTCTTGTAGATCGATGGCTTCCGGAGACGCGACACGGAACTCAGACCGAGGCTGCGAGGCCGCGGGCAGAGAGCGCCGCAGCGATCCGGTCGCCGACCTCGTCGACCGCGCCGAGGCCGTCAACGTCCACGACCAGCCCACGCTCCTGGTAGACCGCCACGAGCGGAGCGGTCTGCTCCTGGTACACCTGCTGGCGGCGGCGGATGGTCTGCTCGTTGTCGTCGGCGCGGCCCTGGTCGGCCGCGCGGTTGAGCAGTCGCCCGACCAGCGCGTCCTGGTCCGCGACGAGCTGCACGACGGCGTCGATCCCGGTGCCCTGCTCAGCGAGCAACCCGTCCAGGTACTCGACCTGGGCCGGCGTCCGCGGGTAACCGTCGAGGAGGAACCCGTCAGCGGCATCCGACTCGGCGAGGCGGTCGCGGACCAGCTCGTTCGTCAGGTCGTCCGGGACGTAGTCGCCCGCGTCCATGATCGCCTTCGCACGCTGACCGAGGGGCGTGCCCTCGGAGACGTTCTTCCGGAAGATGTCCCCGGTCGAGATCGCGGGGATCCCAAAGGACGACGCGATCCGACCGGCCTGCGTGCCCTTCCCGGCTCCGGGAGGTCCGACGATGACGAGACGTGCGCTCAACGGAGAAGCCCTTCGTAGTGACGTTGCTGCAGCTGCGAGTCGATCTGCTTCACCGTCTCGAGGCCGACACCCACGATGATCAGGATGCTGGCACCGCCGAACGGGAAGTTCTGGTTCGCCCCGAACAGCGCCAGTGCTGCGAGCGGGATGAGTGCGATGAGACCGAGGTAGAGCGCACCGGGCAACGTCACCCGGGTCAGGACGTAGTCGAGGTACTCGGCGGTCGGACGTCCGGCACGGATGCCCGGGATGAACCCGCCGTACTTCTTCATGTTGTCGGCGACCTCTTCGGGGTTGAAGGTGATCGCGACGTAGAAGTACGTGAAGCCGACGATGAGCAGGAAGTACAGGACCATGTAGAACCAGTTGTCACCCGAGGTCAGGTTGCTCTGGATCCAGGTCACCCACGGGGCCGGCGCGGAGCCGTCCGAGGGCTGGTTGAACTGCGCGATCAGCGCCGGCAGGTAGAGCAGCGACGACGCGAAGATGACGGGCACGACGCCGGCCATGTTCACCTTGATCGGGATGTACGTGTTGTTGCCGCCGTACGTACGCCGCCCGACCATGCGCTTGGCGTACTGCACCGGGATCCGTCGTTGCGACTGCTCGACGAACACGACGGCCATCATGATCACCAGTCCGACCAGGATCACGAAGAGGAACAGCTCGAAGGACTGCGACTGCTCGATCGCCCAGAGGGCCGACGGGAACTGCGCGGCGATCGAGGTGAAGATGAGCAGCGACATGCCGTTGCCGATGCCGCGCTCGGTGACCAGCTCGCCCATCCACATGATGAGGCCGGTACCGGCGGTCAGGGTGATGACCATGAGCAGGATCGCGTACCAGCTGTCGTTCGAGATGATCGACGTGCAGGACGCCGAGGCGCTCGTGCCGAACAGCGCGCCCGAGCGGGCGACGGTGATCAGGGTGGTGGACTGCAGCACGCCCAGCGCGATGGTGAGGTAGCGCGTGTACTGCGTCAGCTTGGCCTGACCCGACTGACCCTCCTTGTAGAGGGAGTCGAAGTGCGGGATGACCACGCGCAGGAGCTGCACGATGATCGACGACGTGATGTACGGCATGATCCCGAGCGCGAACACCGACAGCTTCAGGAGCGCGCCGCCGGAGAACAGGTTGATCAGGTCGTAGAGCCCGCCGGAGGACGACGCGGACGCCAGGCAGGCCTGGACGCTGGCGTAGTCGACGAACGGTGCGGGGATGTACGAGCCCAGGCGGAACAGCGCGATGATCGCCAGGGTGAAGCCGATCTTCTTGCGAAGATCTGGGGTGCGCATGATGCGCGCGACCGCTCTGAACACGAGTTACTCCGAACTTCTGTGACCGGTCGAGCCGGTCGAGCCGGGCGAGGTGCCCGTGGCCGGAAGCGCCGACCCCGTGGCCCGTTGACGCACGTCGAACGACGCAGTCTTGCCGGGCCTGCCATCAAGGAAACCGTAACGGCGGCCCGCGCGCAATGCGCGGGCCGCCGACGGGGACTACTTGGTGACGGTGCCGCCCGCCGCCACGATCTTCTCCTCGGCGGATGCCGAGACCTTGTCGACCGTGACCGTGAGCTTCACGCTGATGTCACCCTGACCGAGAACCTTGACCTTCTCGTTCTTGCGGACGGCGCCCTTGGCGACCAGGTCCGCGACGGTGACGTCGCCACCGTTCGGGTAGAGCTCCGCGATCTTGTCCAGGTTCACGGGCTGGTACTCGACGCGGAACGGGTTCTTGAACCCGCGGAGCTTCGGGGTGCGCATGTGCAGCGGCATCTGCCCACCCTCAAAGCCGACCTTGACCTGGTACCGGGCCTTCTGACCCTTGGTACCACGGCCGGCGGTCTTGCCCTTCGAGCCCTCACCGCGACCCACACGGGTGCGGTCCTTCTTCGAGCCAGCGGCCGGACGAAGGTGGTGCACCTTCAGGATCTGGACGCGCTCGTTCTTCTCGTCGCTCATGCGTCGACCTCCTCGACCTTCACGAGGTGCGCCACCGTGGCGACGTACCCGCGGTTCTGGGCGTTGTCCTCACGCAGGACCGTACGGCCGATGCGCTTGAGACCCAGGCTGCGGAGCGTGTCGCGCTGGTACTGCTTCTCGCTGATGACGGACTTCGTCTGCGTGATCTTCAGCATGGCCATCAGGCACCTGCCTTCTCGTTCGCGGCGGCACGCGCGGCTGCCTCGGCGTGCAGCAGGCGAGCCGGCACGACGTGGTCGACGGGGAGGCCACGACGTGCTGCGACGGCGCGGGGCTCCTCGAGCTGCTTGAGGGCCTCGACCGTGGCGTGCACGATGTTGATGGTGTTCGACGAGCCGAGCGACTTGCTCAGGACGTCGTGGATACCGGCGCACTCGAGAACGGCGCGGACCGGACCACCGGCGATGACACCGGTACCGGCAGCGGCCGGACGCAGGAGGACGACGCCAGCAGCGGCTTCACCCTGCACCGGGTGCGGGATCGTGTTGCCGACGCGGGGGACGCGGAAGAAGTTCTTCTTGGCCTCTTCGACGCCCTTCGAGATGGCGGTCGGGACCTCGCGGGCCTTGCCGTAGCCGACGCCCACCAGACCGTTGCCGTCACCGACGACGACGAGCGCGGTGAAGCTGAAGCGACGACCACCCTTGACGACCTTGGAGACGCGGTTGATGGTGACGACGCGCTCGAGGAACTGGCTGTCGCCACCCCGCCCGTTGCGGTCGCCGCCACGGCCACCCTGCTGGCGGTCACGGCCGCCACCGCTGCCGCCACCACGGCGACCACGGTTGTCGACGGAGTCGCGGTTGTTCGAAGCCGAACCCGCCGCGGTCTCGACGGGACGCTCGACGACGGGGACCTCAGGCTCCTTGACCGCGGGGGCCTTGGCGTCTGCGTCGGTCGTCTCGGCAGCGTCGCTGCTCTCCGTGGCGGTGTCCGCCTCGGTCGGCGCCGCAGCGGTCGTGTCGACCTCGGCGTCGGTCGTGGCCTCGGCCTTGACCTCGGCGTCGTCGTTGGTGTTCGCGATGTCGCTCACAGGTTCAGCCCTCCTTCACGGGCACCGTCGGCGATCGCGGCGACGCGACCGGCGTACTTGCTACCACCGCGGTCGAAGACCACGGCCTCGACGCCAGCCGACTTCGCGCGCTCGGCGACGAGCTCGCCGACACGACGGGCCTTGGCGGTCTTGTCGCCGTCGAACGAGCGGAGGTCGGCCTCCATCGTCGATGCGCTGGCGAGGGTGTGACCCTTCGCGTCGTCGATGACCTGGACGAACACGT
Organism: Curtobacterium sp. MCPF17_001; assembly: GCF_003234615.1. Taxonomy (NCBI): domain Bacteria; kingdom Bacillati; phylum Actinomycetota; class Actinomycetes; order Micrococcales; family Microbacteriaceae; genus Curtobacterium; species Curtobacterium sp. MCPF17_001. The sequence continues at coordinate 102,321 of NZ_QKSL01000011.1, forward strand.
GACGTGACGAACGGGTGACGGCGAGGCGGGGACGGGTCTCGGTCCCGGTGATCTTCTTCCGGAGACGGTTGTGGCGGCGGGCCTTGGCTGCCGCCTTGCTCTTGCCTCGAGTACGAGTTCCGATGGCCATGATCACTTACCTGACTTTCCGGCCTTGCGGCGCACGATCTCGCCGGCGTAGCGGACACCCTTGCCCTTGTAGGGCTCGGGCTTGCGCAGCTTGCGGATGTTGGCCGCGACCTCACCGACGAGCTGCTTGTCGATGCCGTTCACGGTGACCCGGTTGTTGCCCTCGACGGCGAAGCTGATGCCTGCCGGCGGGTTGACCGTGATCGGGTGGGAGTACCCGAGCGCGAACTCGAGGTCGCTGCCCTTGGCGGCCACGCGGTAACCGGTACCGACAACCTCGAGGCCCTTGGAGTAGCCCTGGGTCACGCCGATGATCTGGTTCGCGATGAGCGACCGGGTCAGGCCGTGCAGCGCGCGGGAGGAACGCTCGTCGTCCGGACGGCTGACGAGGACCTGGTTGTCCTCGACAGTGGCCTGGATGGGCTCAGCGATGACGAGCGTGAGCTCGCCCTTCGGGCCCTTGACGGCGACGTTCTGGCCGTCGACCGAGACGGTCGCTCCGGCCGGGATGTCGATGGGGAGACGTCCGATACGAGACATGATCGATCACCAAACGTAGGCGAGGACTTCCCCACCCACGCCCTTCTGCTCGGCTTCGCGGTCGGTCAGGAGCCCCGAGGAGGTCGACAGGATCGCCACGCCGAGGCCACCGAGGACACGGGGCAGCTCGGTCGACTTCGCGTAGACACGGAGGCCCGGCTTCGAGACGCGCTTGATGCCGGCGATCGAGCGCTCGCGATCGGGGCCGTACTTGAGTTCGATGGTCAGGGTCTGCCCGACACGGGCGTCCTCGACCTTCCACTCGCTGATGTAACCCTCGCGCTTGAGGATGTCAGCGATGGTCTGCTTGAGCTTGGAGCTCGGAAGCGAGACGGCGTCGTGGTGCGCCGAGTTCGCGTTCCGCAATCTGGTCAGCATGTCTGCGACCGGATCGGTCATCGTCATGATGCGTATCCGTTCTTCGTCCGGTTTCGATCACCCGTTCCACGAGTGCCGACCTCGACGATCGATGTGATCCCAGGGCGGTTCCCCGGGATCGGTGTGACTTCGTGCGTGCGGGCCGGAGGAGATGAACTCCTCCGGCCCGCACCGCCCGGAGTAGCTTAGACCGTCTGCTCGCCCGAACGGAACGGGAAGCCGAGCTGGCGGAGCAGCGCGCGGCCTTCGTCGTCCGTCTTCGCGGTGGTCACGACGGTGATGTCGAAGCCACGCACGCGGTCGATGCGGTCCTGGTCGATCTCGTGGAACACGCTCTGCTCCGAGAGACCGAAGGTGTAGTTGCCGTTGCCGTCGAACTGGCGGTCGCTCAGGCCACGGAAGTCGCGGATGCGCGGGAGCGCCAGCGACAGCAGGCGGTCCAGGAACTCCCACGCACGGTCACCGCGGAGGGTGACGTGTGCGCCGATGGCCTGGCCCTCGCGCAGCTTGAACTGCGCGATCGACTTGCGGGCCAGCGTGACCTGCGGCTTCTGACCGGTGATCGCCGTGAGGTCCTTGATGGCACCCTCGATGATCTTCGAGTCGCGCGCGGCCTCACCGACACCGGTGTTGACGACGACCTTGACCAGGCCGGGGACCTGGTTGACGTTCGCGTAACCGAACTGCTCGGTCAGCGCCGCCTTGATCTCGTCGCGGTACTTCTGCTTGAGGCGCGGCTGAACTTTCTCAGTCGTCGCGGCAGTCGTGTCAGTCATCAGAGCTTCTCACCAGACTTCTTGGCGTAGCGGACGCGGACGGTCTTGGTGACGCCGTCCTTCTCCACCTCTTCGTTGCGGAAACCGACGCGGGTCGGCTTCTTGGTCGTCGGGTCGACGATCGCGACGTTGGACACGTGGATCGGAGCTTCGTGCTGCTCGATGCCACCGGTCTTCGAACCGCGCTGGGTCTGACCGACGCGGACGTGCTTGGTCACGAAGTTGATGCCCTCGACGACCAGACGGTCGCCGCGGACCTCGATGACCTTGCCCTGCTTGCCGCGGTCGCCGCCACGCTCCTGCGTGGCACCGGTGATGACCTGGACCAGGTCACCCTTCTTGATGTTCGCCATGGCTTACAGCACCTCCGGCGCGAGCGAGATGATCTTCATGAACTTCTTGTCACGGAGCTCGCGACCGATCGGCCCGAAGATGCGCGTACCGCGCGGGTCGCCGTCAGCCTTGAGGATCACTGCCGCGTTCTCATCGAACTTGATGTAGGAGCCGTCGGCACGACGGGTCTCCTTCTTGGTGCGAACGATGACCGCCTTGACGACGTCACCCTTCTTCACGTTGCCGCCGGGGATGGCGTCCTTCACCGTGGCGACGATGACGTCACCGAGGCCGGCGTAGCGACGACCCGAGCCGCCGAGAACACGGATGGTGAGGATCTCCTTGGCGCCCGTGTTGTCAGCCACCTTCAGGCGGGATTCCTGCTGAATCACTGCTGTCTCCTATTCCGAAGCGGGCCGAGGCCTACTTGGCCTTCTCGAGGATCTCGACCAGGCGCCAGCGCTTCGTGGCGCTGAGGGGACGGGTCTCGCTGATGACGACCAGGTCGCCGATGCCGGCGGAACCCTGCTCGTCGTGGGCCTTGACCTTCGACGTGCGACGGATGACCTTGCCGTAGAGGGGGTGCTTCACGCGGTCCTCGACCTCGACGACGATCGTCTTGTCCATCTTGTCGCTCGTGACGTAGCCACGACGGGTCTTGCGGTAGCCGCGGGTGACGGCGGCGGAGTCCTTCTCTTCGGTGGCCATCAGTTCTCCTCGGCGGTCGCGGCCTCGGTCGACTCAGCCGGCTTCTCGGCCTTCTTCGACGACTTCTTGGCCTTCGGGGCGGTCTCGACGGGCGCGGGCGTGGCACGGATGCCGAGCTCGCGCTCACGGAGCACGGTGTAGATGCGCGCGATGTCGCGCTTGACGGCACGGAGACGGCCGTGGCTCTCCAGCTGGCCGGTGGCCGACTGGAAGCGGAGGTTGAACAGCTCCTCCTTGGCCTTCTTCAGCTCGTCAGCGAGACGCTCGTTCTCGAACGTGTCGAGCTCCGTCGGACGGAGCTCCTTGGAACCGATCGCCATTATGCGTCGCCCTCCTCGCGCTTGATGATGCGTGCCTTGAGGGGCAGCTTGTGAATTGCACGGGTCAGTGCCTCGCGAGCGACGTCGTCGCTCACACCGGCGAGCTCGAAGAGCACGCGACCCGGCTTGACGTTGGCGACCCACCACTCGGGCGAACCCTTACCGGAACCCATTCGGGTCTCAGCCGGCTTCTTGGTCAGCGGGCGGTCCGGGTAGATGTTGATCCACACCTTGCCGCCACGCTTGATGTGACGCGTCATGGCGATACGAGCGGACTCGATCTGACGGTTGGTCACGTAGGCCGGGGTGAGCGCCTGGATTCCGTACTCACCGAAGGAGACCTTCGTGCCACCGGTCGCCTGACCCGAACGCTTCGGGTGGTGCTGCTTGCGGTGCTTGACTCGACGGGGGATAAGCATGGTTACGCCTCAACTCCTGCGCCGGCCGGCGCGTCCTGCGGGGCCTGCTGCTCGCGACGGTCGCCACCGCGGTCGTTGCGGTCGCCACGGGGGCCGCCGCCACGACGGTCGTTGCCGCCGCCACGACGCTCCGGGCGGGACGAACGCTGGTTCGCCTGCTCGCGAGCGAGCTCCTTGTTCGTGATGTCGCCCTTGTAGATCCAGACCTTCACGCCGATGCGGCCGAACGTGGTCCGGGCCTCGTAGAAGCCGTAGTCGATGTTCGCGCGGAGGGTGTGCAGGGGCACGCGGCCCTCGCGGTAGAACTCCGAACGGGACATCTCGGCGCCGCCGAGGCGGCCCGACACCTGGATGCGGACACCCTTGGCACCGGCGCGCTGCGCACCCTGCAGGCCCTTGCGCATGGCGCGTCGGAACGCGACACGAGCGGAGAGCTGCTCGGCGATGCCCTGCGCGACGAGCTGGGCCTCGGTCTCGGGGTTCTTGACCTCGAGGATGTTGAGCTGGATCTGCTTCTTGGTGAGCTTCTCGAGCTCGCTCCGGATGCGCTCGGCCTCGGCGCCGCGGCGACCGATGACGATGCCCGGGCGCGCCGTGTGGATGTCCACGCGGACGCGGTCACGGGTGCGCTCCAGCTCGATGCGGGCAACGCCCGCGCGGTCGAGGCTCTTCGTCAGGAACTGACGGATCTTGACGTCCTCGGCCACGAAGTCGGCGTAACGCTGACCCTTCTTCGTGCTGTCGGCGAACCAGTGGGAGATGTGGTCCGTCGTGATCCCGAGACGGAAGCCGTACGGGTTGACCTTCTGGCCCATTACTTGCTCGCCTTCTTGCTCGTCGCGGCGGCCTCGGCCTCATCCGGCGTCGCGAGGACGACCGTGATGTGGCTGGTGCGCTTGTTGATGCGGAAGGCGCGGCCCTGGGCGCGCGGCTGGAACCGCTTCAGGGTCGTGCCCTCGTCGACGAAGACGCTGCTCACGTAGAGATCGCGCTCGTCAAGGAAGCTGTTCGTCGAGTCCGCCTTGACCCGTGCGTTCGCGATCGCCGAGGCGACCAGCTTGTACACGGGCTCCGAAGCGCCCTGGGGGGCGAACTTCAGGATGGCGAGCGCCTCGTGGGCCTGCTTGCCGCGGATCAGCTGGATGACGCGACGGGCCTTCTGAGGCGTGACGCGGATGTGTCGCACGCGTGCGATCGACTCCACCATTTCGTTCCTCCTCTTCGTCGCCGCCTTAGCGGCGACGGCCCTTCTTGTCGTCCTTCACGTGGCCGCGGAAGGTGCGGGTCGGCGCGAACTCGCCGAGCTTGTGACCGACCATCGACTCGGTGACGAACACCGGGATGTGCTTCCGGCCGTCGTGCACCGCGATGGTGTGACCGAGCATGTTCGGGACGATCATCGACCGTCGCGACCACGTGCGGATCACGTTCTTGGTGTTGGCCTCGTTCTGCGTGACGACCTTGCGGAGCAGGTGCTCGTCGACGAAGGGGCCCTTCTTCAGACTGCGTGGCATCTTCGGAACTCCTACTTGCGCTTCTTGCCGGCGTTACGGCGACGGACGATGAGCTTGTCGCTCGGCTTGTTCGGCTTGCGCGTACGGCCCTCGGACTGGCCCCACGGGCTGACCGGGTGACGGCCACCGGAGGTCTTGCCTTCACCACCACCGTGCGGGTGGTCGACCGGGTTCATCGCGACACCACGCACCGTCGGGCGGACGCCCTTCCAGCGCATGCGGCCGGCCTTGCCCCAGTTGATGTTCGACTGTTCGGCGTTGCCGACCTCGCCGATCGTGGCGCGGCAGCGGGCGTCGACGTTCCGGACTTCACCCGACGGCAGACGGAGCTGCGCGTAGGGGCCGTCCTTGGCGACGAGACGCACCGAGGCGCCGGCGGAGCGGGCGAGCTTGGCGCCGCCACCGGGGCGGAGCTCGATCGCGTGCACGACCGTACCCACGGGGATGTTGCGCAGCGGCAGGTTGTTGCCGGGCTTGATGTCGGCGCCGGGGCCCGTCTCGACGACGTCGCCCTGCTTGAGCTTGTTCGGCGCGATGATGTAGCGCTTGGTGCCGTCCACGAAGTGCAGGAGCGCGATGCGCGCCGTGCGGTTCGGGTCGTACTCGATGTGTGCGACCTTCGCGTCGACACCGTCCTTGTCGGCACGACGGAAGTCGATCACGCGGTACTGGCGCTTGTGGCCACCACCGATGTGACGCGTCGTGATGCGACCCGAGCTGTTCCGGCCACCGGTCTTCGGCAGCGGGCGCAGCAGGGACTTCTCCGGGGTGGAACGGGTGATCTCGGCGAAGTCGGCGACCGAGGAGCCGCGACGACCGGGGGTCGTGGGCTTGTAGTTACGAATAGCCATGATTTATCCCTCTGGTCCTCAGCCGACAGCCGTGAAGATGTCGATCGAACCGGACTTGAGCGTCACGATGGCGCGCTTGGTGTCCTTGCGCTTGCCGATCCCGAACTTGGTCCGGCGGGTCTTGCCCGGACGGTTCAGCGTGTTGATGCCGGCGACCTTGACGTCGAAGATCTTCTCGATCGCGAGCTTGATCTCGGTCTTGTTCGCACGGGGGTCCACGAGGAACGTGTACTTGCCCTGGTCGATGAGGCCGTAGCTCTTCTCCGACACGACCGGCGAGATGATGATGTCGCGCGGGTCCTTGTTGAAGCCGCTCATGCGGTGATCTCCTTCGCGGTCTTCGACGCGATGAAGGCGTCGAGGGCGCTCTTGCTGAAGACGACGGCGTCCGCACGGAGGACGTCGTAGGCGTTCAGCTGGCCGTACGAGAGCGCGTGGACGTTCGGCAGGTTGCGGACGCTCTTGAGCGTCAGCTCGTCGCCCGACTCGAGCACGATGAGCACGTGCTTGACGGGTGCGACCTTCTCGAGCAGCGTGCGGGCGGTCTTGGTCGACGGCAGTTCTGCCTCGACGAAGCCCTCCACAGCGGAGATGCGGCCACCGCGGGCACGGTCCGAGAGCGAGCCGAGCAGAGCTGCGGCGATCATCTTCTTCGGGGTGCGCTGCGAGTAGTCACGCGGGGTCGGTCCGTGGACGACGCCACCACCGGTGTGCTCCGGGGCGCGGACCGAACCCTGACGGGCGCGGCCGGTGCCCTTCTGCTTGAACGGCTTGCGACCGGCACCGCGGACTTCGCCACGGTTCTTGGTCTTGTGGGTGCCCTGACGCGCGGCGGCGAGCTGCGCGGTGACGACCTGGTGGATGAGCGGGACGTTGGTCTCGACGTCGAAGATCGCTGCGGGGAGCTCGACGGAGCCGGACTTCACGCCCGAGGCGTCGAGGACGTCGATCGTGGTTGCGGTCGTGGTGGCCATGATCACTTACCCTTCACGGCGGTGCGGACGAAGACGGAACGGCCACGAGCACCGGGGACGGCGCCCTTGACGAGCAGCAGACCCTTCTCGGCGTCGACGGCGTGGACCGTGAGGTTGAGGACGGTCACGCGGTCGCCACCCATACGACCGGCCATGCGCATGCCCTTGAAGACACGCGACGGGGTCGAGGAGGCGCCGATGGAACCGGGCTTGCGGTGGTTGCGGTGCGAACCGTGCGAGGCGGAGACACCGGCGAAGTTGTGACGCTTCATGACACCGGCGAAGCCCTTGCCCTTGCTGGTGCCGACGACGTCGACCTTCTGGCCGGCCTCGAACGTGTCGACGGTCAGCTCCTGACCGAGCGAGTACTCCGCGGAGTCGTTCGTGCGGATCTCGGTGAGGGTGCGTCGCGGCGTGACACCGGCGGCCTCGAAGTGGCCAGCGGCCGGCTTGTTCACCTTGCGGGGGTCGATCTGGCCCGCGGCGATTTGGATCGCCTCGTAGCCGTCGCGCTCGATGTTGCGGATCTGGGTGACCACGTTCGGGCCGACCTCGATCACGGTGACGGGGATGAACTTGTTGTTCTCGTCCCACACCTGGGTCATCCCGAGCTTCTTGCCGAGGAGGCCCTTGACGGTCTTGGTTGAGTTCGCCATGAGTTCCAGCCCCCTTACAGCTTGATCTCGATGTTGACGTCGGCCGGGAGGTCGAGACGCATGAGCGAGTCGACGGCCTTCGGCGTCGGGTCGACGATGTCGATGACCCGCTTGTGCGTGCGCTTCTCGAAGTGCTCGCGCGAGTCCTTGTACTTGTGAGGGGAACGGATCACGGGGATCACGTTCTTCTCGGTGGGGAGCGGCACCGGGCCGACCACGGTCGCACCGGCACGGGTCACCGTGTCGACGATCTTCCGGGCCGACGTGTCGATGACCTCGTGGTCGTACGACTTGAGCCGGATGCGGATCTTCTGTCCCGCCATGTGTTTTCCTGTCCTCTCTGCGCCGCGCACCCTCAGGCCGCCTGACGCCGCCGGGGCTCCGCTGTCGCGTGCCCGGCTGTTTACGTGAACCACCGGCTCCATCCGCAGGGATGACCGCTGTTCTCCTGTCAACCGCGCGAGTACCCGGGGCACACGCGTGGGCATGTCGTCACCCGCGCACCGTGGTGCTGGCGGATGTCGAGCGTGTTCTGCTGCCTGCGGCCCAACCCAGCCCTGCTGAACAGGGGGGTTGTGCACTGCCAGAGCAGTGACCCCACGGGCGCGAACGCCCGCGGAATTTCGGAACCGGACAAGTCTCGCATAGGCCATGCCTCCGTGCAACCCGGGCGTGTCGCGATCTCGACGGCGTGTTGCGGAGCCCGCCACGGGCCTCCCGGCCGGGCTCCCACCGCCGGTCCGGAGCCGGACTGGAGGCACTGCCCGCACCCGCCAGGTCGGCTCCCGTCGGGCCCTCCGAACGCCGCTGCTAGCCTTCGCGCATGCCCGATCTCGATGTGCTCGCCGATCCTTCCGACCCCGCCGTCCAGCGGCTCAGCGACCTCGCCAAGCCCGCCCGCGGGGCCGTCCGGACCGCGATCATCGAGGACCAGGAGCCGCTCGTGCAGGCCCTCCGCGCGGGAGTCCGGTTCATCGAGGTCTACGGCGAGTCCACGCGGGAGTTCCCCGACGACCTCGCGGCTCTCTGCGCCGAGCTCCGGGTGCCGGTCCGCCTCGTCGAACCGGCCGTGCTCACCAAGGTGTTCCGCAGCGAGAAGCGCCCGAAGGTCTTCGGCGTCGCGAACATCCCCGCACCCGCCCGTTTCTCGGCGCTGGCAGAGGGCACCGGCGACGTGCTGGTCCTCGACGGGGTGAAGATCGTCGGCAACATCGGTGCCATCGTCCGGACCGCCGTCGGCCTCGGCGCACGCGGGGTCGTCCTCGTCGACAGCGACCTGCCGACCATCGCCGACCGCCGGGTCGTCCGCGCGAGCCGCGGTCACGTGTTCTCGGTCCCGGTGCTGCTGGAGTCACGGGAGCGGGTCGCCCGCTGGCTCGCCGAGTCCGGCCTGCGGGTCGTCGACGTCGACATGGACGGGTCGCTGTCGCCCGAGTCGCTCGGTGAGCTCGAGGGCGACGTGGCCCTGCTGCTCGGTGCCGAGAAGACCGGCGCTTCGGACGTGCTGCAGGACCTCGCGGCGGACACGGTCTCGGTACCGATCGACAGCCGGGTCGAGTCGCTCAACGTGTCCGTGGTCGCCGGCATCGTCCTCTACGCCCGCAGCCGGCGCAGCGCCTGAAACAGGGACACTCGACACCCGGACACCGGATGCACAGAACGCCCCGGCCCGCACGTGCGGTCCGGGGCGTTCTGTCGTCCGGGGATCAGTCCTCGGGCAGCGGCGGGACGAACCACGGCGGGAAGACGGCCACGCGCGGAGCGGGCCCACCGTGTTCGGCGAAGACGGCCTTCACCTGCTGACGGACCTTGTCGTTCGGCACCCCCACCAGGGCGACCGAGGACATCGGCACCTGTGGGCCGGCGAGCAGCTCCACACCGTGCATGGACGGGTCGGTGATGTCGGTGCGGCGGAGGAGGTTGGTCGCTGCGTCCGGGCCGACGGCGAAGCGCACGTCCGGGTCGTCGGCGTCGGTGTCGGCCAGGATCACGGACGCACCGAACGCGGTCGTCGGGACGACGAGGACGACGAACTCGGTCGCGCGGGTGCGCCGGGCGGCGTCGGACCAGCGGTCCTCCTCGGCGCCGGAGCGCAGCTCGTCCCACCGGCGGGCGTCGGGCGAGAGGGTGAACGGGACGTGGCCGGCCACGCTGGAACCGTCGGGGGCGGTGGCCGCAGCACGGGCCCCCCGGGTGGCGGCGGAGCTGACGTCCACGGCCGGCGTGGCCTGGTCCGACGCGACGATCGCGCCGTCCGCCACGATGCCGGGGAGGTTGTCGATGTGGGTGACGTGGTGCGCGCGGAGCGCACCGAAGTCACGGGTCGCCGGCAGCACCTGCTCCGGGACCTTGCCGCCCGGCGTCGACGGCGTCGACCGCAGTGACGTGGTCACGCGGGTCCGACGCGGCGTCGGGGTCTTGATGATGTCCTCCGGATCACGCTGCCGTGGGGAGCAGATGTCGCAGAGTTCGATGGGGAAACCGTGGATGCACTCGTCGGTCACGACTGATGGGTCCTTCCGTGCCTCGTGGGGTGGGCGGGCACGACCACCAACGCTACGTCATCACGGCACTGCCGGCGACCGTTCACCACTCCACCACGTCATTGTCGGTAGAGCAGCGCCCGGACCTCGGACTCGGCCGCGTGCAGACGTCGGGGGTCGATCGTCTCGCCGTGCTCGTACGCGTCGAGCAGCCTGGGGTCGATGTAACTCTGTCTCGCGACGGTCGGTGTGTTGCCCAGGACCTCGCTCGCGGCCTTGACGGCGTGCGAGATGGCCTTCTTCCGTTTCGCCTGACTCGACAGCACGCCCGTCTGGGCCAGGTCGACGGCGGCCGCGACCGTCCCGTGCAGCGTCCGGAAGTCCTTCGCGGTGAAGTCCTCCCCCGCACGCTCCTTGACGTAGGCGTTGATGTCCTCAGCGGTCACCGGCTCCCAGTCGGCGCCGCGGCGCTCCCGGAACGACAGCAGGCGGGCGTTCGGACCGCGACGCTTCATGCCGACGAGCACACGCGCCAGGTCCGCGTCGTGGATCGTCGACGACCACGCCTGGTGGCTCTTGCCGGGGAACTCGAGCTCGATGTCATCGCCCGAGATGTGGGCGTGCGTGCAGAGGAGCGTCGACAGACCGTGACTGCCGTGCTCGGTGGCGTACCGCTCGGACCCGACGCGCAGGGAACCCTGGTCGAGCATCCGGAACGCCGCGGCCAGTGCACGGCGTCGGTCCGGCTCCGGACGGCGGAGGTCCTGTGTCACCATCCGTCGCGCAGCCGGCAGGGACTCGGCCAGGGCGAGCGCGCGGTCGTACTTGATCTTGTCCATGCGGTCGCGCCAGGACGGGTGGTACATGTACTGCCGGCGTCCGGCACCGTCGATGCCCGTCGCCAGGATGTGCCCGTTCTCGTACGGGGAGATCCACACGTCGTCCCACGCCGGCGGGATGACGAGGTCCTCGAGACGCTGGCGGACCTCCGGATCGGTAACAGTCGTACCGTGCGGGTCCTTGTAGGAGAAGCCCTTGCCGCTCCGGAGTCGGTGGTAGCCCCGACCCTTGGTCGAGGAACGGCGGAGACGTGTCACGTTCCCGATGCAACACCATGGGGGCTGCCCGACGGGGCAGGAACGTACCCCGGTGCGCGTGCTGGCCCGGACGGCGAGGGCAAACGGAAAGCGGGGCCGGACCCGAAGGTCCGACCCCGCTGACGCAAGTGACCGGAGTTACTTGATGATCTTCTCGACCGTGCCGGCGCCGACCGTACGACCACCCTCACGGATGGCGAAGCGGAGGCCCTCTTCCATGGCGATCGGCTGGATCAGCTCGACCGTCATGGCGACGGTGTCACCGGGCATGACCATCTCGGTGCCCTCGGGCAGCGTGATGACGCCGGTGACGTCCGTGGTGCGGAAGTAGAACTGCGGACGGTAGTTCGCGTAGAACGGGTTGTGACGACCGCCCTCTTCCTTGTTCAGGATGTACGCGTTCGCGGTGAACTCGGTGTGCGGCGTGACCGAACCCGGCTTCACGACGACCTGGCCGCGCTCGACGTCCTCACGCTTGAGGCCACGGATGAGCAGACCGGTGTTGTCACCGGCGACTGCCTTGTCCAGCAGCTTGCGGAACATCTCGATGCCCGTGACCGTGGTCTTCTGGGTCGCCTTGATGCCGACGATCTCGACCTCGGAGTTGATGTCCAGCTCGCCACGCTCGACGCGACCGGTGACGACGGTGCCACGACCGGTGATCGTGAAGACGTCCTCGATCGGCATGAGGAACGGCTGGTCGGTGGCGCGCACCGGGTCCGGGACGTTCTCGTCGACGGCGGCCATCAGGTCCTGGACGGACTTGACCCACTTCTCGTCGCCCTCGAGCGCCTTCAGCGCCGAGACCTGCACGACGGGGGCGTCCTCGTCGAACTCCTGCGAGCCGAGGAGCTCGCGGACCTCGAGCTCGACGAGCTCAAGGATCTCCTCGTCGTCCACCATGTCGGCCTTGTTCAGCGCGACGACGATGTACGGGACGCCGACCTGGCGGGCGAGCAGCACGTGCTCACGCGTCTGGGGCATCGGGCCGTCGGTGGCGGCGACCACGAGGATCGCGCCGTCCATCTGGGCCGCGCCGGTGATCATGTTCTTCACGTAGTCAGCGTGACCAGGAGCGTCGACGTGCGCGTAGTGGCGCTTCTCCGTCTGGTACTCGACGTGCGAGATGTTGATCGTGATGCCGCGCTGGCGCTCTTCGGGAGCGTTGTCGATCTGCGCGAAGTCGCGGGCCTCGTTGAGGTCCGGGTACTGGTCGTGCAGAACCTTGGTGATCGCCGCCGTGAGCGTGGTCTTGCCGTGGTCGACGTGACCGATGGTTCCGATGTTGACGTGCGGCTTGGTCCGCTCGAACTTGGCCTTGGCCACTGTGGGTCCTCCTCAGGACTCGGATGCGTCGCCCCCAGCAGGACCTGGTCGGTCCTGCGCTGTTGGCGCGCGGTGTGTGTGTCTCTACTTTACTTGGTGGCGAGGGGCCCGTCGCCGGGCACCCTCGCCTGGGGATGACGCGGGAGCGTCAGGCCCCGGTGCTCTTCTGGATGATCTCGTCCGCCACGTTGCGCGGGACCTCGTTGTAGGTCTCGAACACCATGGAGAAGACAGCACGACCAGAGGTCTTGGAGCGCAGGTCGCCCACGTAGCCGAACATCTCGGACAGCGGGACGCTCGCACGGACCACCTTGACGCCGGACGCATCCGTCATCTCGGAGATCTGGCCACGACGCGAGTTCAGGTCGCCGATGACGTCGCCCATGTACTCCTCGGGCGTACGGACCTCGACGGCCATGATCGGCTCGAGCAGCACGGGACCGGCCTTGCGGGCCGCTTCCTTGTACGCGATCGAGCCGGCGATCTTGAACGCCATCTCGGACGAGTCGACGTCGTGCGCCGCGCCGTCCTTGAGGGTCGCCTTGACACCGACGGTCGGGAAGCCGGCGAGGACGCCGACCTGCATCGCGTCCTGGATGCCCGCGTCGACCGAGGGGATGTACTCACGCGGGACGCGACCACCGGTCACGCCGTTCACGAACTCGTACACCTTCTCAGCGGTGACGGGCATCGGCTCGAGCGCGATCTGCACCTTCGCGAACTGACCGGAACCACCGGTCTGCTTCTTGTGGGTGTAGTCGTAGCGCTCGACGACCTTGGTCAGGGTCTCGCGGTAGGCCACCTGCGGCTTGCCGACGTTCGCCTCGACCTTGAACTCACGCTTCATGCGGTCGACGAGGATGTCGAGGTGGAGCTCGCCCATGCCCTTGATCGTCGTCTGACCGGTCTCGGCGTTCTGCTCGACGCGGAACGTCGGGTCTTCTTCAGCGAGCTTCTGGATCGCGACCGAGAGCTTCTCCTGGTCCGCCTTCGTGTTCGGCTCGATGGCGACCTCGATGACCGGCTCCGGGAACGTCATCGACTCGAGGACGACCTGGTTCGACGGGTCGCACAGGGTGTCACCCGTGGTGGTGTCCTTGAGGCCGATGACCGCGTAGATGTGACCGGCGGTGACCGAGTCGACCGGGTTCTCCTTGTTGGAGTGCATCTGGAAGATCTTGCCGATGCGCTCCTTCTTGCCCTTGGTCGAGTTGATGACCTGGGCACCGGAGTCGATGTGACCGGAATACACGCGGACGTAGGTCAGGCGACCGAAGAACGGGTGCACCGCGACCTTGAAGGCGAGCGCCGAGAAGGGCTCGGAAGACTCCGGCTTGCGGATGATCTCGACCTCTTCGTCCTTGACGTCGTGGCCGATCATCGGCGGCACGTCGAGGGGCGAGGGGAGGTAGTCGATGACCGCGTCGAGCATCGGCTGCACGCCACGGTTCTTGAACGCCGAGCCACAGAGGATCGGGTAGACCTCGGAGTTGATCGTCAGCTTGCGGATCGCAGCCTTGATCTCGGCCTTGGTCAGCTCTTCGCCACCGAAGTACTTCTCGAGCAGTGCGTCGTCGGTCTCGGCGACACGCTCGACGAGCTTGGCGCGGTACTCCTCGGCACGCTCCTGGAGGTCCGCGGGGATCTCCTGGACCTCGTACTGGGCGCCCATCGTGACGTCACCCTTGGCGTCGCCCGGCCACACCTTGGCGTGCATCTCGATGAGGTCGATGACGCCGGTGAAGTCGTTCTCGGCACCGATCGGGAGCTGGAGCACGAGCGGCTCCGCACCGAGGCGGTTGATGATCGTGTCGACGGTGAAGTAGAAGTCGGCGCCGAGCTTGTCCATCTTGTTGACGAAGCAGATGCGCGGGACGTTGTACTTGTCCGCCTGACGCCACACGGTCTCGGACTGGGGCTCGACGCCCTCCTTGCCGTCGAAGACGGCGACCGCACCGTCGAGGACGCGGAGCGAACGCTCCACCTCGACCGTGAAGTCCACGTGACCCGGGGTGTCGATGATGTTGATCTGGTTGTTGTCCCAGAAGCAGGTCGTCGCGGCCGACGTGATCGTGATGCCGCGTTCCTGCTCCTGCGCCATCCAGTCCATCGTGGCAGCGCCGTCGTGGACCTCACCGATCTTGTGCGTGATGCCCGTGTAGAACAGGATGCGCTCGGTCGTCGTGGTCTTGCCAGCATCGATGTGCGCCATGATGCCGATGTTGCGGACCTTGTTCAGGTCGGTGAGCACGTCCTGTGCCACAGGTTCCTCCGGGAGAGTTGTAGGAGAGGGTGGCGGCCGTCCGGGCGCCGCGGCTCTTGGCCGAGGCACCCGGACGGTGCCGGATGACTACCAGCGGTAGTGCGCGAAGGCCTTGTTCGACTCGGCCATCTTGTGGGTGTCCTCACGGCGCTTGACCGCGGCACCGAGACCGTTCGACGCGTCGAGGATCTCGTTCATGAGACGCTCGGTCATCGTCTTCTCGCGACGGCCCTTGGCGTACGAGGTCAGCCAGCGGAGCGCGAGGGTGTTCGCGCGGTGCGGCTTGACCTCGACCGGGACCTGGTAGGTCGAGCCACCGACGCGGCGGCTGCGGACCTCGAGGGTCGGGCGGACGTTGTCGAGCGCCTTCTTGAGCGTGACGACGGCGTCCTGGCCGTTCTTGGAGGAGACCCCTTCGAGCGCGTCGTAGACGATGCGCTCGGCGAGGCCCTTCTTGCCGTCGAGGAGGATCTTGTTGACGAGCTGGCTGACGACGGGGGCGCCGTAGACCGGATCGGCGACGACGGGGCGCTTCGGGGCGGGACCCTTACGAGGCATCTAACTCAACCCTTCTTCGCACCGTAGCGGCTACGAGCCTGCTTACGGTTCTTGACGGCCTGGGTGTCCAGGGCACCGCGGATGATCTTGTAACGCACACCCGGGAGGTCCTTCACACGACCGCCGCGGACGAGCACCATCGAGTGCTCCTGGAGGTTGTGGCCCTCACCGGGGATGTAGGCCGTGACCTCGGTGCCGTTCGAGAGCTTCACACGAGCGACCTTGCGCAGGGCGGAGTTCGGCTTCTTCGGGGTGGTGGTGTAGACGCGGGTGCACACGCCACGCTGCTGGGGGTTCGCCTTCAGTGCCGGCGCCTTGGTCTTGACGACCTTCGGCGTACGACCCTTGCGAACGAGCTGCTGGATGGTAGGCAACTGTTCTCCTGGTTCTTCGCTCGTGCTCTCTGGCCGACGCGGTCCGTCGGCTTCCTCATCCCACGCGGACCAACGCCTGACGGCGGAGGGAGATGGGGGATGGAGTGATCGGGAGGCCAGAGGCCTGCAAGATCTGGGCGCGCCCGAAGGCGCACACCCGGAAGAGCCTAGCCGTCGCGACAGACGAGGTCAATCCGTGGTAGGTCGGACACCGGCGCGTCCGCTGTGGGCGTGACCGGGGTCGTCGACGTCAGGACCCGGAGTCGGACTGGCCGTTGCCGACGGCCGACACGAAGGTCGCGCCGTCGTCGCTGAACGCGGTGATCCACCCCGAGGCGTTCACCGTGATCGGCCCGGCGGTGGCGGTGCCTCGGCCGGCCGGACCCGTGAACTGCGCCCGGAACGTCGCCGAGCCCGCCGAACGGGTCTCGACCGCCCATCCCTTCGACGCCCAACCCCCGACGGCGACCGACGGTCGCGCATCGAGCGTCCATTCCTGGCCGGAGTAGGTGTTCGCCGGGTCCTCGCCGTAGGCGTAGAAGCTGCAGCCGTCGGGAGCCGCGGAGGTCGAGGCAACACAGGCGTCCACCCACGCGTCCACGGCCTTCGACGCCGCCTGCACCCCCGCGTCGGTCAGGGTCGTCGCCACCACGACCGGGGTGCCGGCAGCGCCGAAGCCGGGGACCGCCGCGGTCGAGTCCGTCGCCGTGAACCACTTGCCCCCGTCGAGGTGCACCCCGTACGAGCCCGGGAACGCGCGGAGGTCAGCAGCACCGGAAGCGTCGGTCCGGACGTCGACGCCCGCGACCTGCACGGTGCTGCGTGGCGGCCCCTGCACGACGACCTGCACCGACCCCAGCGCCGGCGCCCGCAGCGACCAGACGGGGAAGACACCCCAGTCGGTGCCCGACCGCTCGAGTTCGAACGTCGCCGGGACGATCCGGCCCGCCTGGGTCAGCACGGCCTGGACGGTCGCCCGGTCCGACCCCTGCTGGACGGAGGTGATCCGGTGCGCCGTGATCTTGTCCCCGGCACGCGCGTACGCCGCGTCCGTGAGGAGCACGTCGTCGCGGCCGCGGTCGATGCCGGCGGCCCGGAGGGCGTCGGCGAGGTGGCCGTGCTCGACGTCGTCCAGGAAGGACTCCACGGGCCGCTCGGCCGAGTGGCTGTCCGATCCGACCGACCACCCGATGCCCCCGGCGACGACGGGCAGGACCACTGCTGCGACACCGGCCACGATCCCGACGACCACGCCACGGCGCATCGGTCGACGCCCGGGGCTCGAGGTCGGCGACGACTGGGTGACGGTCATGGCGGGCGGCAGCACACGGTCGCCGTGCAACGACTCGTCGTCCGGCACCGACTCCCAGCCCGGCGTGCGGTCAGCTCGGTCGGTCATCGGTCCCCCATGGTGCATCGGTCAGCGCTTCCCCGGAATCGTACCGGCCGGGGCGGGGGTGGGCCGCGCCTCCCGTCAGTCCTGTGGACGGACCGGCGGCCGCTGTGACCCCTGTGGATGACTCGCCTGCCAGCGCACCGCTGAGATGCCGCCGACGACGGTCAGGAGGGCGACGACGACCGCACCCACCACGAAGGGACTGAGGGCGTAGCCCGCGGGGAACACCAGGAGCTCCGCGACGTCGGACCGGACCAGGGCGTAGCCCACCGCACCGACCCCGAGCATGACCAGGTAGGTGGTCGCGGCGGCGACCAGACCGGTGACGCCGGGGTTGCCCTCCCGCGCGCCCATCGCGGTCGAGAGGAACACGACGAGCGCGGCACCGACGACCATTGCCGGTCCGAGGTACGGGGTCGCGTCGGGCTGGCGGATCGCCTCGGCATCGGCGAGCAGGGCTTCGAAGCCCGCCACCGCGATGACGAGCGCGATGAAGAGGACGGACGTCATCGTCGCCACCAACCACCGGGACATGGGCCGATCGTAGCCCTCCCCTGTTGACGGGCAGCGACGTGGCTACGGGGCGTCGGCGCGTTCCGGCTCGGGGGCGTGGTCGGCGGGCAGCGGGGTGGTGTCGTGCCGGGTCCGGTGCTGCTGGGTCGCGTGCTGTTGGGTCGCGGCTCGGACGAGGGCGAGGGCGATCGTCGCGGTGATGACGGGGACGGACTCCGTCATCGGGGCGGGGGCATCCGTGCCGGTTCCGGTGCCGGTGCTGGCTCCGGGCACGGGCACTGCCACGGCCGGGAGGCTCGGGGCCGCGTCGGCGACGGACGTCACGTCGTCGTCGTGGTCACGGAGCGCAGGACCGATGACGGGGAGGACCACAGTGGTCGTCGGCGGCTCGGCGTGGAGGTCGGGGAACCGGGTGTCGGATGCCCCGGTCACGCGACGGCCGCGGGCTCGGCGAAGACCCATCCGGACCAGGACGACGGCCGCGACAACCGCCCAGATGCCGTTGACGATGGTCGACGGCACGGCGTGGTGCGCGGCGACGTTGACCGCCACGGAGACTCCTCCGACCAGGTTGAACAGCTGGTACACCGGGCCGTTCGGGATCTTGCCGAGCGAGAAGAGCAGGTAACCAGCAAGAACGGTCACTGCTCCGAACCATCCGAGGAACTCGATGACACCGACGAACACGCGCGACTCCGGGCACGACGAGGAGCGCCCGTTTCGAGGGGCGTCCGAGAGGGAGATGGGCAGCCGCGAGCGCGGGCCCGAGCAGCATCGTAAACGGAGCCGGCGGCGCGGCGGAAGTGGGAGCGGCGTGGCGGGTGGCCCCGGTGGGGGGGGGGC
>NZ_QKSL01000012.1:0-120345 GCF_003234615.1 Curtobacterium sp. MCPF17_001
CCTCCGGGCCGGCCGCTGTCGCGTTGCCGGGCGTGCCCCTCCGCTGGGGTGAGCGGGCGGAATGCCAGGGTGCCTCGCCGTCGTGCCACGCGTTCGCGTCCGCTCGCCGTCATGGGGACGGGAGGCGCACCACCCGGCCGCCACGCGCCTCCCGTCCGCCTTTGCAGTGAGTGGGCGGGAATGGGCGGTTCCATCCGCCGCGGCGGTGCGTTTTCCGCCCGCTCGCACCCGCGTGTCGACTCGAACGGTGCCCGCTCCGGCGAGCGGGTGGAAGCGGGCGGTGCCACCCGCCGCAGCGGTGCGTTTCCGCCCGCCCGCGTGCGCGGGGACGGGAGGCGCGGGGCCAGGCCGCCAGGCGCCTCCGAACCACCAGCTGCCCAGTGGGCGGCGGGCGAACGGGCGCAAAGCGGTGCACGCACGGCGCGCGCGCCGTCCTCCCGCCCGCTCACACCCGAGGCGGAGTCGCTCTGGTGAGCGGGCGTGAAAGGAGGGTGCACTCGCGACGGACCTGGTACTCCGCCCGCTCGCGTGAGCCGGACGGGAGGCACGGGACCAGCCCGCCTCGAACCTCCCGTCCGGCAGACGGCGAGCGGGCACGAACCCGTGGTGCGGCCGTCACGCACCCTGGCATTCCGCCCGCTCACGTGAGCCGGACGGGAGGCACGGGACCAGCCCGCCGCGCACCTCCCGTCCGGTAGACGGCGAGCGGGCACGAACCCGTGGTGCATCCGTCACACGCCCTGGCATCCCGCCCGCTCACGCCCGAGGGCGGACGGGAGGCGCGGGACCAGGCCGCGACGCACCTCTCGTCCGGCAGACGGCGAGCGGACGCGAACGCGTGGCACGACGGCGAGGCACCCTGGCATTCCGCCCGCTCACCCCAGCGGAGGGGCACGCCCGGCAACGCGACAGCGGCCGGCCCGGAGGCCGACCGCTGTCGGATGGGTCGCGCGGTTCCTCAGTGGAAGGCGGGCACGATCAGGTAGATGCCGTAGAGCACGGCCGCACCGCAGAGCACGAAGCAGACCACGGCGAGCGCCCGCAGCATCCGGACGGCCGACGCCGCGGCGTTCGGGTTCGGGAAGCCGGCGGTGGCCGGGCCGATCGTGCCGTCGTCCTTCACGGTGTACTTGCCGGCCCGGGTGTCGGCGGCGCTCCAGAAGCGGAGGCCAACGGAGTACACCGAGACGACGAAGCACGCAGAGACGACGGCGACGAGTGCCACGAGGAGGAACGCTCCCCAGTCGATGCCCATCAGCAGGTCCTCCCGAGCCGGAACGCTCCGCGGCGTCCGTCAGTGGCGATGCCCATCAGCAGATCCTCCCGAGCCGGAACGCTCCGCGGCGTCCGTCAGTGGCGATGCCCATCAGCGACGGCCTCCCTTGCGTCCAGCCATGCGGCGGAGCGTCCGCTCACGGCTCAGTTCGGCGCGGCGGGCGGCGACAGCCTCGGCACGCTTCTTGCGTTGCAGTCCGCGCTGCTCCTTGCGGGTCAGCACGGCGTTCGCGGCGACGTCGATCTCGATGGCCGACGCGTGCTCGTGCGGCTTCCGGAGCGACCACAGGTACAGGCCGAGGATCACGATCGCACCGACGACCGCGTCGATCACCAGGCCGATCACGCCGAAGCGGGCGATGCCCGACGCGACCGCGCCGACCGCAGCCGCCGCCGGCAGGGTGATGAACCAGGCGATGACGATCTTGCCCGCGGTCGACCACTGGATCTTCGACCCGCGCCGACCGAGTCCGGCGCCGATGATCGACCCGGAAGACACCTGCGTGGTGGAGAGCGCGAAGCCGAGGTGGCTCGAGGCCAGGATCGTCGCAGCGGTCGAGGCCTCGGCGGCGAACCCCTGCGTCGCACGGATCTCGGTGATGCCCGAACCGAGGGTGCGGATGATGCGCCACCCGCCGGTGTAGGTACCGAGTGCGATCGCGAGCGCGCAGGCCACCACTACCCAGAACTGCACGCCCTGGTCCGCCGACTGGGCACCAGACGCGATCAGCGTGAGCGTGATGACGCCCATCGTCTTCTGCGCGTCGTTCGTGCCGTGTGCGAGCGACACCATCGACGAGGTGAAGATCTGGCCGATGCGGAAGCCGCCCCGCTCGTTCGGGAACACCGGGCGCCGCGTGATCCGGTACGCGATCCGCGTGGCGAGCAGCGACACCAGCGACGCGATCACCGGCGACAGGAACGCGGGGATGATCACCACCGTCAGCAGCGCCGCGTAGTTCACCGAGTCGAAGCCGGCCCCGACGATCGCAGCGCCGATGAGGCCACCGAAGAGCGCATGCGAGGACGACGACGGCAGACCGCGGAGCCAGGTGATCATGTTCCAGACCACCGCCCCGATCAGTCCCGCGAAGATCATCTCCGGACTGATGGCGACGCCACCGGGTCCCTCGTTGATGAGCCCGTGCGAGATCGACGTCGCCACAGCAGTGCTGAGGAACGCCCCGACGAGGTTGAGCACCGCTGCGACGGAGACCGCCACCGTGGGCTTCATGGCGCCGGTCGCGATCGGGGTCGCCATTGCGTTGGCGGTGTCGTGAAAACCGTTTGTGAAGTCGAAGAAGAGGGCCAACGCAATGACCAGGACGACTATGAGCGTGATGTCCACCGCGGGCAAGTGTCCCAGGCGAGGGGGCATCGAGCAAGCCGAACGGACACCTGTTGTTCATCTGGCCTTCACGTTCGCTCAGGTCCGCAGCTCGGGGATGGGAAGATGGACCCGTGGACATCGCCGAGTTGCTCATCCTGCTGGTCGGATCGCTCGCCGTCACGGGGTTCGCTCGCGCCTGGGGACTCCCGGCACCGCTGCTCGTCACCGCCGTCGCCCTGGGCGTGTCGTTCATCCCCGGACTGCCGCACATCGAGATCGACTCAGAGGTGATCCTCACGGTCGTCCTGCCGCCGCTGCTCTACTCGGCGGCGCTCGACGTGTCGTGGCAGAGCTTCCGCGGCTCGATCAAGCAGATCCGACGGCTCGGGATCTTCCTGGTCATCGTCACGGCGCTCGCGGTCGGCCTGGCGGCGTACCTGATCATCCCGGACATGACGTGGCCCGCAGCGATCCTCCTGGGCGCCATCGTCGCCCCGCCGGACGCGGTGTCCGCCGCGGCCATCGGTCGGAAGCTCGGGCTCCCCCGACGCGTGATGACGGTGCTCTCCGGCGAGAGCCTGATCAACGACGCGGCGTCCCTGACGCTGGTCCGGGTGTTCACGCTGATCATCGCCGGGGCCTCGTTGACGATCTGGCAAGACTTCGCGATCTTCGGCCTCGCGATCGGCGTCGGACTCGTCGTCGGCGGCGTCCTCGGCGTCCTCGTGCACTGGATCCGGATGCGGATCAACGACCCGGTGGTCGAGACGATCATGAGCATCCTGCTGCCGTTCGTCGCGTACATCCTGGCCGAGGAGCTGTCCGGCTCCGGCGTCATCGCGGTCGTCACCGCCGGGCTCTACATCGGCTACAACTCGCCGAAGGAGGGGTACGCGACCCGACTGCAGGAACGCCCGCTCTGGACGAGCATCGACGTCATCCTCGAGGGCTTCGTCTTCGCGCTGATCGGCCTGCAGCTCAACACGGTCGTGCAGGACCTGGTGGAGAGCGAACGCAGCCTCGGCCAGACCCTGACCGCCGCTGCCGTCGTGCTCGCGGTCGTGATCCTGGTCCGACCGCTGTTCATCTTCGAGTCGTACGCCCGGAACCGTCTCCACGGTCGCTTCATCCGTCCCCTGCGCGTCCGGCTGTCCCGAGGACACCGTTCCCTGCGCTGGATCCGCGGCACGGCGGAACCGAGACTGAACTGGCGCGAGTTGACGGTGATCTCGTGGACCGGCATGCGTGGGGTGGTGACCCTCGCCGCCGCCGTGTCCGTCGTCGCGAGCCCCACGCAGATCCCGGCGCAGGACACGATCTTCGTGATCGCGTTCATCGTCACCGTCGGCACCCTCCTGCTGCAGGGGCTGACCCTGCCGTTCGTGATCCGCGCACTCAGGGTGCAGGACCCTGCCGAGGACGACAAGGACCGCCGCAGCGAGATGCTGCTCAACCAGCGGACCACCGTCGCCGCGATCGAGCTGCTCGACCGACGTCGGCCGGCGTGGGGGTCGCGGTACGGCTCAGAGGCCGTCGACTCGGTGGTCTCGCGACTCAAGGCGCGGCTCGAACGCCAGGCCGAGACGTTCCGCCAGGACGCCGAGGAAGAGGAGTCCGACGATCGCAACATCGCGATGCGCCTCCGCGGCGCGCAGATCCAGGACATCCGCCGCGAGCTGCTCGACCGCCGACGCGAGATCGTCCTCGAGGAACGCGAGAAGGGCAACCTCGACGAGGAGGTCATGCGCCGCGTGCTCGTGACGCTCGACGCCGAAGAGCTCGCGATGGACTCGGCGCAGGCGTCCCGCAGCCGTTCCTGACCTGCCCGAACCCTGGCGCCCGGGCGTACCCTGGAACGCCAGACGACAGGACAGGAGCGCACCGCCGAGTGAGCACGCCGCGGAACGAAGCACGCAGGAACAACGACCTCCCGACGCGCAGCGCCGACGACACAGCGCGGGTCGCGCACGAGCGGTCACGGCCGGTCCACCGCCCCGGCCGGGAGGCGCGCCCCACTCCGCCACCGAAGCAACACATCGGCCGCTACCGCCGTTGGTACGCCACGTTGCACCCGTCGCTGCAGCTCATCGGGCTCCAGCTGTGGATGCCGCTGTTCTTCATCGTCGGGTTCTGCCTCTGCTACGTGTTCGCCTTCCACGCCCCGCATCCGCACGACGTCCCGATCGGCATCGTCGGCAGCGACCAGACGCTCATCGGGGCCGTGCAGAAGGCCCTCCCCGGCGAGTACCTCTTCTCGTCCTACGACTCACTCGCCGGCGCGAAGCGCGACGTCGTCGCGGGGACGATCGCGGTGGCCTACGACCCGTCGGCCAACGAGCTGTTCAAGGCCAGCGCGCACCAGTTCCAGGTCGCGAGCCTGGTGCCCGCCACACTGACCGCGGTGCTGACCGGCGCGGGACTGGCCGCTCCCCGGGTGACCGAGCTCGCTCCCCTGCCGGCCTACGACGAGTACGGCACGGTCGCGATGTACGTGATGCTGGCGTGGTGCATCGGCGGCTACATGGTCGCGATGTTCATCGGCATCATGGGCGGCCCCCTGCGCCACCGGACGCGCATGACGGTCATCGTCACCGGTGGTCTGGTCATCTCGCTCATCACGAACACCCTCGCCGGCCCCGTCGTCGGCGCGATCCACGGGCACTTCATCCCGCTCGTCCTCATCGCCTGGGGTTGGATCGTGGCGATCGGGCTGGCGGTGAACGGCCTGAGCTACTTCGTCGGACGGTTCATCGCCGCGCCGGCCATGATCTGCTTCGTCTTCCTGTCGATGCCGTCGTCCGGTGGTGCCTACCCGAAGTGGTTCATGCCGGAGCCGTTCGCGTGGCTCAACAACGTCGTGGTCGGTTCGAGCATGGTCGACATGATCAAGCACCAGCTCTACGGCGTCGGCCCGGGCCCGGAGCGCGGCCTGGTCACGATGGGCTGCTACGCCGCCGCCGGGCTCGTCCTGATGTTCCTCGGCAAGAAGTGGTGGGAACGCCGCCGGATCCGCGCGATCGTCACCGGCCGGACCACGATGTTCCAGGACGCGAACACCGCGAACCGCGAGTTCCTGGGCCGTGAGCGGGACGCCGAACTCGAGCGGAACGGTCTCATCTCGACCGAGACCGGCACGCTGCAGGTCCTGCGCGACGACGACTGGGAGGACGAGCGCGCCGCCGGTGACGTCTTCACCGGCGGACGCGACGGGCTCGAGAACGAGCCGCTGAACCCACGTCGATGAGCGTCCGAGCGAGGGCTATCCTGATCCGATCATGACCCGAACCGCCTGGCACCGCCTCCTCATGACGATCGTCGTCGTCTTCCTCGTCATCGCGGCGCTGTCCTACGTCACGAGCATCGTGCTCGCGCCGAGCGGTGGCCGCAGCGTCGCCGGGCTCTGGGACGGCTGGGCGATGTTCGCGCTCGTCGCCGCGATCGCGTTCGGCGTCGTCGACTTCTTCGTCCGGCCGCTCGGCGGACAGAGCGGGGACGCGGACGTGATGGCCGAGGCCGAAGCCGCGCGCACCGGCAACACCCCGACGCAGCGCGCACGCTGACGAGCGCCGGCGGTCAGAGCGTCAGGACGGCCGTGCCGGGCAGCGATCAGGCCGGTTCGCCGATCCCCGTCCCGGTGAACCCGGCGACCGAGGCGTTGTCCTCCGCGAACACCACCCGCGCACCGACCTGCCCGCCAGCCAGGACCCCGGGCAGCCAGTAGCGCGCGTCGTCCCACATCGCGTCGTACGGCACGGCGTCCACCGGCACCCAGCGGGGCTCCAGCTCGTCACCACCCGACGGGTCGCCTTGCCAGCGGCGGCAGACGAAGACGTCCGAGACCTGGGACCAGGACGGGCGGAACGGGAACCGGTAGTCCAACGTGCCACGGGCCTCCAGGTCGGCCGGGTCGATGCGGAGGCCCACCTCCTCCGCCACCTCGCGCACGGCGGTCTCGACCGCTGTCTCGACACCCTCGCGCTTGCCGCCCGGCCCGACCACGCGCCCGGTGCCGAGGCCCCGCCGCTTCTCGCCGAGCAGCACCTCCGGCCCGTCCGCACTGTCCCGCAGGAGGTACACGACGACGACGGCCGGGTGCTGGGACTTGCTCTCGTCGCGCTCGGTCATGTGTCCAGTGTGACCGATCGGATGACGTACGCTCGTTGCATGGCAGGCGTGCTGTGGGGGCGTCATGGCTGAGTCTCGCAGGACGGGGCGCAGCCTCGAGGTGCTGCGCGCCGAAGCCGCCGAGGAGATCTCGGTCATCGTCGAACACCGGTGTCGGCAGGGCGACGATCCCTGGGACTTCATGCACACGCTGCCGAGCGTCGACGAGCAGGTCGTGCTGATCCTCCGGGCCGAGGCGATGGAGCTCGACGTCCGCATCGGCCAGCGCAGCGCACAGTGGTCGTCGCACCCGGCCTCCGGGCACGGCACCGAGCACGGCGAGGAGTACCACCGCCTCCGCCGCATCGCGCTCCAGCACCCGGAACTCACCGAGGCCGTGTGGAAGCTCATGGACGCACTGCCCGGTGGTCGCTGACAACCACCTGGGGTTGGATGGGGGCATGACCGACACCGTCCTCGCCGTCCTGAACCAGCCCTCCCGCGCTGCCGCGCCGCACGACCCGGAGGCAGAGGCCTTCACGTGGGTGAAGCCGCTCGAGGAGCACATCCAGGTGATGGACCTCGGCCTGACCCGGGGTGACGGTGTGTTCGAGACGATCACGGTCATCGACGGGCGTCCGCAGGCACTCGAGGCGCACCTCGCCCGCTTCGGTCGGTCCGCCGCCAAGCTCGACCTGCCGGAGCCGGACCTCGATGCCTGGCGACAGGCGATCGAAGCGGTCTGTGCACGGCTGGACCCGGTGCGCGAGGCGTACGCGAAGACCGTCCTGACGCGCGGGGTCGAGGGCCTCGGCCGTCCGACCGGCTGGGTCTACTCGGCCCCCTCCGCCGACCAGACCCGCGACCGCACCGAGGGCATCGGGGTCGTCACCCTGGACCGTGGCTACCGGCACGACGTCGTGCGGACGTCGCCCTGGCTGCTGCAGGGCGCGAAGACGCTGTCGTACGCGATCAACATGGCCGCCCTCCGCGAGGCCGTCCGCCGTGGTGCCGACGACGCGCTCTTCGTCTCGACCGACGGCTACGTCCTCGAGGGCACCCGCGCGAACCTGGTCATGGCGGTCGGTGGCCGCCTCGTCACCCCACGGACCGACATCGGGATCCTGGACGGCACCACGCAGGCCGACGTCTTCCGCTTCGCCGAGCAGGAGGGCATCGAGACCGCCTACGAACTCGTCACGCTCGACGACCTGCGGGCCGCGGACGCGCTGTGGCTGGTGTCGAGCATCCGGCAGGCCGCTCCGATCCACACGGTCAACGGCGTGCCGCAGGAGATGGACCTCGGGATGACGGAGCGCATCAACGACTTCCTCCTGTCGCGTCAGGACTGAACCGGCCGGACCCGACGACGGACGGGAGGCTCGGTGCGGCGCCGCCCCGAGCCTCCCGTCCGTCAACCGGTCACCGACACCGGGCTGGTCACCAGCGCGGTGTCGTCACGCCCTGTCCGTCGACGTAGGCGAAGACCTGCTCGCCCTCGATCCAGACGCGCTGGGCGCGGCTGGTGGCGTCGAGCGGGTCGCCGTCCCAGAGGACCAGGTCGGCGTCGAGCCCCTCGGCGATGCGCCCGACCCGGTCCCCGAAGCCGAGGATGTCGGCCGGGGCCGAGGTGATCGCTTCGAGCGCGGTCTGTCGCGGCAGGCCGTCGCGCACCGCCATCGTCGCCTGGGTGACGAGCATGTTGATCGGGACGACGGGCGCGTCGGTGGTGATCGCGACGCGGACACCGGCCGCCGCGATCGTGGTGAGGTTCGGGATGCCGCGGTCGCGCAGCTCGACCTTGGAACGACTGGTGAACAGCGGTCCGTAGATCACCGGGATGCCCTTCTCGGCGAGCAGGTCGGCGATCTTGTGGGCCTCGGTGCCGTGGTTGACGACCAGGCGGTAGCCGAACTCCTCGGCGAGACGGACGGCGGTGGCGATGTCGTCGTGGCGATGGGTGTGCTGGTCCCAGGCGAGTTCGCCGTCGAGGACGCGGACCAGGGCCTCCTTCGTGAGGTCACGAGTGAACGGCTCGTCCTTCCGTGCGGCGGCGTCACGGGCGGCCCGGTAGTCCTGTGCGGCGACGAACGCCTCGCGGATCACCTTCGCGACGCCGAGGCGGGTGGAGGGGGTCTGCCCCTTCTCGCCGTAGACCCGCTTCGGGTTCTCGCCGAGGGCGCTCTTGATGCTCACCGCGTCGGAGATGAGCTGCTCGTCGATGGTCCGGCCACCCCAGGTCTTGATCGCGACCGTCTGCCCACCGATGGGGTTGCCGGAGCCGGGCTTCACCACGATGCTCGTGATGCCGCCGGAGAGGGCGTCGCGGAACCCCTCGTCGTCGATGTCGACCGCGTCGATCGCGCGGACAGCGGCCATATTCGGGCCGGTCATCTCGTTGGTGTCGTTGCCGGCCGAGCCGTTCGCCTCTTCGTGGATGCCGACGTGGCCGTGGGCCTCGACGAAGCCGGGCAGCAGCCAGGCGCCGGCGGCGTCGATCACGGGCAGGCCGTCGGGAGGCGTCACGTCGGGTCCGACGGCCGTGATCCGGCCGTCCTGGACGACGACCGCTCCCCCGTCGAACTCCGCCCCGTCGACGGGGACGACGTGGGCACCGGTGATCACGAACGAGTTGTCAGTCATTCCACAACGGTACCGATCACATCGGCGGGCGCCTCGGTCTTCGTACACGACATACGGGTTCTTCGCAGTGGAGGACGGCTCGTGGGTACCTTCTGGAGACCCGACGAGCGGAGGCAGGATGCACCACCACGACACCCGGTCGCCCCGGCCTGACTGGCCGGCGCACCGCACCGCGACCCGACCGTGGCGCAGCAGTGGACGACCGCCCCGAGCCGACCGCATGGTCCGCTCGGTCCGGTGCTCGCTGCCGCCCCGCATCGCCCACCGCACCTGGACCGCACCCCCGACCACGGCGGACTTCGTGTCGCGGGTGACCGAGCGCCTGACGGAGCTCGACCGACGCCTCGGTGACCGCACCGCGACCTTCGACCTGCTGCTCGCCCGGACCGAGGCCGTCTCGTCCTCCCGGATCGAGGACGAGCACGCCACGCTCGACGACTACGCCCGAGCCCTCGTCGGCATCCGCGCGAACGGCAGCGCGACGGCGATGGTCGGCGCGACCGCGGCCCTCAGGGCGATGATCGACGACGCCGGCCGGGGCGGCATCACCGAGCGCTCGGTGCTCGACGCGCACGCCGTGCTCATGCGGGACGACCCCGTCGACGGCCCAGTCGCCGGGCGCTGGCGGCAGGTGCAGAACTGGATCGGTGGCGGAGCGTCCCCGCGCGACGCCGCGTACGTCCCGCCGCCGGCCGACGACGTCGCCGAGGCCATGGACGACCTGTTCGCCTTCCTGTCGCGGGACGAACTCGACCCGATCGTCCAGGCGGCGATCGCCCACGCCCAGTTCGAGTCCATCCACCCGTTCATCGACGGCAACGGGCGGATCGGCCGCGCCCTCGTCAACGCCGTGCTCCGACGACGCGGTCTGACGTCCTCGCTCGTTGTCCCCGTGGCCGCGGCACTCGTCGCGGACCGGGCCGGGTACTTCGCCGAACTCGTCCGGTACCGGAACGGGCACGTCGACGGTGTCGTGACCCTGGTCGCCGCGGCGATCGGCACCGTGTGTGACGAGGTCGAGTACGCGGCACTCCGCCTCGACGAGATCGAGCACGACCGCGCCGCGGTGCACAGCACGAGCTGCGGACCCCGGGTGACGCACGACTCCGCGGTGCTCCGCGTCCTGCTCGCGGACCCGGTCCTGACCGAGGCGGCGATCAGTGCCGCGCTGCCGCCGGACCTGCCGTGGACGGACGCGGTGATCGACGACCTGGTCGACGCGGGCGTGCTGCGGCCGGTCACCGAGCGGCGACGGGGCCGGGCCTGGGTGGCGTCGGACGTGCTGGCGGAGCTCGACGCGCTCGCGGAACGCATCCGGGCGGCCGTGGTGCCGTCGACCTCGGCGGCCGTGCCGGCGGGCTCGGCGGTGGATGCCGAGGCGGTGGGCGGAGCGGCGGGGCCGGGTCGGTCCTCCATGCCGAGCGAATAGGGTGGGCCGGGTGACCAGCGAGCACGACGTGACCATCCCGCCGACCGCCGCCAAGCGGCCCCGGACGCGGACCCACCACGGCATCGACTTCGTCGACGACTACGAGTGGCTGCGCGACAAGGAGTCCCCGGACACCATCGCGTACCTCGAAGCCGAGAACCGCTACACCGAGGGGCAGACCGAGCACCTCAGCGGACTCCGTCAGCGGCTCTTCGACGAGGTCAAGACCCGCGTGCAGGAGACCGACCTCTCGGTCCCCGTCCGCATGGGCCAGTGGTGGTACTTCACCCGGACCAGCGAGGGCAGCCAGTACGGGGTGCAGTGCCGCGCTCCGATCAGCGGACCCGACGACTGGACCCCGCCGTCGCTCGAGGCGGCAGCCGAGGACTCGCCGACGGGCGCCGGCACCCTGCCCGGGGAAGAGGTGGTCCTGGACGGCAACGCCCTGGCCGAGGGGCACGACTTCTTCTCGCTCGGCACCTACGACATCAGCGACGACGGTCGCCGGCTGGTCTACGGCGTCGACGTCGAGGGGGACGAGCGCTACACCCTGGCGGTCCGGGACCTCGAGACGGGACAGGACCTCGGCGACACGATACCGAACACCGGAGCCGGCGCGACGTTCGACCCCTCGGGCCGGTACGTCTTCTACCCGACCGTCGACGACTCGTGGCGACCGGACCGCATCTGGCGGCACACCGTCGGTACGTCCGCGGACGCGGACGTGGTGGTGTTCGAGGAGCCGGACGACCGCTACTGGGTCGGCGTGGGCGTGACCCGCTCGTCGCAGTACATCGTCATCGAGCTCGGTTCGAAGATCACCTCCGAGGCGCTCGTCCTCGACGCGTCCGACCCGACCGGCGAGTTCCGTGTGGTGTGGCCCCGTCGTGAGGGCGTGGAGTACGAGATCGAGCACGCGATCGTCGGCGGCAGCGACCGACTGCTGGTCCTGCACAACGACGGCGCCGAGAACTTCGAGCTGGTGGACGTCCCCGCCGACGACCCGACGTCGGAGTCCGACCGCCGCGTCGTCGTCGCGCACCACGCCGAGCGACGCATCGAGTCGGTCGACGCCTTCGCCGGACACCTGGCGCTCGAGTACCGGTCCGAGGCGCTCCCCCGGATCGCGATCATCCCGATCGAGGGCGACGGCTACGGCGACGCGCACGAGGTCCCCTTCGACGAGGCGCTGTTCTCGGCTGGCCTCGGTGGCAACCCCGAGTGGGACCAGCCGACGCTCCGCCTCGGGTACACGTCCTTCGTCACCCCGTCCGAGGTCAGCGACCTGGACCTGGCGACCGGCGAGGTCACCGTGCTGAAGCGGCAGCCGGTGCTGGGCGGCTACGACCCGGCCGACTACGTGCAGGAGCGCGACTGGGCGACCGCGTCCGACGGCACGCGGGTCCCGATCTCGCTCGTGTGGCGCCGCGACGCCGTCGATGCGGAGACCCCGGCCCCGCTGCACCTGTACGGGTACGGCTCGTACGAGCACTCGATCGACCCGGGCTTCAGTGTGATGCGCCTGTCGATGCTCGACCGCGGGGTCGTCTTCGCCGTCGCCCACGTCCGCGGTGGCGGCGAGCTCGGCCGGCACTGGTACGAGGACGGCAAGACCCTGACGAAGAAGAACACGTTCACGGACTTCGTCGCCGTCGCCGATCACCTCATCGACAGCGGCCGGACCACGCCCGAGCGTCTGGTGGCCGAGGGCGGCAGCGCCGGCGGTCTGCTGATGGGCGCGGTCGCGAACCTGGCACCCGAACGCTTCGCGGGCATCCTCGCCGCGGTGCCGTTCGTCGACGCGCTGACCAGCATCCTCGACCCGGACCTGCCGCTGACCGTCATCGAGTGGGACGAGTGGGGCGACCCACTGCACGACCCCGAGGTCTACCGCTACATGAGCGAGTACTCGCCGTACGAGAACGTCCGCGACGACGTGCAGTACCCGCGCATCCTCGCCGTGACCTCGATCAACGACACCCGTGTGCTCTACGTCGAGCCGGCGAAGTGGACTGCCAAGCTGCGCGAGGTCGGCGCCCCGGTGCTCCTGAAGACCGAGATGTCCGCCGGACACGGTGGTGTCAGCGGTCGGTACGACTCGTGGAAGGAGCGTGCGTCCGAGCTGGCCTGGCTGCTCGACGTGCTCGGACTGGCCGACGTCTCCCCCGCAGCCGCGAGCGCGAACCCGATCGCGGCGGGCTGACCCGGAGCACCGACCGAGTCCGGACCGACGACGACGGCGCGCACCCGAGCAGGGTGCGCGCCGTCGTGGTTCCGGGCGCCGCCGTCACACGCGGTTGAGCGCGTGCACCGCCTCGTCGTAGGACTCCTCGGCCACGCGGACCCGGTCGCCCGCCAGGACCCCGTACCCGAAGGTGCCCTCGCCGGCCCGTTCCGCGATGCCGGCCTGCACGCGCAGCTGCTCGAGCGCGTGCAGCGACCGGACCCGCTCGGTGAGTACGTCGGCCGCGGTGCCGATGCGCTTCCACAGCGCGTGCGGGAACGCGTCGTCGCCGAGGACGTCCATCGCCATCCGGGCGCGGAGCGTCGCGTGCCAGGCACGCTGGGTCGCCTCGCGGTCGCCGGCCTCGTCGGCGGGGTCGTCCCCGACGGCGACGCGGACGAGGTCGCGGACACGCGGCTTCTCGATCGCCGAGACGTCCTGCGCGACCCGCTTCGGGTCGCGCAGCGCCCACGCCGTCGGCCGGGGGCGCTCGACGGCGTCGTCGAGGGCGTCGAGCAGTTCGAGGAACGACTCCTCGTGCAGGGACAGGACGACCTCGCGGGTGGCGTCGTCGCGGCGCTGGCGAGTGGCGGCGAGGACGCGCTCGCGGGTGATGGAGTCGACGAGCGCCTCCTGCGCCGGGCTCGACGCGTGCGGCAGTCGGTCGACCAGGTACTCGGCGAGGGCGGCTCGTGCCGTGACGGCTGCGAGTACGTCGGCCGCGGCGGCGGCCCGGTCGATCTCGTCCCCGTCGGCGAAGGCCGGCCGGTACGACCCGAGGACGGCGGCGATGCCGAGCGCGGTCTCGGCCGTCTCGGCCAGGTCGGTCGGTGCGCCGGACCGGAGTCCGGCCTCCAGTCGGAGCAGCGTGCCGCGGAGCTTCCGCAGCCGCTTGGTGAGTGCGCGCGCCGCGGTGCCCTTGTGCGGCTTCTCCTCGGTCTGGAGGCGCGGTGCCGGTGCCCCCGCCAGCCCGCGTGCCAGCTTGGACGCGACGGCGGCGGGGCCGGCGCCGACGGCGGCGAACCGGCCGTCCAGGGCGGCGAAGAGTTCGTGCGCGATCTGCGGGTCGACGCCCTCGACGGCTTCGACCTCGACCTCCCGCCAGGTGTTCGGGTCCGCCGGCGCGTCGTCGTCGAGGCGTTCGGCGACGACCTGGTCGTCGGCGAGTTCGGCGACCTGGTCACCGTCCTCGTCCAGCAGGCGGGTGACGGTGCGGGTGGTGGTGATGCGGACGACGGGGTGGAGTCCGCGGCCGCGGCGTTCGGTGAAGAGTGCGGCGAGGACGTCGACAGGCACGGTGTCCGGGTCCTCGGTGAGCGGGAAGTGCTGCTCGTGGCGGACGGTGTCGGACTCGGCGCGCTTGATGTGCCAGCCGGCGTCGTGTCCGCCGGTGCGCCGTCGGACGGTGACGTGGGCGGCGACGAGGTCGTACCGCTGGGTGTCCCAGTAGGTGGCGTCGAGCTCGAAGGGTTCCTGGACGTCGGTCTGCATGATCCCGCCGGCGCCGACCAGGTCGGGCAGTGCGGCGCCGTCGGGCAGGTCGTAGGTGCGCTCGATCTCGAGGTGGGTGTCGCTCACACGGTCTTGTCTACCAGGGTGGCGGCGTGGTCCTCGCCACGGGTGGGTCGGCGGCGGGCCGTCGTCGCTCGTCAGGGAGCCGCGGCCGGAGGCGGGGCCCGAGGCGGGGTCGGACGCGGGGTCGGACGCGGGGCCGGAGGCGGGGTCGGACGCGCCTCCCGGGAACCGGGGTTACCGTGAGCACATGAGCGAGACGATCACCCGTGACGCGTTCGTGCCCGAGGCCGGCGGCGTCACCATGTTCACGACTTCCTGGTGCGGCTACTGCGCCCGACTGAAGAACCAGATGACCAAGGCGGGCGTGCCCTTCCGCGAGGTCGACATCGAGAACACGCCCGGCACGGCCGAGCTGGTCGCCGAGGTCAACGGCGGCAACCAGACCGTGCCGACGCTGGTCTTCCCCGATGGCAGCACGGCGACGAACCCGTCCCTGGCCGAGGTGCAGTCGCGCGTCTGACGCGCGGCGGCGCCCGGCGCCCGGCCCCGGCGCCCGGCGCAAGCCGGACCCGCACAACAGGAACCCGCTCGAACCACGGTCTCCCGTGGTTCGAGCGGGTTCCTGTTGTGCGCAGCCGAACGGCGCCAGCCAGCCGGCCAGCCGGCGCCAGCCGGCCAGCCAGCCGGCCGCGCCCTACCGCGAGAGCGCGTCGAGCAGCAGCGCCGCCATCGCGTCGAGCTGGATGTCGCCGGAGTCGACGACCTCTTCGTCCGACCCGTCGAGCGCGCGGGCGGCGAGGCCGGCCTTCGAGTCGATGAGCTCGGCGATCTTGGTGTCGATCGTCTGCGCGGCGATGATGCGCCACGCGGTGACCGGCTCTTCCTGACCGATGCGGTGCACGCGGTCGATCGCCTGCGTCTGCTCGGCGCTCGTCCACGACAGTTCGGCGAGGACGACGTTGGAGGCGACCTGCAGGTTGAGGCCGACGCCCGCCGCGGTGAGCGAGCAGACGATGACGGCCACGTCGGGGTCGTTCACGAACGAGTCGATCTCGGCCGTGCGCTGCGCGGGCGTCTGGTCGCCGCGGATCGTCGCGGTGCGCAGGTGCCGGCGGGCGAAGACCTCCTCCGCCTGGTCCATCACGTCGAGGTGCTTGGCGAAGAACACGACCTTGCCGACGTTCGAGGCGAGCTGCGCCGCGTAGTCCGCCGCGAGCTGCGCCTTGGCACGGCCGATGCGACGCACCATCGAGAACACGTTCTCCCCGGTGGACGAGGCGTCCTGGTCCTCGAGCTCCCAGCGGGCGACCTGGCGGACGAGCTTCTCGTCGATGCCGTCGACCGGCGCCTGGCCGGTGCGGGCAGCGAGCGCCTGGTGGTACCGCTTGACCAGCTTCGCGGTGAGCTCGCGCTCGGCGTCGCGGATCGAACGGCCCTCGTCGCCGTCGAGCTCGACGGGGATGTCGGCGATCCGGCGGGCCGGGATGTCCGCGGCGACGTCGACCTTGCGGCGACGGACGATGCCCAGGTCGATCACGGCCTTGCGCGCCTCGGTGAAGAAGCCCTGGTCGGCGGGGGTCAACCCGATCTCCTCGAGCTCGTTCATGAGCTGCGCGCGGGGCTTCTTGTCGTCGATCCAGCCGAGGAACTCCCAGATCGTGCGGAAGTCCTCGACCGAGTTGATGAGCGGCGTCCCGGTCAGGGCCATCAGCAGCGGGTTCGCGGTGCGCTCGCGGATCTTCTCGGCGAGCTGCAGCACGAACTTCGAGCGCTGCGAGTCCTTGTTCTTGATGAAGTGGGCCTCGTCGACGACCATGCCCTTGAACCCGAAGGTCCCGAGCCAACCGACGTGCCGGTCGAGGATCTCGTAGTTGACGATGATGATGTCGGCGAACCCGTCGAGGTCCTGGCCGTCCCCGTGGATGACCGTGGCCCGGTGGTTCGGCACCCAGCGCTCGGCCTCGCGAGCCCAGTTCGTCTTGACGACGTTCGGGACGACGACGAGCAGCGGGAACGCCTTCGCGGCGTCGGCAGCGAGCAGCGACTCCGCGGTCTTGCCGAGGCCCGGCTCGTCGGCGAGCAGGAAGGTGCGGTGCCCCTGCGCCGCCGAGGTGACGAGCTCCGCCTGGTGCTTCATCAGCGAGGCACCGGCCGGGGTGTGCAGCGTGGCGGGCTCGGGCAGCGGCATGGAGGCCACTCCGCCGCCGGCGCCGTACTCGAACGACTTGAACAGCGGACCGAAGAGCTCCCAGTTCGCCAGACGACGCGGGTGCGCCACGGGCTGGTCGGCGAGCGCGAAGTCGGGCGGCAGGAACGGGTTCGCGAGCTGCCGCTGCACGACGGACTGTGGCACCACGGACCGCTCGGGCGTCTCGACCGCAGCGGTCGGTTCGGCTGCGATGACCAGGTCCTCGGGCTGCAGCTCGATGCCGGCGGCGATCATCATGTCGCGCTTCACCGTGCGCGTGGCCTCGGAGACCGAGGCTTCCTCGGTGAGGAGCTGGATGACACTGGTGTCCCGCGCAGCGGTCTTCGCGAGGATCGTGGCGACCCCGTCGAGGCGCTTCAGCTGCTCGGCACGCTGCGAGTCGGTGAGGGTCGCGTCCGCCTTGACGCGGGCACGCTCCTCGCGCATGAGCAGGGCGACAGCCTGGAACTTCGTGCGGTTCGTCGCCTTGAGGGGGCCCCGCTGCGCGGCGGCTTCGACCTCGCGCACGGCGCGGGCGAGAACGGGGATGAGGCCGTCGTTGTCGAGCGGCCGGGTCCGGCGCGCAGCCGTCCGCGTGCCACCGGCAGCGCGACGGGTACCTGATCGAGCCAAGGCTCCTCCTGTTCCGCCCTCGTCGGGGCGAGCCACCCGGTACGGGCGGAAGTCGTGTGGTGCGGCTGCCGTGTGTCGTGGCCGTCGCACCGGTGTCCACCGCGGGCCGCCGTGGCCCGCAGCACGCCGGCACGTTCCGACAGGACGCATCGGGGGCCCAGGTGCGGGCCGGTGGCCGATGTGACGGTCTGCGCGGGAGTCCGGCGGCGTCTCACGCACGCCACCCATCCCGGAGGAGGTCCCCCGGAGAACGTCCTGGAGGTCTGACCTACCAGGCGACGCGGCTGCGGCCCGCACCGGCCAGGGACCGGTCGTCGCGGCAGGGATCGACGCGACATGCGAGCACGCCGTGCGTGCGCGGTCAGTTTACTCCCCCGGAACCGACGGAGGCGACTCTCCACACCCCGCGCGTGGCGGGCCTCCCGACCGGGACACGGCGTCACGGGCAGGGCGGACGGGACAGGCGTCAGCGGTGCGGTGCGGAGCGTGGCCGGCCGGCACCGGACGGGAGGCTCGGGGCCGGCTCCGCCAGGGCGGCCCGCGTCGCCGCGAGCAGCTGCTCCGCCGTCGCGATCCCGTTCACCGACCCGGTGGTCGCCTGCCCGCCCGCGTGCGCGAGGAGTTGTGCCCCGATCGCCGGCCCGAGGCGCTCGGCCTCCTGCGGGTTCCGGGCGGCCCAGTCCCGGGCGACGGCGTCCGCGAGGCGCTCGGCGGCGGCACCGCGGTCCACGTCACCACGGGAGCGGTGCCACAGCCCGGTGACGACGAGGTGCGCGACGACCGCGCCGACGTCCCGCACCGGGTACCCCCAACCGGCGGTGTCGATGTCGAGCAGGCCGGAGATGCGCCACGGCTCGTCCTCGTCGACGAAGACCTGCTCGAGGTGCAGGTCACCGTGCACGACCTGCTTCTGCGCGGCGTTCCAGCCGATCGACCGGCGCCCGATCGCGTCGTACAGGCGGTCGATCTCCTCGGCGTCCCCGGGCAGCGCGGTCGTCAGGGTACGGCGGTGCCAGTCCGCGTGGTCCATCGCGTCCGCACGCGCCTGCTGCGTCATCGGTACCGCGGCGATGCGGCCGGTCAGCGCTGCGAGGGACGCCACGAAGCGCGGGTCGTCCGCGATCTCGACGATCCGGCTGCCGGCCGGGACACCCCGGACGAGCTCGAGGACGAGCAGCCCGTCACCGCGGCTCGCCAGCACGCGCGGCACCGGGAGCCCGGCCGCCGCGAACTGCTCGTGGGTGCGGACGATCGGTGCGACCCGGTGCGGCCGGACGATCTTGATGAAGAGGGTGCGCTCGGGTGCGTCGACGCGGACCACGGCACGCTTGCCGGGCCGGTAGGCGGCCACCGTCAGGGTCGGGTCCGTCACCGGCATCCCGAGCGTGGTCAGGAGTTCGGCGACGGCGTCCCGGTAGGTCACCTGCGGCAGCACCGGGAGGCCCGGGTCGTTCGGGTAGGCCCACACCGACACCGGCTCCCCCGTCGCGGGGTCGGTGACGATCGCGCTGTTCTGGTCGTGGGCGCCGCCGGTGTCGACGTAGGTCAGGACGGTGGCCCGCTGGCCGTTCCGGTCGAGGGTGTCGACCTCGTACCCGTAGAGGTAACCGTTGCCCGAGGGTTCGACCGAGTGCGCACGGGCGGCCACGACGGACGTCCCGGACCCGGCGAAGGCCTCGGGGATGACACGCTCATGGTTGGGCCACACGGCCACAGTCAACCGTGTGTGCGGGGATTCGGCGCGTTGCCGAGCGGCTCGGCGTGCGGCTCCTGGCTAGCGTGGAGGGGTGAACCCGGTCAGGCGCCTCCGCAGCTCCAGCCGCACCCCGTTCCTCCAGGTCGTGAAGACCGCGGTGGCGGTGGTCGCGGCGGTGCTGCTGTGCGAGCTCCTGATCCGTGGACCGTTCCCGACCTTCGCCGCGATCGCCGCCCTGCTCGTCGTGCAGCCGAGCATCAACCAGTCGTTCATGAAGGGCCTGGAGCGCAGCGCCGGGGTCCTGCTCGGCGTGGTCCTGGCGACCGGGGTGCACCTGCTCCTCGGCGACGCGGTGTGGATCGTGCTGCTCGTGGTCGTCCTGGCGATCCTGCTCGCCTGGGCACTGCGCCTGACCCCGACCTCGGCGACGCAGGTCGGCATCAGCGGGATGCTCGTGCTGACCGCCGGGGTCGTCACGCCGAACTACTCGGCCGACCGCATCCTCGAGACCGTGATCGGCGCGGTCGTCGCGCTCGTGGTGAACGCCGTCATCGTGCCGCCGGTCCTCCTCGAACCCGCACACCTGGCCGTCGCACGACTCGCCCGCGACACCGCCGCCGCGTTCGAACGCATCGCCGTCGGCCTGACCGAGGGGTGGGACCACGAGCAGTGGGACGCAGCCCTGCTGCAGGCCCGGGCGCTCCGGCAGCAGCACGGCCGGACGGAGGCCGCGCTGACCTCGGCTCGCGACTCGCTCGCCATGAACCCCCGCGGCGGTCGGCACCACACCGTCCTCGAGCGGGACGTCGCCGTCGCCGAACACCTGCGCGTCCTCGTCACCCGGGTCACGGGCATGACACGCGCCGTCCGGGACAACACCGCCCCGGACCTCCGTGCCGACCCGATGGTGGGGCGGATCGCCACCGAGGTCGCCCGCATCGGCTCCGACGTCCGCCGCCTCGGCGCGCAGGTCGAGTCGGCACGACTCACGCCGGGCGAGCTCGCCGAAGGACCGGAGGCGACCGCGGTCGAGCACGCGCTGACCGCGCCGCTCGCGGTCGTCCGGCCGAACTCCCGGCACTGGGTGCTCATCGGAGCGCTGCTGGAGGACGTCCGGCGCGTCCGTGAGGAACTGCTCGGCGAGGACGACTGAGCAGTCTGCTCCGACGTCGGGTCAGCGGACGGGTTCGTCCGTGCCGCACGCGGCCTGGCGCGCCGCCTCGAGGAGGTCCGCCCACACCCCCGCCGCTGGCCACGACGGGTCGGACGTGACCACCTCGACGTCGGCGAACCGACGGATCTCGGCGACCACGGCCTCCCGGCCGGCTGCACGCGCGGCGCGACCCGCTCCGTCCAGCACGGCGGCGAGCAGGTCGGCGACGACGCGGTCGCGATGTGGTCCGTCGAGCGGACCGAGACCGACGACGCCCTCCCGGGCGGAGTCGAGCTCGGCGCGCAGGCGGACGATCTCCGGATGGTCCGGGTCGTGCATGGTGCCCCCCAGTACAGGACGGTCTGTCGGGTACAGCGTCCGGGCCGGAGCATAGCAAGGCGATGGTCCCGGCCAGTACCCGTCGGTCTCGAGCTGTCCACCGGGCGCAACGGGACACCCTCCGTGCTGTGACGGTGTTCAGGCGTGCCGGACGCCGATCCGCCCGCCGGACGGCGTTCGGTGCCACGATGGTCGCGGGAGGTCCAGATGCGCTTGTTGGTGGTCGAGGACGATGACGAGATGCGCGCGCTCATGGAGCGCGGGCTCGCTGCCGAGGGGTACCGCGTCACCGCGGTCGAGAACGGCGTGGAGGCGCTGATCGCCCTCGGTGAGCAGGCCTACGACATCGCCGTGGTCGACGTGATGATGCCCGGGATGTCCGGGTTCGAGCTCGCTCGACGCGTCCGCGAACGGGAGGACCCGGTCCGGATCCTCCTCGTCACCGCACGCGACGCGGTCGACGACCGGGTGTTCGGACTCGACGCCGGCGCCGACGACTACCTCACCAAGCCGTTCGCGTTCGCCGAACTCACCGCCAGGCTCCGTGCGCTCGGCCGCCGTGAACCGGTCGGTGCTCCCCGCACCATCGAGGTCGGCGACGTCTCGATCGACTCCGAAGCACGCCGCGTGTCCATCAAGGGCCAGCGCGTCGCCATGAGCCCCACCGAGTTCGCGCTGCTGCGGCTGCTCGCCCGCTCGGTCGGCACGGTCGTCGACCGCCCGAAGATCCTCGAAGAGGTCTGGGACGGCTCGCAGCACGTCGACCCGAACGTCGTCGAGCAGTACATCTCGTACCTGCGGAAGAAGCTCGTCGCGCAGGAGGCGACCGTCGCCATCAGCACGGTCCGTGGCCGCGGCTACCGACTCGACCTCATCGGCGCGTGACGACCGCGTGACGCGGTCGGACGGGGCAGCACCCGCGCGGCGGACCCGGTGGACGCTGCGATCGCTCTCGCTGCGTGCCCGCATCACCATCGGCTCGACGGTGATCGCGGCCGTCGTCATCGCGCTGCTCGTGATCGTGATGCGCCTGCAGGTCGTCAGCGTCGTCGCGCGGGCCACCGAGACCCTGCTCGACGCCGACACCGACCCGTACGTCGCCACGCTCGAGGTCGACAGCAACCCGAACCTCTCCCCGCCCGGCAACGCGCAGTTCGTCGCGGTGGTCTCGCCCACGGGCGACATCACCCTGTCGTCGATGCCCGGACGCCTCGAACAGGCGCTCGGCAGTCTCCGCTCCACCCCGGCCGGCACCTCGGTGATCGACGTCGGCGACTCCGAGTACCGCGTCGTCGTCGAACACCCGGTGAACCAGGCCGGACGCTGGACCGTGGTCGCCGCCCGCAACTCGCAGGCCGAGGCGATCGTCGTCGACGACCTGACCACCACGCTGTCCTTCACCGGTCTGGCGATCCTGGTGGCCTTCGGCGTCGCCTCATGGGTGCTGGCCACCACGGCGCTGCGTCCCGTCAACCGGATGCGTCGTGAGGCCGAACGGCTCTCCGTCGCCCCGGAGCGCGCCGAGCTGCCGGTCGGCCCCGCGCAGGACGAGCTGGCGTCCCTCGCCACGACCCTGAACGCCTTCCTCGCGCGGACCCGCCAGGCCACCGAGCGGGAACGCCAGATGGTGTCGGACGCCAGCCACGAGCTGCGCACCCCGCTCGCGATCCTCACCACCCAGCTCGACCTGGCGTCCCTGGACGGGGACGACGCCCAGGCCCTCGCCGCCCACATCGAACGCGCGAAGAACAGCGTCGCCCGGCTCTCGAGGCTCGCCAACGACCTGCTCACCCTGTCCCGCATCGAGGAGTCGGAACGCCGATCGGCGGACGGCGCCCCGCAGACGGCCACCGCGTGGTCGGACCTGGGCGACGAGGTCATGGCCGCCGTCGACCGCGTCCGCCTCATCGCGAGCGCCAAGGACGTCACGGTCGACTTCGAACTCGACCCGCCCGTCGCGGTCGGTGGCTCGGGCCCCGGCATCGGCGGCGGCACGGTGGAACCGCGGTACCGGCTCGACACCGGCGGGATGGCGCAACTCGTCACGAACACCGCAGGCAACGCGGTCGCCGCACTCCCCCGCGGCGGCAGCGTCGTCGTCACCTGGCGGACCACCCCCGGCGAGGGTGTGTTGCAGATCACCGACGACGGCCCCGGCGTCCCCGAGTCGTTCGTACCGGTCGCGTTCGACCGTTTCACCCGGCCCGACGAGGCCCGCACGTCACGACGCGACCCGGACGCTGTGCCCGGCATCCCGATGCCGGGCGGCTCCGGACTCGGACTCGCGATCGTCCGCGCGGTCGCCGAACGGGCTGGGGGCTCGGCCACCCTCCGCAACGTCCCGACCGGCGGGCTCGAGGTCACCATCCGCGTCCCTGAGGTGCGGGTCACGCCGAACCCTCCGCGCTGACGGATCCGGGGAGGGCCGCGCTCACGGGTGCTCCTGGACTCACGGGAACTGCCGCGCTCACTGGAAGTCCCGGGACCGGGTCCGGACCGCGAGGGGCAGGTGCTCGATCCGGTCCGCGACCAGGTTCACGACGCCGTCCGGCGAGCGTTCCAGGATCCCCCGCACGATGACCGCCGGCGACTCCCGGGCCACCCGCCGGTACCGCCCCCACACGCCGACGCTGCAGATGACGTTCACCAGCCCGGACTCGTCCTCGACGTTGAGGAACGTGATACCCGACGCCGTCGCCGGACGCTGCCGGTGTGTGACGATGCCGCCGACCTCGACGCGCCGACCGGTCTCCGCCGTCCGGGTGTCCTCGACGCTGAGCACCCCGCGATCGGACAGCTCCGGACGGAGGTGGCCCATCGGGTGGTCGTCGGTCGACATGCCCGTCGACCACATGTCCGCGATGAGGACGTCCCCGCTCGTCATCTGCCCGAACAGCGGCGGCTGCACGACGACCTGGGTGTCCGGCAACTGGTCGGCCCGCTCGGCCGCCGCCTGCGCTGCGGACCACATGCCGGCCCGGCGGTCGATGCCCAGGGATTCGAACGCGTCGGCGGCGGCGAGGGCCTCGAGCTGTGCCGTGGTGAGGCCGACCCGCCTGGCCAGGTCGGACATGTCGGTGAAGGACCCGTTCGCCCGCCGTTCGGCGACGATGCGCTCGGCGCTGCGTCGGCCGAGCGAGGCGACCTCGGCCAACCCGAGTCGCACGGCGAACGCGCCGTCCCGTCGGTGGGCGGCGGTGTCGTCCTCGGCGTCCCGGTCGAAGGGCAGCACGGGCGGTTGCTCCGTCGCCAGGCACGCGTCCCCCAGACCGCCGGCGGCGTGAGCGGCGGAACCCGTGGGACCCGTGGGACCGGCGGAACGGTCGGGGCGATCGGGGTGGTCGGGGTCGTCGGGGTCGTCGATCGGCTCGAGGGTCGCGTCGACCTCGGACCGCAGGATGTCCGGCCGGAGCACACGGACCCCGTGCCGCCGGGCGTCGGCGACGAGGGTCTGC
Source organism: Curtobacterium sp. MCPF17_001 (assembly GCF_003234615.1). Taxonomy (NCBI): domain Bacteria; kingdom Bacillati; phylum Actinomycetota; class Actinomycetes; order Micrococcales; family Microbacteriaceae; genus Curtobacterium; species Curtobacterium sp. MCPF17_001. The sequence continues at coordinate 23,985 of NZ_QKSL01000012.1, forward strand.
GGTGAGTAGAAGCCCATCGGCTGCGCCCGGAGCAGCGCCGCCAGGAACGCTCCCGGGTAGTGCAGGCGCATCCACGCGCTGGCGTAGACGATGAGCGCGAAGCTGATCGAGTGGCTCTCCGCGAAGCCGAAGTTCGCGAACGCCTGGATCTTGGCGTAGATGGCATCGGCGTCCTCGCCGAGGATGCCGTTCTCCGCCATCCCCCGGTAGAGCTTGTCCCGAAGCCGGTCGATCTTCTCGAGGCCACGCTTGGACCCCATCGCACGGCGGAGCAGGTCGGCGTCGTCCCCGGAGCAGTTGCCCACCGCGATCGCCATCTGCATGAGCTGTTCCTGGAACAGCGGCACGCCGAGCGTCCGTTCCAGCACGGGTTCGAGGGCCGGGTGCATGTAGGTGACCGGTTCCTCGCCGGTGCGGCGTCGGATGTACGGGTGGACCGCGCCGCCCTGGATCGGCCCGGGGCGGACGAGGGCGACCTCGATGACCAGGTCGTAGAACCGTCGGGGCAGCAGCCGGGGCAGCGTGCCCATCTGCGCGCGGGACTCCACCTGGAAGACCCCGATCGTGTCCGCGCGGCAGAGCTGGTCGTAGACCCCCTGTTCCTCCTTCGGGATGGCGTGCATGTCCCACCGTTCCCCGCAGTGGTCCGCGGCCAGGTCGAACGAGTACTGCAGCGCGGCGAGCATGCCGAGCCCGAGCATGTCGAACTTCACGAGCCCCATGTAGGCGCAGTCGTCCTTGTCCCACTGCAGGACGGTCCGGCCGTCCATCCGGGCGTGCTCGATCGGCACGACCTCGCCCACCGGCCGATCGGTCAGGACCATCCCGCCGGAGTGGATGCCGAGGTGCCGCGGGAACCCGAGGACCTGCTGCGCCAGGTCGACCACGGGCTCCGGGATGTCGTGGTCCTGGCTCTCGGTGACCGAGCCCCACCGCTCGACCTGCTTCGACCAGGCGTCCTGCTGGCCGGGGCTGTGGCCGAGCGCCTTCGCCATGTCCCGCACGGCACCCTTGGGCCGGTAGGTGATGACGTTCGCGACCTGTGCGGCGTTGAACCGGCCGTACTTGTCGTAGACGTACTGGATCACCTCTTCCCGCCGGTCGGAGTCGAAGTCCACGTCGATGTCGGGTTCCTCGTCGCGCATCGACGACAGGAACCGCTCGAACGGCAAGCCGTACCGGATCGAGTCGACCGCGGTGATCTCGAGCAGGAAGCAGACCGCCGAGTTCGCCGCGGACCCGCGTCCCTGGCAGAGGATCCCCCGGCTCCGGGCGAACTGCACCATGTCCCGGACGATGAGGAAGTAGCCGGGGAACCCCTTGTCCTCGATGACGGACAGTTCGCGTTCGATGCGCACCCGCTTGTGGGCGTGCACCCCGTCGGCGTCCCCGGGGTAGAACCGACGCGCACCGCGCCATGTGAGGTCTCGCAACCAGCTCATCGGGGTGTGACCGTCCGGCACGTCCAGGTCGGGCAAGCCGGGCTTCGCCGTGCGCAGCGCGAACCCGAGCTCGTCGGCGAGCTCCACACTCCGCTCCACCGCTCCGGGCCACCGCGCGAACCGCCGCGCCATCTCGGCACCGGAACGGAGGTGCGCGGTGTCGGCCGCCGGCAACCACCCGTCGATCTCGTCGAGACTGCGGCGGGCCCGGACCGCGGCGAGGGCGGTCGCGACCGGGAACCGGTCCGGGGTCGCGTAGTGCACGTTGCCGGTCGCCACGACGGGCAGCGCGTGCCGGTCGGCGAGGACGGCGAGGACGTCGTTCCGGGCGCTGTCGAGCGGGTCACCGTGGTCGGAGAGCTCCACCACCACGTTGCCGGTGCCGAACCGGTCCAGCAGTGCGCGGAGGGCCTGCTCGGCAGCGCTCTCACCGCCGCGTTCGAGGGCCTGACGGACGCTGCCCTTCCGACAGCCGGTGAGCACCCGCCACCGGCCGCCCGAGCGTTCCGCGAGGTCGTCGAGGTCGTACCGCGGCCGACCTTTCTCGGAGCCCGCGGCGAGGTGCGCGGCCGTCACCGCGCCGGCCATCCGGTGGTACCCGTCCTGCCCGTCGGCCAGGAGCAGCAGGTGCGAGCCCTCGGGGTCGGGGACGCCGTTCTGTGGTTCGGTGAGGCCGAGCGACAGCTCGGCACCGTAGACCGTGGTGATGCTCGGGTACGTCTCGGCGACCTCGGCCATCCGGGCGGCCCCGTAGAAGCCGTCGTGGTCCGTGATCGCCAGTCCACGGAGGCCCAGTCGTGCAGCCTCTTCCAACAGGTGCTCGGGCGGGCTCGCGCCGTCCAGGAAGCTGAAGGTCGAGTGCGCGTGGAGTTCGGCGTACGGGACGGCCGGGGGCGCGTCGGGCGCGGCGGGGTCCACCGGTCGGTACGGCGCACGCTTCCGCGACCAGGCCGGGCTGTCCCCACCGTCGCCCTCGGGGGTCGTGCCCGGGCTCCGCTTGTCGGAGAGGGCGCGCTCGAACTGCGACCACGGGATCGGCGGGTTGTTGTACCCCATCAGGAACCGTCCTTCACGTCGCGATCGCCTCTGCCCACCAGCGGTGGTCGGCGAGGACCAGGTACCAGGCACGCCCGTCGGCGTCCACGAGCTGCAACCGGTGCAGCCGTCGCCCGCCGGACTCCCACCAGCGCACGACCAGCGGCCAGGGTCCCGCCCACGCCGTGACGGCGGTGAACCGTCCCCCGCGGTCGCCGTCGGAGCGGAACCCCTCGGGTTCCCCGGTCAGGGCGCCACGGTCGTCGACGTCCACGGATCCGCCGTCCGCCGCGACGACGTCCACCGGCCGGGGTCGTTCGAGGACCGTCGCCGGCGGGGGCCCGGGGAGCTTCCCCGGCCACGGACGGTCCCGCACGACCGCGAGGGCACGCTCGCCACCGATCGGCGTGTCGCCCCACGGCACGAGCACGATGCGCTCGGCCAGGGTGCGACCGCCACCGATCCGGGGCGTGACGACCCCGTCGTGCCCGACCATGCCCTGCACCCGGGCCAGCCCGTGGTGGACCCGCTCGTCCGGTCCGGAGCCCCAGAGCCCGCGCTCGTGGTTCGCCAGGTCGTCCACCGCGACCGGTTCGAGCACGACCGTGGTCACGGGAGCCTCGAGCCCGGTCGGGTCGACCCCACCGGCGAGCTGCCAGCGCACCCGGTCCACCACGTCCGCGGCGTCGAACCACCGCGGGTGCGCCCAGACCCGTTCGAGCAGGACGTCCCGTTCGTCGACGATGCCCACGCGGATGGTCGTCGCCACCAGCCCAGCCGCCCGGAGCTTGGCGGCGAACTCGTCGGCGGAACGACGGAAGGCGAAGGCGATCTGGTCGGCACGGTCGAGCGGCGGCTCGAAGGACGCCTGGACCTCGAGGTCGGGTGGGACGTCCCGCGCGGAGACCTCCCGCGGGTCGCGACCCCCGGCGAGCCGGTGCAGGAACGCCCCGGGCACGCCGAAGCGGTCGCGCACCTGTTCGTCGGTGAGGGCTGCGAAGTCGCCGAGCGTGGTGAGGCCCAGGCGGCCGAGCACCATCGCGAGGTCGGGGTCGCCGAGCACCCCGAGCGGCAGCGGGGCGAGGAACGTGCCCGATCCACCGACCGGCACCATCCGGACGCGCTCCCCCGGCCGGGTCGGCCGTGCCCGGGCAGCCTGCTCCGCCGCGAACGGGGTGTCCGCCACACCGGCACGCACGCCGGGTGCGCCGTGGTCGGCGGCGATGCCCGCCAGGATCGTCGCGGCCGCCCGCTCGCCGCCGTGGTAGCGCGCCGGACCGCGGGCACGCAGCGCGATCGTCCCGGGGCGCAGGACCTCCACCCCGGGCGCGGCGGCTTCGATCGCGCGGATGACGGGCTCGAACGCCCGGTGGTCGAGTGCGTCGTCGTAGGGCTGCGTGACCAGGTCGGTGCAACGCGCCTGTGCTTCGCGGACCCGCAGTCCGCGCACCACGCCGACCTGTCGAGCCGAGGCGGAGCTCGCGAAGACCAGACCCTTCGCGATGAGGGCGAACGGCTGCTCGGGCGGGGTGCCCGCGGCCCGGGCAGCGGCGATGACGGGCCAGTCCGGGCACCAGAGCACGATCGTCCGGGTCGGCGGGGGCTCCGGCAGACCGGCACCACGGCTGAGCGCGTCGGCCCGGACGGCTCCGGCACCCGGCAGCCCCACCCCGGACGACCCGACACTCGGCAGCACGGCACCACCACGCGGCCCGGCGGCCAGAGCCCGGCGTCCGCGGGGGCTCACGATGCCACCGCCACGGGACGCAGGACCCGCCCACCGGCCGAGGCCGCCACCGGGACCGCCGCGCGCACCGACCCGTCCGCCGCGGGCAACAGCAGCTCGGTGCTGGTCGGCCGGACTGCTCCGGCCCGACCCGAGGCGGTGACGGTCACCCGGCGTTCGGTGAGGTACCCGTGTCCCTGGCCGATGCCGCTCCAGTGCGACTCGGTGACCCGCAGGGTGACGTCCGCGCCGGGCCAGGAACCGAGTGCGACGAGGGCTGCCCCGCGCTGGCGGAGGCGTGCGGAGAGCCGGGCGACGTCACCGGGCACCACGCGGCCGAGCGGCCGGGTGAGGACGATCTGCGCGACGTCGGCGAGCGCCGCGGTGACCGCGAGCCACTGGTCGCCCGGGTCCGGCACCAGAACGAGTCGTTCCAGGTCGATGCCGGCCGCGGCGGCGGCTTCGACGCCGAAGGACGGCACCCCGACCACGGCGCACCAGGATCCGGCCGCGGAGGCCGCCTGCAGCATGGTCTGGGCGAGCAGCACCGACTCCGGCACGGAGTACGTGCCACCGGCGCGGATGGCGCCGCCGGGCAACAGCGGCGCGAGGGCATCGGCCGTGGGCAGCCCCTCGGTGTCCACGCGGGTCGCTTCCATGTCGGCGACCCGGGAGCGCAGTGCGGTGATCCGGTCGAGCGCAGCCCGAGCCGCACCGACGTGGTCGGAAGCCCGGGCAGCACCGTTCCGCCCGATGTGCTCCCGGTCCCCGCGTCCGCGGTCGCCACGCTCATCGGGCGACCGGAGTGCCGCCGCCGTCTGCATGCCCTCATATTCGAACATGTGTTCGATCATGTCAACCGGCACCGACATCAGGTGGACAACAGATCGAACACCTGTTCGAGCGGTCAGGGCCCGACGATCACCAGCGTGCCACTGCCCCGATCCCACCGAGCACCGAGAGGGTCTTCGTCTCGACCTCGTCCGCCTCGTCCGCCGCCGTGGAGGACCACGTCACCGCACCGCCGGCCCCGAGGGACCGGGACCACACGCGGCCGTCCCGGTGCAGGACCGTCACCAGTGTCCGGATCGCCACCGACAGATCGACCGCTCCGCTCGCCGAGAAGTACCCGATCGCCCCCGAGTAGACCCCGCGCGGCGCCGCTTCGAGGCGGTCCGCGATCGCCGTCGCACTGCGCTTCGGCGCGCCGGTCATCGACCCCGGTGGGAACGCGGCACGCACCACCTCGGCCCGGGAGGCGCCCTCCGGCAGCACCCCGGCGACCGTCGACACCAGCTGGTGCACGCTGGCGTAGGTCTCGACGTCGCAGAGCCGCTCCACGCGCACCGTGCCCGGGCGTGCCGTCCGCAGCAGGTCGTTCCGCAGCAGGTCGACGATCATCACGTTCTCGGCGCGGTCCTTCGCGCTGTCGGAGAGCTCCGCGCGTGTCGCGGCGTCCGCCACCGGGTCCGGGTGACGGGGACGGGTGCCCTTGATCGGTTCGGCGAGCACGCTCCCGTCGGCGTCGATCCGCAGGAACCGCTCCGGCGAACGGCTCGCGATCCGCAGGTCGCCCCAGCGCAGGTAGGCGCCGAACGGGACCGGGTCCCCCTCGCGCACGCGCCGGTACTCCGCCAGGTACCGGTCGCCGTCGCGGCTCGGCGGGGCGTCCGGCACCGAGAAGGCGGTCGTCAGGCACACCTGGAACGCGTTGCCCTCGCGGATTTCGTGTCGACACACGTCCACCGCGTGCTCGTGGGCGACGCGGCGGACGCGACCACGGGCCTCCAGGACGCGCCCGACGACGACCGTGTCGCCGGCCGGGAGGCTCGGGCGTGCCACCGTGACGTCGTCTCGCGTCGTCGACGCGCGCACCTCCGCCAGCCACGCCCGGTTCGCGTCCGAGGCAGTCGGCGCGTCGTCGTGCACCAGCGCGATCGCCCAGGCGGAGCCGTCCGCGTGGACCAGGACGGCCCGGTCGACGAACCGGAGGTCGGCGTCGGCGTGTCCGTCAGCGGTCCGGTCGGGTCCGTCGACCTCGCGACCGAGTTCGTAACCGAGGAAGCCCACCCAGCCGAGGGCGAACGCACACCCCGGCAACGGCTCGTCGAGCGTCGGGGTGCGGCGCAGCAGCTCGTCGAGGACGGCGAAGGCCGGGCGGCTCTCGACCCGGCTGGACCCGAACCACCGGGCGGCTGACCCCGACACCGTGACGTGGGCGATCCGGTCCTCGTGCCGGAGGCGGGCGGCGAAGGGGCCGTCCGGGACGGCGAGGACCGACCACGCTGCACGGCGGGCCGCCGCTGCGGGCGAGCCGACCGGCAGCGCCGAGTCCAGCCAGGCCAGGTCGGCGGTGCTGTGACGGGCGAGTTCGCCGAGGTCCCGGACGTCGGCGAGCCGCTGGACCGCGATCCGCGGTACGCCCGCGGGACGGTCCACCGTGACGCTCAGACCGCCGAGATCGTCCACGCGGCAGCGTGCGCGGCGCCGGGCTCGAGCACGACGAGTCCGGCGTCCACGTCACCGGCGAAGGCGTCGGCGTTGAAGGCGTTCGGGGCGCAGGTCATCGGCTCGACGGCGAGGCCGGAGCGGTGGTACTCGGGGACGACGTGGTCAGCGGTGTGCACCTGCACCCACCCGCAGTCCCTGCCGAAGGCGACCCGCACGCCGTGCCCGTCGGCCGCGGTGACGGTGATCGTGGCGGTGCCCTCGGCGTCACGGTCGAAGCCGGTGAAGGCGTGGTCGATGAAGCGGGCGCCGATCGCCGTCGGCCGGCGGAGGTCGAACTCGTCGTGCACGGGGACCAGCTCGGTCGGGATCAGGCGGTCCTCGGTGACCTCGAGCACCTCGGCTGCCGGGAGCGTCAGCGTCCAGTCGTCGACCGTGCCCGCGCCGGCGACGAGGTACGGGTGCGGACCGGTCCCCCAGGGTGCCCGGTCGTCCCCGGTGTTCGTCCCGGTGATCGTGGTGTGCAGACCGTCGGCGTCCAGGCGGTACTCGACCCGCACCTCGACGCGGGCGGGGTAGCCCTCCTGGGGCTGCACGGTGGTGGCGAGGACGACCCGGTCGGCGTCCTGGTCGAGCACGGCGAAGTCCGTCCAGGCCACGAGACCGTGCAGGGCGTGCGCGCGCTTCGGCTCGGTCAGCGCGAGTTCCTGCTCGACCCCGTCGAAGGTGTACCGGCCGTCGACGACGCGGTTCGGCCAGGGGGCGAGCACGGCGCCGCGGAAGACCGGGCGGACGTCGTCGGCGTCGAACGTGGTGACGAGGTCTCGGCCGTCGTGCCGCAGTGCGCGCAGGGTCGCTCCGACGCTCGCGATCTCGGCGGTGTACCCGTCGGAGGCGATGGACGTCTGGGTTCCGGACCGGGGCGCAGCGCTGCTCATGCGCTCAGCGTAGCGGGGCGCCGCGTCCGGGCGGCGATCGAGGCGCCAGTGGAGTACGGAATACCGAGTACTGGGTGACCGGGGTGCCGTCTGGTTACGTTCCCTGCGCCGTCACCACCTCCACCGCCCGGACGGGGACGGGGAACGGGGACGGCTGACCATCGGAGGATCCTCATGCGTCACCGCATCACCACGCGCATCGCCGTCGCGTCGACGGCCTTGCTCAGCATCGCGATCGGAACGGTCGCACCAGCGACCGCCGCTCCCCCGGGTCCGGCCGGGCGTCCGCAGGTCGGGCTGGCGATCGACGTCCTGGCAGACGGCGCGGGGCCGTTCAGCCCCGATGACCGACCCGGCGGCGACAGCGGGCCGGCGAACGGTGTCGTCCGCACGCTCGACTCGGTCACGTACCGGGTGACCGTGAACGCGAACGGCGGTGTCGGCCATCGGCAACGCTTCACCGTCACCGCGCCGACCGGGACGTCGTGGGCGGCTCTGCCCGCAGGCTGTTCGGCGTCCGGCTCGGGCATCGACGGCCGCGACCTCACCTGCGTCCTCGGCGACGTGGCGGAAGGCCAGGTGGTCGCGGTGCCCGTCGTCCTCGACGTCTCCGCCGGGCTCGACGACGGCGACGCCGTCATCGTGACGGGGACCGCCACCGCTGACGACGCGGACACACCGGTCTCGGCGACCGCGCCGCGGCTCACCGTCTCGGCGGCGGCCCGCTACAACCTGAGCAAGCGGGTCGTCGGCTCCGTGCTGCGCCCGGACGTCACCGGACCCGACGGCACACGTGGGTTCCAACTCGTGTTCCCGATCGCCGTCGACTGGCAGCCGGTCGTCCCCGGGCAGGGCCTGCTCGGGTTCGCTCCAGGTGACGGGCGGATGACGTTCACCGACGACGTCTCGCAGCTCCGCGGTGACCTGCCGTCCGGCGCGGTGCTCTGGAACGGGGACGCTCCGCCGTGCGGTCCGAACGACCCGTCCGTCTCGTCCCGGTTCGCCTCGCTGCCGGCGGGGAGCGGTGGTGGCCCCCGGGCGGTCGCCGACTCCGGCCGGTTCACGTGCGAGCAGTCCGGTGCCGGTCAGGACGTCTCCGTGACGATCACCGGGACCGTCACCGACGCGTCACGCATGCCGACGCAGAACGCCTTCGGCGGCCCCGTCGTCGGCAACACCCCCGGGTTCGTGGTCTCGGGCTACATCTCGTTCTGGGTGCCGAACCCACCCGCCGGCACGAGTCTCGGATCGGTGAACACGTTCCGCGACGTCGTGACGCACGCGGCGTCAGGGGCACCGAACTTCCCAGGGGACGCCGAACCCGTGGCGGACAACCGAGCGACACGGAACATCGTGGCGGACGCCGTCGGGACCGCGGGGAAGCGTCTCCTCAGGGTGCTGGACGACAGCGGTCGGACCGGCGACGGTTCGGCGCGTCGGGGTGACCCGTGGAGCACGCCCGGGTCGGTGCTCCGCAGCGACGTGAGCGCCTCGAACCCCGGACTCGACACGTTCCGGAACACCGTGCTGTGCGACACGTTCGACCGGCACACGCAGCGTCTGACGCGGGTGCAGGGGACGTCGGCCCGGACCAGCGGGCTGCGCGAGGCGCGGGTCGAGTACGCCGCGTACGACATGGACGGTCCGGAGGACGGGCAGCGCCGGGCCACGTGTGACGACGATCGCGGTCCCTGGTTCACGGACCCGGCGGAGGTGCCGGGCGGGATCGACGCCGTCGGCGCCGTCCGTGCCCGCGGTGACGTCGTCGGTGGCACCACTGCCGCGCTGTCCTCGTTCGTCTCGGTCCGCGAGGTCGCAGACGGGACGCGTGCCTACGACTTCGGGCACGTGCGCTTCAGCGACCGTCACCCCGACTGGGTGCACGACACCCGCTCCGACCCCGAACTCGGCGCGGGAGGGTTGTCCGACAGCGTGCTCGTCACCGAGGACCTGGCCCGGATCGGGAAGACCGTGGCGCGTGCCAGCTCCTCGACCGCCACGGCGGACGACACGGACACACCGGTTCCCGTGGTGCCCGGCAACGCCGTGGACTACGTCCTCACGCCGTCGCTCACGAACGGGAACACGACGGGGCGACCACGACTGGTGACGGTCCGTGACGTCCTCCCGGCACACATGGCGTACAGCCCGGGCAGCGCGTCCGTCGAGCCGGCGGTCGACACGGTCCGGGACGACGACGGCACCGAGCACCAGCGACTGACCTGGGCGATCGACGACGTGACGCCGAACACCCGCATCGCGCCGATCACCTACACCGCCGTCGTCGCACGGGATGCTCCGGCGGGGCCGCTGGAGAACCGGGTCGAGGTCTCGGCTCCGACGGACCGGTCTCCGTCCGAGTACCGGTCCGCCGCGCGGGCCGTGCAGGTCGTCACGAGTGGTGGCCTGCGCGTCGAGAAGCGGGCGGAGGCCCCCGTCGTCGTCACGGGAGACGACCTGGTGTGGTCGCTCGACACGACGAACACCGACACGGATCCCGTCCGCGACGTCCAACTCGTCGACGTCCTCCCGCATGCCGGCGACGGATCGTCGTTCCACGGCGGAGTCGAACTGGCCCGTCCCGTCGATGCCGGTTCGGCGGAGTCCGTCGTCTACACCGCCGCCGACCCGGAGGCGGTGTCGCTCGACCCCGCGGACGAGTCGAACCAGCCCGGCGGCTCGACGACGTGGTGCGCGGAGACCGCGTTCGGCGGCGCCGGCTGTCCGGACACCCTCGCCGACGTCACTGCCATCCGGATCGACGACCCGAACGGGATCGCTCCCGGGGAGACCGTGTCCCACCGCGTGTCCATCGCGACCCACGGGCAGCGGGACGGTGACCGGTACACGAACCGCTTCGGGGTCCGCTCCGCCGACCTCGCGCTGCCGGTCCGGTCGAACCCCGCAACCGTCCGGGTCGTGTCGGGCGCCGTGGGTGACCTGGTCTGGACGGACTCGGACGGCAATGGCTTGCAGGACCCGGATGAGCCCGGGATCCCGGACGTCCCAGTGCGGTTGCACGGCACCGACGACCGGGGGCGAGAGGTCGACCGGGTCGCGCGAACGGACCAGGAGGGGCACTACCTCGTGGACGACCTGCGCCCTGGCGACTACGTCGTGTCCGTCGCACCGGTGCCAGATCGCGCGTTCACGATCCTCTCGGTCGGTGACGACGACGCCCGCGACTCCGACGTCGCAGCGGACGGACGGACAGCACCGATCACGATCACCCGGCGGACGGGCCCGGACGGGGCGCTCGAGGGCGTCGAACGGAACGACCGCATCGATGCCGGCGTCCTGCCGTCATCGTCTCCCGAGCCGGGCGGCGGCTCGGGGAGCGGCGGTCCCGAAGACGGTGGTCCCGGGAACGGCGGGTCCGGAGACGGTGGGTCCGGAGACGGTGGGTCCGGAGACGGCGGGCCCGGGAGCAGCGGGTCGACGGGCAGCGGGCCGGACGACCACGCTGACGCGACTGCGCATCCGGGCGGGTCAACCGGGCACGCCCTCGCCTTCACCGGAGCAGTCGGGACAGCTGCGGCCGCGATCAGCGCGTTCCTCCTGCTGATGGCCGGTCTCGGCCTCCGAGCGGTTGCCCGCGCACGGCGCCGCGTCTGACGGTCACCAGCGGATCACTCGGTGCGTCTCGTTGCCAGCCCGGTGACGGGACGCACCGAGTCGGACGGCGACCGGCTGCCCGCCTCCGGCTCCGGCTCCGGCTCCGGCTCCGGCTCCGGCTCCGGCTCCGGCTCCGTAGGCACGAAAACCGCAAGCACGGGACAGCAAGCCCGAACAGGCAAGTACAGGCAGGCGAGCACAGGCACGCAAGCCCAGACACCCAAGCCCAGGTCCGCGAGCACAGGCAAGCCCAGGCACGAAGAAGCCCAGACACGAAGAAGCCCCGCTGCTCCATGAGCGGCGGGGCTTCTTCGTGATGTCCTTGCTTCTGGTGGATCTGAGGGGACTCGAACCCCTGACCCCCTGCATGCCATGCAGGTGCGCTACCAGCTGCGCCACAGACCCAGACCGAAACGGCCCGGAGGCCGATTCTCGTTCCCCCGGTTCCCCGGAGGCACCAGTACAGCGTACACCACGCGATCACCGGGTGACGAAATCGTCACCGCCACCCGGGCGCGTCGCGCTGAGACCGGCGTCAGGCCGACTGTTCGGCAGCCTGCGACTGATCGGCGGCCAGCTCCAGCGGGATGACCGGGCAGTCCGACCAGAGGCGCTCGAGGGAGTAGTACTGGCGCTCTTCCTCGTGGAACACGTGCACGACGATGTCCCCGAAGTCGATCAGAGCCCAGCGGCCTTCGCTCCGGCCTTCGCGACGAAGCGGCTTGGCACCGACCTGGAGCAGGCGGTCTTCGATCTCGTCGGCGATGGCGAGCACGTTGCGCTCGTTGCGGCCGGTGGCGAGCAGGAAGACGTCGGTGAGCTGGAGTGGTCGGGTGACGTCGAGGGCGACGATGTCCTCGGCCTGCTTGGAGTCGGCCGCTTGAGCGGCGATCTGCGTCAGTTCGAGTGCGCGAGCGGAGGCGGTCACGGATTCCTTCCGGTGGTCATCCCGACGCGTGCGTCCGGATGTTCATGATGGGTCACGATCATAGGTCAGACCGCTGACGCGGGCCATGCCCACGGAGTTCGAGGCTCGCTCAGGAGCCGAAGAAGTTCGTCGCGACGAGTGCGACGACGATGACACCGGCAGCGACGACACCCACGGCACTCGCGGCGACGGCCAGCACGACCGGCGTCTTGGAGTCCTTCGGCTTGGCGGCGGCGAGCACGACCTGGCGGGTCGACGTGTGGCTCGACACGGCACGGCTCGCGCGGACGGGACTGGCATCCGTGTCCGGCTGCTCGTCGTGCTGCTCGAGGAGGCGGTCGACCTCCGCGCCGTCGATCGGCCGGTGCGACCCGGTCGAGGACAGCGAGGAAGGCAGGTCGATCGAACCGGTGAGGATGACCTCGCCGGTGGCGTTGAGCGCACCGGTGGGGTCGGCCAGCGCCGAGTTCGGCAGGATGAGGGCGTTCGTGTGCGACTCGGCGACCCGGCGGGTGCCGGTCTCCTCGTCGTGCACCTCGGCGTCGTTCGAGTCGTGCGCGAAGGTCGACCAGTGGCCGGCCGGAGGCTGGAACGCCGTGGTGACGGGCTTCGGCTCGCGCGGCGCATCCGAGGACGTCGGACGCGGGGACGATCCCGGCTGCGCGGCGGACGTCGGCGCCGAGACGGGCGCGTCTGCCGGCACGACGACCGGGACCTCGTTCGTGTCGTCGTCGTCCAGGTCGAGCGGGAACACGCCGGGAGCCGCGGCGGGCAGCTCGGTGGCGGGCGCGGCGACGTCGTCGGTCGCGGCCATGATCGCGTCGGGGTCGGCGTCGTGCGGCGCCCAGGTCGTGCGGTGCTGGCGGGGTTCCTCGCCGTGCGCAGCCGCCTCTTCCAGGGGCTCGATGGCGTCCGGCGAACCGTCGGCGGCGGTGGCCTGCTCGACAGCGGCCGGTTCCAGGTGCGTGAGCTCCGGGTTCGGGTCCTGCCAGTGCGAGGACTCGTCGTCCTCGGCAGCCTGGCTCTGCACGGCGTCGTCGTCGGACCAGCCATCGACCTGGACAGCGTCAGCGTCGTCGACCTCCGTCGCCCCGAGCCCGGCCCCAGCGCCGAGCCCGGCCGCGGCCCCAGCCCCGGCGTCAGTGTCGTCGATGTCGTCAGCCGGCCGCTCGTCCGTCGGCGCGTCGAACCCGAGGGGCACGAGCGGCGAGGACTGCGCCCCGATGCCGGCGGCAGCGGCTTCGACCGGAGTCGACAGCGGCGGCACCTGGGCATCCGGTGCGGGCACGGACGAGGGGTCCGTCAGCGTGCCGAGGACGTCCTGCACGGTGCGGTCGGACGACTGCGGAGTCGGGTTCTGCAGCGGGACGGGACGGCCGCCCTGCTGCTGCGCCTCGCGCAGCAGCCGCAGCTGTCGGCGGGACATCCCGCCGGTGCCGGGGACGATCTCGGTCGCGGAGGCCGGGGGCACGTCGGACACACCGGTGGCGGCTCCCGCGGATCGCGGTGCCGCCTGGTTGGCCGTGGCCGAACCGGGGGCGACGTGCGAACCGGGGCGACGACGGGCCTCCGGTGTTGCGGGGGCGGCGACGGTCGGCGGCGGCGTCGCGGGCTGGGCACCGCCAGAGGCGGCGCGCTCGCGCTCACGCATCTGGCGCCGCGACAGCGGCGGCTGCGCGTCGGACGGACTCATGCAACGCTCCGATACAGATGGTGCTTCGAGATGTACTGGACGACGCCGTCGGGCACGAGGTACCAGACGGGGGACCCGCTCCGCACCCGGTCACGGCAGTCGGTCGAGGAGATCGCCAGCGCGGGGACCTCGAGCACACTAACGTCCCGTTCTGGGAGTCCGGTGATGCTCAGCTGGTGGCCCGGTCGTGTCACGGCGACGAAGTGTGCGAGGTCCCAGAGTCCGTCGTGGTCTTTCCAGTCGACGATCTGCTGGACGGCGTCCGCCCCGGAGATGAAGACGAGCTGGGCGTCGGGCCGCTGCTCGTGCAGGTCGCGGAGGGTGTCGACGGTGTAGGTCGGGCCCGGCCGGTCGATGTCCACGCGGCTGACCGTGAACATCGGGTTCGACGCGGTCGCGATCACGGTCATCAGGTACCGGTGCTCGGCGTCCGTGACGTCGGACTTCATGTACGGCTGGCCGGTCGGGACGAACACGACCTCGTCCAGGTCGAAGTGCATCGCGACCTCGGACGCCGCCACGAGGTGACCGTGGTGGATGGGGTCGAACGTCCCGCCCATCACCCCGATGCGCGGCCGACCCGTGCTCTCGAGCATCGGGTGGCGGATCAGATCTTGGAGTGGCCGAACTCGTCCACACCGGTCTCGTGCTGCCGGGTGGCCTGGAACTTGTGCGAGTGGCGGTAGGCGACGTCGCGGAAGCTCCACGTGACGAAGCCGAGGAGGGTGAAGACGCAGGCCGCGACGATCGGGAAGACGATCGCGGGGACGCCGGCCGCGTGTTCTGCGGCTTCAGCGAGGAGTGACATCTGGCAGTGCTCCGATCGATCGAGGAAGACTCCGGACCATCCTAGCCGCGGATGTGTCCCTGCCCGCGCACGAGCCACTTGGTGCTCGTGAGTTCAGGCAGCCCCATCGGGCCTCGCGCGTGCAGCTTCTGCGTGGAGATGCCGACCTCGGCGCCGAACCCGAACTCCCCGCCGTCCGTGAACCGCGTCGACGCGTTCACCATCACGACCGCCGAGTCGACGCCCGCCAGGAAGTGCTCGGCCGTGTCGACGTCGTTCGTGACGATCGACTCGGTGTGGTGGGTGGACCACTGCGCGATGTGCGCCATCGCGGCGTCGACGTCCGGCACGACACGGATCGACAGATCGAGGTCCATCGACTCGGTGGCCCAGTCGGCCTCGGTCGCACGCAGCACCCCGGGGACGATGGTCCGGGTGGCATCGTCGCCCCGCAGGGTCACGCCGGCGGCCCGGAGGCGGTCGGCCAACACCGGCAGGAGCCGCTCGGCCGCCCGCTCGTGCACGAGCAGCGTCTCGAGGGCGTTGCAGACGCTCGGTCGCTGGACCTTGCTGTTGAGGACGATGTCCACGGCACGGTCGACCGGTGCCGACTCGTCGAGGAAGACGTGCACGACCCCCGCGCCGGTCTCGATGACGGGCACCTGCGACTCGGTGACGACGGTCTGGATGAGGGAGGCGCTGCCGCGCGGGATGAGCACGTCGACCAGGCCGCGGGCCCGCATGAGACCGGTCGCCCCGGCGCGTCCGAGCGGATCGATCGTCTGCACGAGCTCGCGCGGCAGCCCGACCGAGGCGATCGCGTCCTGGATCCGCCGCACGAGCACGGCGTTGGTGCGGAGCGCCGCCGATCCGCCGCGGAGGACCACGGCGTTGCCGGACTTCAGCGCCAGGGCGGCGATGTCGACGGTGACGTTCGGACGTGCCTCGTAGATGGCGCCGACCACCCCGAACGGCACCCGCACCTGCGCGAGCTGCAGCCCGTTCGGCAGGACCGAGCCGCGGACGTGCTCCCCCACCGGGTCGGTCAGCCCCACCACGTGCTCGACCGCGTCGGCCAGGGCGTCCACGCGGTCGACGTCGAGACGCAATCGGTCCAGCAGGCCCGAGGTCAGTCCGCCGTCCTGACCCGCGATCAGGTCCTCGTGGTTCGCGGTGACGATCTCGGCCGTCGCGGCGCGCAGCCCGAGGGCGATCGCCCGCAGGGCGGCGTCCTTGACGGCCGTCGTCGTGGTCGCCAGCACCGTCGCGGCTGCGCGGGCGGCGGTCAGCGTGTCGACGAGCGGCGTACCCGCCTGGGCCTGCGCGGGAGCGGTGAGGGACATGACCCGATCTTAAGTCGGCCGCGCCTCTGTGACGGGAGGCGTGCCTCCCGTCCGACAGGTCGCCCCGGTCAGGCGCGTGGTGCGGCCCGGAACCAGGTACCGACGTGCTCTCCACCGAGCGCGCGCTCGACGAGGGCCGTCGCCGTGACGAGCACGGACGTGCCGGCCTCGGCCGCGAGGCGGGCGGCCGCGACCTTCGTGCCGGCTCCCCCGGTACCGACCCCCGCTGCGCCGATCGAGCCGAAGGTGACACCCGCGAGCTCGTCGCCGAACGGGACCTCGTCGATGCGGGTGGCGCCCGGCTGCTCCGGCGGCTTCGTGTACAGGGCCTCGACGTCGGACAGCAGCACCAGGGCGTCCGCCTCGACCTGCCGGGCGACGAGCGCTGCGAGCCGGTCGTTGTCGCCGAACCGGATCTCGTGGGTGGCGACCGTGTCGTTCTCGTTGACGATCGGGAGCACCCGGAGTTCGAGCAGCCGGTTCATCGCCCGCCGCGCGTTCACCCGGTGCGTCGGGTTCTGCAGGTCACCCGCGGTGAGCAGGACCTGCGCCGCCGTGACCCCGTGCCGGTCGAGTTCCTTCTGGTACCGGAAGACCAGCACCGCCTGCCCGGTCGCGGCGGCGGCCTGCTGCGTGGCGAGGTCCTCCGGCCGTCCCTCGAGCCCCAGGAACGGGAAGCCGGTGGCGATGGCGCCGGAGGACACCAGGAC
Organism: Curtobacterium sp. MCPF17_001; assembly: GCF_003234615.1. NCBI lineage: Bacteria > Bacillati > Actinomycetota > Actinomycetes > Micrococcales > Microbacteriaceae > Curtobacterium > Curtobacterium sp. MCPF17_001. The sequence continues at coordinate 40,650 of NZ_QKSL01000012.1, forward strand.
GACCTCGGTCCCACGGCGGTACGCGCCGACCAGGGCGTCGACGAGCGGGCCGATCTGCGACGCGTTGTCCCCGCTGACCGAGGACGAGCCGACCTTGACCACGATCCGCCGGGCGCGCGGGATGTCCGCGCGCTCCGCGACGGTGTTCGGTCCGACCACGGCGCTCAGTCGCGCTCGGACGTCGCCGGCTCGACCGGGTCGGACTCGGCGTCGTCGTCGTCCGCCCACAGACCGGCGATCCGCTCCTGCTCGAGCTCGGCACGTGCGGCGGCCTTGCCGTCCATCCGCTCGAAGTAGTCCGATCGACGCTCGTTGCGCGTCGGTCGGGCGTTGAGGTCGAGCCGGGAGTCCGTCCCACGAGCACTGGTGATGAGCTCCGCGGTGGAGGTCAGGGTCGGCTCCCAGTCGAAGATCATGCCGCCGTCGCCACCGATGACCACGGTGGACCCGGCGACGGCTCCGGCCTTGAACAGGCCGTCCTCCACCCCGAGCTTGGCGAGCCGGTCGGCCAGATAGCCGATCGCCTCTTCGTTGGTGAAGTCGGTCTGCTGCACCCAGCGCTCCGGCTTCGCGCCACGGACCCGGTAGAAGCGGTGCTCCTCGCCGCCCTCGGCACGCACCGTGAACGGCTTCTCGTTGACGGCCTTCGGACGGAGCACGATGCGCTCGACCTCGGGCTCGGCGGCCCGCTCGGCACGGGCCTGCTCGACGACGTCGGCCAGGGCGAAGGTGAGCTCACGCAGGCCCTTGTGCGACGCGGTGGAGATCGGGAACACGCGGTAGCCGCGCGACTCGAACTCGGCGGTCACGAACGCGGCGAGTTCCGCGGCGTCGGGCACGTCGATCTTGTTGAGCGCGATGAGCTGGGGGCGGTCGAGCAGCGGGACCTGCCCCTCGGGGACCGGGTACTGCTCGAGTTCGCGGAGGATCACGTCGAGGTCGCTGATCGGGTCACGGCCGACGTCGAGCGTGGCGCAGTCGATCACGTGCAGCAGGGCTTCGCAGCGCTCCACGTGACGGAGGAACTCGAGACCGAGCCCCTTGCCCTCGGACGCGCCCTCGATCAGACCCGGGACGTCGGCGACGGTGAAGCGCGTGCTGCCTGACTCGACGACGCCGAGGTTCGGGGTCAGCGTCGTGAACGGGTAGTCGGCGATCTTCGGCTTGGCGGCCGAGATCGCGGCGATCAACGACGACTTGCCGGCGCTCGGGTACCCGACCAGGGCGATGTCCGCGATGGTCTTCAGCTCGAGGCTGACGTCGCCGCTCCACCCGTCGGTGCCGAGGAGCGCGAAGCCGGGGGCCTTGCGCTTGGTGGTGGCGAGCGCGGCGTTGCCGAGGCCACCCTGGCCGCCGGGGCCGACGACCACGCGGATGCCCGGCTCGGTGAGGTCCGCGAGCACGTCGCCGTTCTCGTCGTACACGACCGTGCCGACGGGGACAGGGAGTTCGAGCGTGTCACCGCTGACCCCGCTGCGGTGGTCGCCCATGCCGGGCTGACCGTTGCGGCTGGATCGGTGCGGTGAGCGGTGGTACCCGAGCAGGGTGGTGACCTGCGGGTCGGAGACGAGGACGATGTCGCCGCCGTCACCGCCGTTGCCGCCGTCGGGGCCCGCGAGGGGCTTGAACTTCTCGCGACGGACGGACACGCAGCCGTTGCCGCCGTTGCCTGCCGTGAGGTGCAGCGTCACGCGGTCGACGAACGTCGCCATGGGGTCACTCCTGTAGGTGTTCGGGAAATGCAGAAGAGGGGCAGGCACACGGCCTGCCCCTCCCGCTGAAGCTGATCGTCAGCGACTACGCGTTGACGATGTTGATGACCTTGCGGCCACCCTTGGTGCCGAACTCGACCGAACCGGCCGAGAGGGCGAACAGCGTGTCGTCGCCACCGCGGCCGACGTTGGCGCCCGGGTGGAAGTGCGTGCCGCGCTGGCGGATGATGATCTCACCGGCGTTGACGACCTCGCCACCGAAGCGCTTCACGCCGAGGCGCTGTGCGTTCGAGTCGCGACCGTTGCGAGTGGAACTCGCACCCTTCTTGTGTGCCATGTCTCTGCTCCCGCCTTATGCGATCTTGGTGACCTTGACGCGCGTGAGATCCGCGCGGAAGCCCTGGCGCTTCTTGTAACCGGTCTTGTTCTTGAACTTCTGGATGACGACCTTCGGGCCGCGGAGGTCGGCCAGGACCTCGGCGGTGACCGTCACGTTCGCGAGCTCGGACGCGGCGGAGGTGATCTTGTCCCCGTCCACGAGGAGCACCGGCGCGAGGTCGATGTTGCCATTGTCGTCGGCCTTGATGCGGTCGATGGTGATGATCGAGCCGACCTCGACCTTCTCCTGACGGCCGCCGGCGCGCACTACTGCGTAAACCACGTGGAATCCTTACGTAACTCTGCTTGAGGGAAGTCTCGGGTGCCCACTTCTGCGCGAGCGTCCTGGGTTGCCCCGGGACGATCGGCGACGCAGGCAGAACGGCCCGCTGACACCAGGGATCGAGAATACTCGATCCGACCAGGCGGGTCAAACGCCGACACACGTACCATGGGGGGATGACCGTGTTGATCGATCCCCCGGCCTGGCCCGCACACGACACGCTCTGGTCACACCTGGTCAGTGACTCATCCTACGACGAGCTGCACGCCTTCGCCGACCGGGCAGGGGTCCCACGGCGCGCCTTCGACCACGACCACTACGACGTGCCGCAGGACCGGTACGCCGAACTCGTGGCCTCCGGGGCCGCCCCGGTGACCGGGCGCGAGCTGGTGCTGCGCCTCATCGCCAGCGGACTGCGTGTGCCGCAGCGCGACAAGCGGAAGACGGCGCGCGACCAGGGCTGACCGCGGCATCGGGAACGTCGGCCGGATCCGTCTCCGGGAGGGCACACACGGGCGTGTCGCGGGACGTCAGCGCGGATGCCGGCCGAGCCACAGCCACGCGGCCGACGCCGACCCCAGCAGCATCAGGGTCATCGGCAGCCCGAGTTGCAACGGCGTGGTGACGACGTCGACGAGCAGACGTCCGAGCCCCTGCCCCACGCTCCCCTGCTGGACGGCGTCGTGGACCGCGGTGACGGTGCCGACCAGGGCGAGTGCCACGGTGCCCGCAGCACCCGCCAGGACGGTCCGCAGGAGCACGACGGGCAGCGGGGCACGCGGCACCACCGGCGCCAGGAAGGCCAGCGCCAGGAAGGCCGCGAGGGCGAACGGGGAACGCGCGACGAAGACGTTCTGCACGAAGGCCTCGATCAGGCTCGTCCCACCGTGGCTCCGGAAGGGGCCGACGATCGTGCTCGTGCCGAGCAGCCCGATCAGGCCCGCCAGGAACTCGACCAGGACGACGCTGACCACGGTGATGGCCGCGCCCGTCGTGGCGACGATGGAGACCCCGGGCGCGAGGACGGACGTGGCGCCAGGCACATCGGCCCGACCAGGACCGGCCCGACCAGGACCAGGACCAGGACCAGGACCAGCCTGACCCGAACCGGCCCGACCAGGACCGACCGGACCCAGCGGGGGCGCCGCCGGCGGAGGCACGGCTCCCCAGCCCGTCCGGCGCTGGTCGTGACCCGGTACCGGGTCACGACCAGCCGGACGCTGCTCGTCCGTCACATCACTGCCCGAGGATGACGGTGCCGTCGTCCTCGGTGGCCGTCGGGTTCGCCGGGGCGCTGATGCTCCCCGACGACACGCGACGCGAACGCGCACGACCCTGGCCGGGCTGCTTCGGCTCCGGCAGCGCCTGCAGCACCGAGTCGAGGAGGGACTCCGCCGCTTCCTCGCTCACCCGACGCGGCTCGCGCTTGGCGACGCCGACCGGGATGTCGAGGATGGCGACGGTGGTGTCGGCCGGCGTCACCGGGGCCGACGAGCTGACCCGACGGCGACCGGCGGGACGTTCCTTCGGTGCGACCTCGGCGGCTGGCTGCTCAGCGACAGCCGCGGCCGGCTGCGCCGGTGCCGACTCCGCACGCGTGGACCGCGTGTGGACACCCGTCGTCGTCGCCGGGAGCACCGTCTCCGGGGCGGGCGTCGCGAGCGACGTGTGCTGCTCGGCAGACCCCTGCTGCGCGTCACCCGACGCCTGCTGCGCGTCACTCGACACCTGCTGTGCGTCGCTCGACACCTGCTGCGCGTCACCGGCCCGGCTGCCACGGCGGCGACGACGCTTCGAGCCACCGGTGGGCTCACTCGGCGCCTCGGCCGCGGGGGCGACCGGCGACGTCGGCGACGCCGCCGTGACCGGCGACGCGGCACCGGCGACGCCGGTGACCGGCACGTCGGACTGCTCGTGCGGGATGGTCGACGCGGCGATCCGCGACAACGCGTGCTTGACGTCGTCGGTGATCTGGTGCGCCTGCGACGACTTCGACTCGGCAACGACGGCGTTGCCGTTCGTGCCTCCACCGTTGCCGTTGCCGCCACGGGCCTTGCGGCGGCCCTTGGTCGGCCCCGGGTCCGCGTTGTTGTCGTTGACCTGCGCGTTGACCTCGTCGAGCGACTCGCGCAGTCCGACACCGATCTTCTTGCGGGTCATCTGCACGAGGCCGAGCGAGGTGACCTCGGCCACCTGGTGCTTCGTCCGGTCGCGGCTCAGGCACTCCATGAGGCGACGGAGCACGAGGTCCCGGTTCTCCTCGAGCACCATGTCGATGAAGTCGACGACGATGATGCCGCCGATGTCCCGCAGACGGAGCTGGCGGACGAGCTCTTCCGCGGCCTCGAGGTTGTTCTTCGTGACGGTCTCCTCGAGGTTGCCCCCGGAGCCGACGAACTTCCCGGTGTTGACGTCGACGACCGTCATGGCCTCGGTGCGGTCGATCACGAGCGAACCACCGGAGGGCAGCCAGACCTTGCGGTCCAGGGCCTTCTCGATCTGCTCGTTGATCCGGTGCTCCTCGAACGAGTCCGGGCCCTGGTAGAGCTCGACCCGGTCCTTGAGGTCCGGCGCGACCGCACTGAGGTACTCGTCGATGGTCTGTCGAGCGGACTCGCCGTCGATGATGAGCTTCGTGAAGTCCTCGTTGAAGACGTCGCGGACGATCTTCACCAGCAGGTCCGGCTCGGAGTGCAGCATGACCGGCGCCTGGCCGCTCTGGACCTTCTTCTCGATGGCCTCCCACTGGCTGGTGAGGCGCTGCACGTCGCGCGTCAGCTGGTCCTCGGTGGCACCCTCGGCGGCCGTGCGCACGATGACGCCGGCGTGCTCGGGGAGGACCTCCTTGAGGATCTTCTTGAGACGGGCACGCTCGGTGTCCGGCAGCTTGCGGGAGATGCCGTTCATCGAGCCGTTGGGCACGTAGACCAGGTAGCGGCCCGGCAGGGACACCTGGCTGGTGAGGCGCGCGCCCTTGTGGCCGACCGGGTCCTTCGTGACCTGCACGAGGACCTTGTCGCCCGGCTTGAGGGCAGCCTCGATGCGACGACCGTGGCTGGTGTCGACCGAGTTCCAGTCGACCTCGCCGGCGTACAGGACGGCGTTGCGACCGCGGCCGATGTCGACGAACGCGGCCTCCATCGACGGCAGGACGTTCTGCACCTTGCCGAGGTAGACGTTCCCGATGAGCGAGACGTTCTGCGACTTCGTGACGTAGTGCTCGGCGAGGACGCCGTCCTCGAGCACGCCGATCTCGATGGTCGAGGAGCTCGACCGCACGATCATCTGGCGGTCGACGCTCTCGCGGCGCGCGAGGAACTCGTCCTCGGTCACGACCTGGCGACGACGTCCGGCGTCACGGCCGTCACGACGGCGCTGCTTCTTGGCCTCGAGCCGCGTGGAGCCCTTGATGCGCTGCGGCTCGGTGATGAGCTCGGGCTCGCGGCGACGCGGTTCGGCCTGCTCACGGTCGCTGCTGCTCCCCCGGCGGCGGGTGCGGCGGCGGCTGCCACCCTGCTCGTCGCGGTCCTCGTCGTCCCAACGGTCGGAACGGTCGGGGCGGTCGACCCGGTCGGTGCGCTCGTCGCGCTCCGGACGGTCGTCGCGGTCGTCACGGTCGGAACGGTCGTACCGGTCCGAACGGTCGTACCGGTCGCTCCGGCCGGAGCGGGAGCCGCGTCCCGAGCGCTCGGCTCGGTCCGAACGGTCGTACCGGTCGCTCCGGTCACGGTCGTGATCGGTTCGGGCGGGCAGCTCCGGCAGCACCGGGGCGTGGAAGATCAGGCTGAGCGTGCTCGTGGCCTTCGGCACGAACGGCTCGGGCGGTGCCGGTGCCGGTGCCGGTGCCTCGTCCGGACGGGAGGCCCGTCGCGCGTCCGGTACATCGCTCGCGTCCGTCGTGCCTTGCGTCTCGACCCCGCCCTGGCCGACGGCCGGCAGGTCACCGGTCAGGGTGCTGACGTCCTCCGGCGCGGTTCCCGCACCCGAGGCGGGTTCCACCACGACGGAGACCGTGCCGGTCGCGGTGTCGACCACGACCTCGACGGTCTCCGGGTCCGGCGACTGCTCGACCTCGGTCGTGTCGCTCACGTCGGCCTCTGCCGTGTCGGTGACGTCGGCCTCTGCCGTGTCGGTGACGTCGGCGGTGTCGCTCACGTCGGCACCGTCGGAGGCGTCGACCGTGTCCGCGACGTCGAGCGCCTCGACCACGTCGGACGACCGGTCGGGCTCGACCTGCTCGTCGGACCCGACCGTCTCGACGGCGTCGGTCGACGTGTCGGACGGGTCAGGCGCCTCCAGGCCGCCGGACCGAGCGCGACGGCCGCCGAAGAGGCGGGTCCGGCGCTTCGGCGCGTCGTCGGTGTTCTGGTTCTGGTTCTCGTTCTGCTCCACCATGGACTGGTGCACTCCTCGACCCCGCACGCACCCGGTGGGTGGCGGGAATTCTCTCGTATCGGTGCGGGCGGCGACTCCGCCCCCGCGCTCGCTGCTGTCAGTGACCGATCCGGCGTCTCGTCCACGCCCGGTCGTCGTGGGCACCCGGCTCACGGCGGCTCGGCGTCGGAGGTGACGCGTCGTCCGGTCACGGTGCTCTGTCACAACACCATCACGTCCGGGCGGTGGCCCGGCAAGTTCTCGTCGTCGCCCGGATCGGCCGGGTGACTCCCCCATCATCGCACGCGGTCACGGAGAACGCCGGGAGCCCCGTGCGAAGATGACGCCGTGAGTTCCACGCCTGTCGCTCCCCGCCGCCCCGTCGCCGTCGCGATCCTGCTGCTCGTCACCGGCGTGGTCGGGCTCTACGCGGCCTTCAGTCTGGTCCTGGACGAGTTCGCGAAGTACGAGAACCCGGAGAAAGTGCTGACGTGCGACGTCAGTCCGTTCCTCAACTGCTCGAACGTGATGACGACCTGGCAGGGGCACCTGTTCGGCTTCCCGAACCCACTGCTCGGCATGATGGGGTTCGTCGCCCCGATCGCGGTCGGCGTGGTGCTCCTTGCGGGCTTCCGCGGGACGAAGTGGTTCTGGACGCTCTTCAACGCCGGCGTGTTCCTGGCCTGGGTCTTCGTGACCTGGCTGTTCACGCAGACCGTCTGGTTCATCGGTTACCTCTGCCTCTGGTGCATGCTCGTCTGGGCGATGACGATCCCGCTGTTCTGGATCTTCACGATCTGGAACCTCGCCAAGGGGAACCTGCCCTTCGGCAACGGCGCCCGTCGTGTCGGACGCGCGCTGCTGCCCTTCTGCTGGGCGTTCCCGCTCGCGAACTACCTGTTCATCGTCGTGGTGATCCTCGTGAAGTTCCCGACGGTCCTCACGACCCTGTGACCCCCGCAACCCAGCTCCAGTGGTGACGTGTCACCTGATTCCTGGGGTCTTCCCAGCACCGGGGCCCGGTCCCGGCGGTCGGAGCCGTTACGCTCGATCCCGATGAGCGACAACGAGAGCAAGAAGGCGCGCCGCAACGCCGCGCGTGAGCGTGCCCGCGAGGCCCGCCAGAAGGAGCAGGCCCGCCGACGTCGGAACAAGACGTTCCTGATCAGCGGCATCATCGTGGCGTCGCTCGCGGTCGTCGCGATCGTCGTGCTCGTGGTCGCGAACTCGATCCAGCCCGTCGGGCCCGGACCGAAGAACATGGCGAGCGACGGCATCGTGCTCACGGGGCAGGACGGCAAGATCGTCCCGGTCGAGACGAAGGGCATCCCCGAGGGCGGGAAGCCGACGGCCACGAAGCAGGACGACTCGGTCGCGAACATCACCGTGTACGAGGACTACATGTGCCCGATCTGCAACCAGTTCGAGACGGGCAACATGTCCCAGATCAAGCAGTGGGTGCAGGACGGCACCGCCACGCTCGAGGTGCGCCCGTTCAACCTGCTCGACCGCGCCTCGCTCGGCTCGAAGTACTCGACCCGCTCGGCCGCCGCGGCCGCCTGTGTCGCGAACTACGATCCCGACGCGTTCCTCGACGTCAACAGCGCCTTCTACGAGAACCAGCCGTCGGAGAACACCCGCGGTCTGACGAACGACAAGCTCGCCGACATCGCGGAGAAGGCCGGCGCGACGAACGCGCAGGTGCAGTCCTGCATCACCGACCAGCGGTTCGCCGGCTGGGTAGCCGACGCCACGAACCGTGCGCTCACCGAGCCCCTGCCGAACTCCGACCTGCCGAAGCTGACCGGGACGCCCACCGTCCTCGTGAACGGCAAGCAGTACAACGGCACCGGCACCAACGCCTGGTCCGACGCCCAGGCCTTCGCCGCCTTCGTGGAGCAGAACGGCGGCTCCGGCGAGTAGTCGCCGGCACGACGACGAAGGCCCCCGCACTCGAGAGTGCGGGGGCCTTCGTCGTACCGGATCAGGCGAACCAGAGTCCGAGTTCGCGTGCAGCGGACTCCGCCGAGTCCGAGCCGTGCACCAGGTTCTGCTGGACCTTGAGGCCCCAGTCGCGGCCCAGGTCACCACGGATGGTGCCGGGTGCGGCCGAGGTCGGGTCGGTGGTCCCGGCGAGCGAGCGGAACCCGGCGATGACGCCGTTGCCCGCGACGCGCACGGCGACGAGCGGACCGGACTGCATGAACTCGACGAGCGGCTCGAAGAACGGCTTGCCCTGGTGCTCTTCGTAGTGGCTGTCGAGCAGGTCGCGCGGCGCGGTCAGCATCTTCAGGTCGACGATCTCGTAGCCCTTCGCCTCGATGCGGCGGAGGATCTCGCCGGTGAGCTGGCGGGCGACGCCGTCGGGCTTGACGAGGACGAGGGTCTCTTCGAGTTCGGACACAGCGGGACTCCCTGCGGTTCGAGGTGGTGGTGGGTCAGTCCTCGCCGAGTGCGGCTCGGCGGGCGGCGTTCTGACGGTCGAGCTGACCGCCCTTGACGAAGCAGAACACCCACAGCGCCAGGAACACCACGCCCACCACGACCATGAAGGGCTCGATGAACCCGGTGGCGAGGATGGCCGCCTGCAGCAGCCACCCGAACCATACACCGGCACGGGAGCCGGTCAGTCGGGACGCCAGGGCCAGGATGACGATCGCGGCGATGCCACCGCCGAAGGCCAGTCCGGCCGGCAGGGTGTGCTTGCCGTAGACGACGAGCATCGGGAAGAAGAACATGATCGCCTCGAGCACGAGGGTGATCGACAGCAGGCTCTCGCGTGCCCCGCGGTCCCGACGCGGACGTCGCATCCGGGGCGTGCGGGGCGGACGGGAGGCCCGTGGTGCGTCCGTCACTTCGTTCCGCCTTCGCGGTGGACCATCTCCATGACGGCACCCACCATCACGATCGAGCCAGCGACCAGGACCATCGCGTCCTCGGCGTCGGCGTCGTCGGCCAGGTCACGGGCCTCCTGCAGGGCGCCGGCGAGCGACGGTTCGACGACGACCCGGTCGTTGCCGACCTCGTCGACGACGAGCCGGGCGAACTCGTCGGCGTCGAGTGCCCGCTCCCCCGGCGGCTGCGTCACGACGAAGGTCGCGACGGTGTCCTTGAGGGCACGGACGAACCCGCGGGCGTCCTTGTCGCGGAGGATCCCGACGACGCCGACGACGTGTCCGGACGGGAACGCCACGGGCAACGCGTCGGCGAGTGCCTTCGCGCCGTGCGGGTTGTGCGCTGCGTCGACGACGACGGTCGGACCGGTCGCGATCGGCTGTAGCCGGCCAGGGCTCGTCGCGTTGGCCAACCCCTCACTGAGGACGTCCTCGTCGAGTGCCTGGCTGCCCCGGCCGAGGAACGACTCGACCGCGGCGATCGCGACCGCCGCGTTGTGCGCCTGGTGGGCGCCGAACAGCGGCACGAACAGGTCGTCGTAGGTCCCGGCGATGCCCTGCACGCTGATCAGCTGCCCGCCGACCGCCGGGGTGTCGCTGGTCACCCGGAAGCGGGTTCCCTCGACCGCCAGCGTCGACTCGGTGAGTTCGGCGGCCCGCTCGAGTTCGGCGAGCGCCTCGGGCACCTGGGCCGACGTGACCACGGACGAGGACGGCTTGATGATCCCGGACTTCGTGCGCGCGATCTCGGCGACCGTGTTGCCGAGCTGCTTCGCGTGGTCGATGGCGATAGGGGTGAAGACCTGCACCTGGCTCTGCACCACGTTGGTGGAGTCCCACTCGCCGCCCATGCCGACCTCGATCACGGCGACGTCGACGGGCGCCTCGGCGAAGCACGCCAGCGCCAGGACGGTCAGCGCCTCGAAGAACGTCAGCGGCAGTTCGCCCTTGGCGGTGAGCTCGGCATCGGTCATCTCGAGGATCGGGGTGATGTCGTCCCAGTTCTCGACGAACCGGCTCGGCTCGATCGGCTCGCCGTCGATGACGATGCGCTCCCGGATCGACACCAGGTGCGGGCTGGTCATGAGCCCGGTGCGCAGACCGTGGGCACGGACGATGCTCTCGGTCATCCGGGCGGTCGACGTCTTGCCGTTCGTCCCCGTGATGTGGATGACCGGGTACGCCAGGTGCGGGTCGCCGAGGAGCTCGACGGCACGTCGGGTCGCGGTCAGGCGGTGCTCGGGCGACTGTTCACCGATCCGGGCCATGAGCGCCGCCTCGACCCGCCGGACCTCGTCGTCGTCCCCGCCGTACGGCAGTTCCTCGCCGGGAGCAGTGTCACCGGTCGGGCCGACGGGGATCTCGACGGGCTCGGCCTCGATCCCGTCCGCGTCGTCCGCCGGGGCGTCGTACTCGTTGCTGTCGCTCATGCGCGCTGGACCTCCACGGTCACCTTCGCTCCGTCGCCGACCGCGACGGTGTCCTCGTCCTGGCCGAACGTCGTCGGCACGACCTGTACTCCGCTGGCGAGGGTCTCGTTCGCGATGAGCGTCTCGTGCACGCCGATCGCGGCAGCGGCCGTCTCGTCCGCACGGAGCGTCAGGTCGATGCGGTCGCCGACATCGAGACCGGCGTCGCGACGGGCCTGCTGCACGGCACGGACGACGTCGCGGGCGATGCCCTCGGCCTCGAGCTCCGGCGTGGTGACGGTGTCGAGGACGACGAACCCGCCGCCGTCCAGGAACGCCACGGCCTTCGACGTGTCGGCCACGGTGAGGTCGAGCGTGAACTCACCCTCGACCAGGTCGATGCCACCGACGGTGACGCCGGTCTCGGTCGCGGTCCAGTCGCCCTTCTTCGCGGCCGGGATGACCTGCTGCACGGCCTTGCCGATGCGGGGGCCCGCGGCGCGGGCGTTCACGGTGAGCTTCCGCTCGATGCCGTACTGCGCCAGGGACTCCTCGGCCTGCGCCTCCAGCACGACCCGCTTGACGTTGAGCTCGTCGCGCAGGATGTCCGCGAACGGCTCGACCGATGCGGGGTCCGGCACGACGAGCGTCAGCGTCGCGAGCGGCAGCCGGACGCGCTTACCGGTCGACTTGCGGAGCGCGAGCCCCTTCGAGGCGACGTCCCGCACGCGGTCCATCGCGTCGACGAGGGCGTCGTCCGCGGGGAACTCGGACGCGTCCGGCCAGTCGGTCAGGTGGACGCTGCGGTCACCGGTCAGGCCCTTCCAGACCTCCTCGGTCACGAGCGGTGCCAGCGGCGCCGCCACCCGGGCGAGGGTCTCGAGGACCGTGAACAGCGTGTCGAACGCGGCACGGGCCTCCGCGGAGGTCTCCGCACCGGCCCAGAACTTGTCCCGCGACCGGCGGACGTACCAGTTGGTGAGCACGTCGGCGAAGTCGCGGATCGCCTGCGCGGCGAGCGGGGTGTCGAGCGCGTCGAGGTGCGTCGTCACGTCGGCCACGAGCACGCGGGTCTTCGCGAGGAGGTACCGGTCGAGCACGTCGGTGCTCGCGGTGCTGCGGGCAGCCTGGTAGCCCGACTCCCCCGACGCGTTCGCGTACAGGGTGAAGAAGTAGTACGTCGACCACAGCGGCAGCAGGAACTCGCGGACACCCTGGCGGATGCCCTCTTCGGTGACCACGAGGTTGCCACCGCGGATCACCGACGAGGACATCAGGAACCAGCGCATCGCGTCGGCGCCGTCGCGGTCGAAGACCTCGGACACGTCCGGGTAGTTCCGCAGGCTCTTCGACATCTTCTGGCCGTCGGAGCCCAGGACGATGCCGTGGCTGATGACGTTCGTGTACGCCGGCCGGTCGAACAGCGCGGTGGAGAGCACGTGCATGACGTAGAACCAGCCGCGGGTCTGCCCAATGTACTCGACGATGAAGTCCGCCGGGTTGTGTGCGTCGAACCACTCGGCGTTCTCGAACGGGTAGTGCACCTGTGCGTAGGGCATCGACCCGGAGTCGAACCAGACGTCGAACACGTCGGTGATCCGTCGCATGGTGGACGCACCCGTCGGGTCGTCCGGGTTCGGACGGGTCAGGTCGTCGATGAACGGACGGTGCAGGTCCACCTGTCCCTCGGCGTTCAGCGGCAGCCGCCCGAAGTCGCGCTCGATGTCCGCGAGCGAGCCGTACACGTCGGTGCGCGGGTACTCGGGGTCGTCGGACTGCCACACCGGGATCGGCGTGCCGAAGTACCGGTTGCGGGACACCGACCAGTCGATGGCGTTGCCGACCCACTTGCCGAACTGCCCGTCCTTGACGTTGTCCGGCACCCAGTTGACGTCCTGGTTGAGCTCGCCCATGCGGTCGCGGAGGTCGGTCACCCGGACGAACCACGACGAGACGGCCTTGTAGATCAGGGGCTTGCGGCAGCGCCAGCAGTGCGGGTAGCTGTGCTCGTAGGACGCCTGGCGGAGCAGTCGGCCGGCGTCGCGGACGGCCTTCGTCAGCGGCTTGTTGGCGTCCATCCAGAGCTGTCCGGCGACGAGCGGGAACTGCGACGTGAAGACACCGCCCTCGTCGAGCGAGAGCACCACGGGGATGCCGGCGGCCGCACAGACCTCCTGGTCGTCCGCACCGTAGGCCGGGGCCTGGTGCACGATGCCGGTGCCCTCGCCGGTCTCGACGTACTCGGCGACCAGGACCTTCCAGGCGTTCTCCATGCCCTCGGTCTCCGCGAGGAAGTCGAACAGGCGTTCGTAGGTGACGCCGTCGAGCTCCCGGCCCTCGATCGTCCGCGTGACGGCGCCCACGGCCTCCTCCGCTGAGGCGTACCCGAGGTCCTTGGCGTGCGCGGCGACCGTGTCGGCCGCGAGCAGGTAGGAGACGGAACCGGCGTCGGACCCGTCAGCCGCGCCTCCCGGCCCGGCCGGCAGGACCGCATACGCGATCGCCGGACCGACCGCGAGCGCGGCGTTCGTCGGCAGCGTCCACGGGGTCGTGGTCCAGGCGAGGGCACGGACGCCGTCGAGTCCGAGTTCCTGTGCACGTGCACCGGTGAGCGGGAACGAGACCGTCACGGACTGGTCCTGGCGCATCTTGTAGACGTCGTCGTCCATGCGCAGCTCGTGGTTCGACAGCGGCGTCTGGTCGTTCCAGCAGTACGGCAGGACCCGGAAGCCCTCGTACGCCAGGCCCTTGTCCCACAGGGTCTTCCACGCCCACAGGACGCTCTCCATGTAGGTGACGTCGAGCGTCTTGTAGTCGTCCTCGAAGTCGACCCAGCGCGCCTGCCGGGTGACGTACTGCTGCCACTCGTCGGTGTACTGCAGCACCGACCGGCGAGCGGCCGCGTTGAAGACGTCGATGCCCATGGCGTCGATCTCGTGCTTCTCGGTGATGCCGAGCTGGCGCATCGCCTCGAGCTCAGCGGGCAGCCCGTGGGTGTCCCAGCCGAAGCGACGGTGCACCTGCTTGCCGCGCATGGTCTGGTAGCGCGGGAAGACGTCCTTGGCGTAGCCGGTCAGCAGGTGCCCGTAGTGCGGCAGGCCGTTCGCGAACGGCGGGCCGTCGTAGAAGGTCCACTCGTCACAGCCCTCGCGCTCGGCGATGGACGCGCGGAACGTGTCGTCGCCCTTCCAGAAGGCGAGGATCCCCCGCTCGACCGCGGGGAAGGACGGGGACGGGTTCACGCCCGCACCGCTCGTGGACACGTCGCCGTTCGGGGACTCGCGGTTCAGGGGGTAACGCACCGGATGGCTCCTGGAGGTCGGTGGAACTGGACCACGAGGACGGAGCCTGCGCTCCGCGGTACCACCTCGCTTGCCTCGGACCGGCGCGACCGCCTGTTCGTGACCACTCTGCGTCGGGGATGATGACGGTCCCGAACCCGTCCGGTTCTACTGACGACCCCCGACGGGTGCCGCGTTCTTCCGGATGACTCCCCGGTGATGGCCGGATCGATGCCTGTGCGCCCGAGTCTACCGGACGGGAGCATGCTGGAGCGATGCCCTCGTCGTCGTCATCCGAGACCCCCGAGACCGTTCCGGACGCCTCGGCCGGCAGCGCGAAAGCGAAGCCGGAGTCCCTGCTCACCGTCCTCATCGCGTTCGGCGCGAACCTGCTCGTCGCCATCGCCAAGTCCGTCGCCGCGATGCTGACGGGCTCCGCGTCGATGGTCGCCGAGGCCGCGCACTCGTGGGCGGACACCGGGAACGAGATCTTCCTGCTCATCGCCGAACGACGCGGTGCCCGGAAGCGCGATGCGCGCCACCCCCTCGGCTACGGCCGGGAGACCTACATCTGGTCGATGTTCGCCGCGTTCGGCCTGTTCACCGCGGGCGCGATCGTCTCGATCTACCACGGCATCACCGAGCTCGGGGACACCGGGCCGGCGGAGGACGTCGTCCTCAACTACATCGTCCTGGGGGTGTCGTTCCTCCTCGAGGGGACGAGCTTCCTGCAGGCGTTCCGCCAGGCCCACGGTGCCGCGACGAAGCGCCGTGTCCCGGTCCTCCGGCACGTGCTGCAGTCGTCGAACCCGACGCTCCGGGCCGTCTTCGCCGAGGACGCCGCCGCGCTCGTCGGCCTGGTCATCGCGTTCCTCGGTGTCTTCCTGCACCAGGTCAGCGGGCTCGCCGTGTTCGACGCCATCGGGTCGATCGCCGTCGGCCTGCTGCTCGGGGTCGTCGCCGTCGTCCTCATCGACCGCAACCGTCGGTTCCTGCTCGGGGAGAGCACCTCCCCCGAGCTCGAGAACGCCGTGCTCGTCGAACTGCTCGCCCGCGAGCAGGTCGAGAGCGTCAGCTACCTGCACCTGGAGTTCGTCGGCCCGTCCCGCGTGTACATGGTCGCCGCGGTCGACCTGGTCGGGAACGACACCGAGGAACACGTCGCCGGCCGGCTCCGGAAGATCGAACAGTCGCTCGAGGACAGCCAGTACGTCGAGGAGGCAGTGCTCACGTTGTCCGTGCCGGGTGCCGCGGTCCTGAAGCCGACGGGCAACGAGATCCCCGAGGTCGTCAAGGACGGGACCGTCGAGGACGTCGCCGCCGGAGGCGCCGGGACGCTCCGCGCCTGAGCGCCCCGGGCGACCGCGGCGACTCGAGCGGCCGGGGCGTCAGCAGTCGGCGTCGGTGAACTCGAGGTCGACGGTCTTGGTCGAGCCCGGGAAGACGTACGAGTACCGCATCGCGATGTCCTCCTCGAGGATGTCCCGCGTCGCCGTCGTCGAGCAGAGGTTCGACAGCACGGAGCTGCGGATCGCCCGCTCGGAGATCGCGGTCGGGTCGGCGGCGACGCTGTAGCGGTAGTGGATCGCCTCGTCCTCGGCGTCCACCCCGGTCCACGTCGTGATCTCGTCGACCTGCTTCGGGAAGGTCGTCTGCTCGGTGATCTTCGCGACGCCCTGGTCGACGAGCTCCTGCTTCGACGGGCCGCCGAACGACGACAGGCCCCAACGGACCAGGGCACCGGCGACGAGGAACGCCACGATGCCGACGACGGCCACCAGGACCCGACGGCCCCGGGGCTGCTGCGGGCGGCCGCCGTACGCAGCGGCTCCCCCGGGCTGGACCATCGGGGCGCCGGCACCCTGCCAGGGCTGCTGGCCCTGCGGAGCGCCGGGGTACTGCGGCGGCTGACCGCCGAACTGCGGGGGCTGACCGCCGAACTGCTGGGGCTGCTGCTGGCCGGCCGGGTGCTGAGGAGCCTGCGCGGGGTACTGCGGCGTCTGCTGACCGCCGTCCTGCGGCGCCTGCGCCGGGTACTGCGGCTGACCGCCGTCCTGCGGCGCCTGCGCCGGGTACTGCGGCTGCCCGCCGTCCTGCGGCGCCTGCGCCGGGTACCGCGGCGCCTGCGCGGCGTCCGGCTCGTGGCGCTCCGGGTCCGGACCACCCGTTCCGGACGAGGACGGCTGCTGTTCGGGTGTCTCGGACACGGATCCCCCTGGAGTCATCGGCCGTCCCCCTCGGACGGCGCACCCAGAACCTACCAGCGGAGCGAGACCGGGTCAGCGCGCGTCGAGCCCCGCCACCACCGGCGTCAGCGCGGCGGCGACGTACTCGACGAGTGGACGTCGCGCGACCCCGTCGGTCACCCAGACCCCGAAGGCCGCGGCAGCCGCCCCGAGCATCGCGCCCGCCACGGTCTGCGGCCAGAGCGACGCCGGGTGCTCTCCGGTCCGCCCGGCGACGAACGACGCGATCGCCTGGTGCTGCCCCGTGACCCGGGTGGCACCGCTCGCGACGAGTTCGGCACCGACGTCCATCACCTCGGCCTGACTGATCGCCCAGGGCACGCGGTCCGGATCGTGGGCGCGGGCGGTGGCGAGCAGGGCGTCCTCCACGGCGCGGACGGCGCTCGTCTCGGCGGAGGTCGCCAGGTGCTGCGGGAACTCGGCCACCGCGGCGTCGAGGTCGAGCCACATCACGTCGGACTTCGCGGCGAAGTAGTTGAAGAAGGTCGCGCGGCTGACACCGGCGCGGGCGGCGATGTGGTCCACGGTGGTCTTCGCGTACCCCTGCTCGAGGAAGAGCTCGGCAGCGGCGTCGGCGAGCACCTCGGCGCTCGATCGTCGCGGTCGACCGCCTCGGCGGGTTGGCTGGTCCATGCCCTCCAGTAAACCGCTAGACTCGTCGCGCCATGATCTTGGACCCAGTACAGAAAAGCCCGGCGCTGCGGCGCATCGTGACCGGCGTCGCCAGCGCGGCCACGGTCCTCCTGGCCGTCGCCGCCTGCTCCGGCGGCGGCAGCCCCGGCGACAGCAGCACCCCGGTCCGTGGCGGCACGCTGACGTACGCCTCGGGCGACGCGGAACCGACCTGCCTCGACCCGCACGTCGGCGGCAACTACCCGCAGGCGCTCCTGGCGACGCAGTACATCGAGGAACTCGTCGGTCTCGACGACGGGCGGCCGACGCCCGAGCTGGCCACGAAGTGGTCGACGAGCGATGACGGCAAGACCCTCACCTTCACCCTGCGGGACGACGTGACGTTCACCGACGGCACCCCGTTCGACGCCGCTGCCGTCGTGGCGAACATCGAGCACGTGCAGGACCCGGCCACGGCATCCAGCACCGGGTACCTCGCCCTGCAGTCGATCGAGAAGGCCACGGCCACCGACGACCGGACGGTCACCCTGTCGCTCAGCCGGCCGGACGCCGCGCTGCTGGAGTCGTTCTCGCAGCCCTGGGTCGGCATGGAGTCGCCGAAGGCCCTGCAGCGGAAGCAGGCCACGAACTGCGAGTCCCCCGTCGGTACCGGCCCGTTCGAGGTCACCGACTGGAAGCACGGCGACCGCGTCACCCTGACGGAGAATGCCGACTACACCCCGCTCGGCGGCTCGACCACGAAGCCCCGGCTCGACGGTCTGACCTGGCGGTTCCTTCCGGACTCGACCTCCCGCTACGCAGCACTGCAGTCCGGCCAGGTCGACGTCATCGACAACGCCCAGCCCGACCAGCTGCGGGCCGCGTCGTCGAAGGCCGCGATCCGTGACCTCGACGCCCCGCGTCCCGGCGCGTCGAACCGGCTCGAGCTGAACTCCGGCCACGGGGTCTTCCAGGACGAGTCCGTCCGCAAGGCGTTCATCGCAGCTGCGGAGATCGACCCCGGCCTGAAGTCCCTGTTCCTCGGGACCGCGAAGCGCTCGTACTCGGTCCTGTCCAGCGTGGAGCCGACCTCGTACTCCGACGAGTCGCTCTTCGCGTACGACCCGTCCGAAGCGAAGCGCCTGCTCGACGCCGCCGGCTGGAAGACGAACAGCGATGGCGTCCGCGAGAAGGACGGCAAGCCCCTCACCGTCACGTTCCCGGTCTCCACGAACCAGTCGGTGCCCGCCGAGCGCAACCTGTTCCAGCAGATCCAGGCGTCCGAGGCGGAGGTCGGCATCTCGGTGCAGCTCGAGGAACTCGACCTGTCCAGCTGGTACGCGGCGCTGGCGGAGAACCAGTACGACGTCGTCAGTGCTCCGTACACGAAGGTCGGACCGGACGTCCTGCGCATCCTCTACGACTCCGCGTCGATCACTCCGGCGCCGTCCGGGTACTTCGCGAACCTCGCGCAGCTCGACGACCCGGCCCTCGACCGGCTGCTCGAGCGGGCGGCGCAGACCGCCGACTCGTCGGAGCGTGCCGACCTGGTCGAGCAGGCGCAGAAGACGATCCTCGAGAGCCGGACCGTCCTGCCGCTCTACGACCAGCAGAACCACTTCCTGTACCGCTCGGCCGTGCACGGCATCTCGACCACGTCGGTCTCCACGCCGTGGTTCGGGACGGCGTGGCTCGCCCGCTGACGCACCGGTGGGGACGACCAGGAGGCCCGGCATCCGTCCGGCACGCCACTCGCCCGCCGTCGGGTGGGCGCGCTGGGCGGTGCGCCGGCTGCTCGGCGGGGTCGGCGTCCTGTGGGCCGTCGCGACGATCGTGTTCGTCGCGATCCGCCTGATCCCCGGTGACCCGGCACTCGCGATCCTCGGCGGTCCGGGCTCGCAGGCCTCGGCCGAGGCGGTGGCGCAGGTCCGCTCCGAGTACGGCCTCGACCGCCCGGTGCTGGTGCAGTACGCGGTGTTCCTCGGACGCCTGGCGACCGGGCAGCTCGGCGACTCGTACGCGTTCCGCACGCCGGTGTCGACGCTGCTGACGCAGGAGCTCCCGGTCACGCTGACGCTCGCGGTGGCGGGGCTCGTCGTCGCCTGGGTGCTGGCGGTCGTCGCCGCGTGGTGGTCGACGCAGCGCGGGCGCACGGCGGCGCTGCTGACGACCGGGCTGTCGGTGACCGCGAGCGTGATGCCGCACTTCTGGCTCGGCAGCGTGCTCATCGTCGTCTTCGCCGGCAGCCTGGGGTGGGTGCCCGCGGTGAGCGACGGGACCGTCCGCGGGTGGGTGTTGCCCGTGTTGGTCGTCGCGGTGCCGGTCGCCGGCTACCTGGCCGAGACGATCCGCGACGGCGTCGTGGACGCGCAGCGCTCGGCGTTCGCCCTCGCGGCACTGGGCCGGGGCGAGTCCCGCGCGGGGCTGTTCGGGCGACACCTGCTCCGGCATGCGGCGCTGCCCGGCATCGCCCTGTCCGCCTGGGCCTTCGGGTCGCTGGTGTCCGGGGCCGTGGTCGTCGAATCGGTGTTCGCGCTGCCCGGCATCGGGCGGGCGCTGGTGACCGCCGTGACGCAGCGGGACATGCCCCTCGTCGCCGGGATCGCCCTGGTGTCGGCGGCGGCGTACGTCGTGGTGCTCGCCGCGGCGGACCTCGTCGAGCGGGCGGTCGACCCGCGGGGCACGACGTCGGACGAGGCGGGGGCGCGGTGAGCGGCATCGTCGACCCGGGCCTCCCGTCCGGACGCAGCAGCACCGACGGCGTGCCCGGCAGCACGCCGTCCCAGGACCCCGGCGCCGCCCGCGCCGGACGCCGGTCCGAGCGATTCCGTGGGGGGACGCTCGGACCGGCAGGGACCGTCGCAGCAGTGGTGGTGGCGGTCGCCGTCGTGGCGGCGCTGTGGCCGGCGCTGCTCGGCGGGTCGCACCCACTCGCGGTGCACCCGACCGAGGCGCTCCTGCCGCCCGGTGCCGGCCACCCCTTCGGCACCGACGAGTCCGGACGTGACGTCCTGGCACGGGTGGTCGCGGGGACGCGCGCGTCACTGCTGGTCGGCGTGGTCGCCACGCTCGTCGGCGGTGGCACCGGCGTGGTCCTCGGCGTCCTCGCCGGGCTCGGCGGCCGGTTCGTCGACGCCGTCGTGGGGCGGGTCACCGAGGTCGCCTTCGCGCTGCCGCTGCTCCTCGTCGCACTCGTCGTCATCGCCGTCACCGGGCCCGGACCGGTGCCGGCGATGCTCGCGGTCGGGTTCGCGACCGCCCCCGGGTACGCCCGGATCGTCCGCGGCCTGGTCCGCACCGCACGGTCGTCCCAGGTCGTCGAGACCGCGGTGCTGCTCGGCCGCTCCCCCGCCGCCATCGTGCTCCGCCACGTGTTGCCGGCGGCGCTCTGGCCGGTCGTCGCGGTCGGCACGCTCGGCATCGGTCAGGCCGTGGTGTGGGCGTCGGCGCTCAGCTACCTCGGCGTCGGGACACCGCCGCCGGCGCCCGAGTGGGGTGCGATGCTCGCCGACGGCCGTACCTACCTGCAGACCGCACCCTGGATGAGCACGTTCCCGGGGCTGGCGATCGTGGTGCTCGCGACCGCGGTGACGGTGCTCGGCCGGGCGCTCCGCCGCGCGGGAGCGGCGCGGTGAGCGGCGCGGTGAGCGGGCACGGCGACGACCTCACCCTCGAGGTCGCCGGTCTCTCCGTCACGATCGACGGCCTCCCCCTCGTCTCCGACGTCACGCTCCGGGTCGCCCGGGGTGAGTGCGTCGCGCTCGTCGGCGCGTCCGGGTCCGGCAAGACCGTCACGGTCCGGGCGGCACTCGGCCTCTCCGCCACCGGTGCGATGGTGACGGCCGACCGGCTCGCCGTCGCCGACCACGACGTCCGTGGCCTGTCGGAACGCCGGTGGCGCGCGGTCCGCGGTCGGCACGTCGGCTACGTCGGCCAGGAGGCCCTGGGCGCCCTGGACCCGCTCCGTCCCGTCGGGCGCGAGGTCGCGGACGCCCTCCGCCTGCACACCGACCTGTCCGCCCGCGACCGCGTGGAGGCGGTCCGCGCCGAACTGGAGGCCGTCGGGCTCGACCCCGCGCTCGCCACCGACGGCCGGACCGCTGGCACGCTGTCCGGCGGCATGCGACAGCGTGCCCTCATCGCCGCCGCGACGATCGGCCGGCCCGGGCTCCTCGTCGCGGACGAACCGACCACGGCCCTCGACGCCGGTATCGCCCTCCGCGTGATGGAGCAGCTGCGGGCCGCGCAACAGCGGGGCACCGGGCTGCTCGTCGTGACGCACGACCTCGGACTCGTCGCGGGCTGGGCGGACCGGGTCGCGGTGATGGACGCCGGCCGGATCGTCGACGAGGGTCCGACCGCCACCGTCCTGGAGGCCCCGACCCACCCCGCCACGCAGGCCCTGGTGCGCGCGGCGCGGTCGATGCCGGCGGTCCGTGCCGTGGGCGTCCCGTCCGCATCGGAGCAGCCGGTGCTGGCGGTCGAGCAGCCGGTGCTCGCCGCGGAGGGCCTCGTGCGTTCCTACCCGGGAGTGGCCGCAGTCACCGACGTCGCACTGCGGGTCGCGCCGGGCCGGGTGCTCGGCGTGGTCGGGGCGTCGGGCTCCGGCAAGACGACGGTGGCGCGGATGCTCCTCGGGCTCGAGACGCCGGACGCCGGGACGGTGACGCTCGACGGCGAGGAGTGGGCACCGCTTCCCGAGCGCGAGCGTCGTGCCCGGCGACACCGGATCGCCGCGGTCGTCCAGGACCCGGGCGCCACGTTCGACGAGCGGTGGGACGTCGACCGCGTGCTCGCCGACGCCCTGAGCGGAGGCCGTGCCCGGCGCGCGACCGGTGCCCTGGGTGACCGTGTCGGGGCCGCACTGCGACAGGTCGACCTCGACACGAGCCTCCGGACCCGGTCGCCCCGCACCCTGTCCGGCGGTCAGCGGCAGCGGCTCGCGATCGCCCGCGCGCTGGCCACCGAGCCGGAGGTCCTGGTGCTCGACGAGCCGGTGACCGCGCTCGACGCCACCGTGCAGGACGCCGTGCTGGGCCTGCTCGAACGGCTCCGCGACGACACCGGCGTCGCGATGGTCTTCGTGTCGCACGACCTGCGAGCCGTCCGGCGGCTCGCGGACGAGGTGCTCGTCGTCCACGAGGGCACCGTCGTCGAGCACGGCCCGGCCGAGGCCGTGTTCGGCCGTCCGGAACACCCCGTCACACAGCGGCTCGTCCGTGCCGCCGGGCGGCTGGCAGCCGGCCCGTCCGCCTGACGGTCACGCCGTCGGCGTGCCGGACCCGACCACCCACGCGGCGGAGGCCCGACCCACGTGACGCGGGTCGGGCCTCCAGGCCGGGTGGTGCGGGTCACGATCCCGCGGGTGCCCTGTCCTGCGCGCCGTCGCCGACCGGACCGTCCCCGGTCACGACCGGGATCTGGCTCGTCGAGAACTCCTTCGCCCAGTCGGACCGTGCAAGCTCCGAGGTCGGGTCGTTGTAGTCGTCGATGACGCCGGCGACCTCGTCCTCGGACCCGACCGTCGGGCCGGAACCCATGAGCGGCGTGGCGGCGGTCTCCTTGGTGAAGTACACCGCGACGAGCCCGATGACGGCCGCCAGCATGAGGTAGAAGGCGGGGATGTCCTCGGCCCAGCCGTAGCCGCCGTCCTTCGCCCAGTTGATGAGTGCGGCGGTGGCGAGCGGAGTGGTCCCACCGAACAGCGACACCGACACGTTGAACGCGATGGCCAGGGCGCCGTAGCGGATGATCGTCGGGAACAGCGCCGGCAGGGTGGACGGCATCGTCGACGTGAAGGTCACCAGGACCACGCCCAGGATGAGCAGGCCGGAGAAGACCCCGACGCCGGTGCCGGTCTGGACGAGCTCCAGCGCCGGCCAGGACAGGAGGAAGAAGCCGATGCAACCGGCGGCGAGCACCGGACGACGACCGAAGCGGTCCGACAGCCGACCGCCGAACGTGATGACGACCATCATGAGCAGCATCACGACGACGATCAGGATGAGTCCGAACGTGGCGTTCTGGCCGAGGTTCTGCTCCAGGTAGGTCGGCATGTACGACAGCAGCATGTAGTCGGTCACGTTGAAGACCAGGACCAGCCCGATGCAGATGATGAGCGCACGCCAGTTCTCGGCGAAGAGCTTGAGGAACGGCGTCTTCTGCGACTCGCGCTCGGCGGCCTGCTCCTGCTGCTTCTGGAACGCCGGGGTCTCCTCGAGCTTCAGCCGCAGGTACAGGCCGATCAGGCCGAGCGGCCCGGCGATGATGAACGGGATGCGCCAGCCCCAGCTGAGCAGGGCGTCCTCGGACAGGCCGAACTGCAGGCCGGTGACGATCGAGGCGCCCAGCACGTACCCGGCGAGCGTGCCGAACTCGAGCCACGAGCCCATGAACCCGCGCCGCTTGTCCGGCGAGTACTCGGCGATGAACGTCGCGGCGCCGCCGTACTCACCACCGGTCGAGAAGCCCTGCACGAAGCGGGCGACGAGCAGCAGGATCGGGGCCCAGACGCCGATCGTGTCGTACGACGGGATCAGGCCGATCATCAGCGTGCCGGCGGCCATCAGGATCATCGTCAGCGCGAGGACCTTCTGGCGGCCGATCCTGTCGCCGATGGGACCGAAGACGGCGCCGCCGATCGGTCGGACGATGAACGCGGCCGCGAAGAAGCCGAAGGTCGCGACGACGTTCGACGCCGGGTCACCCTCCGGCAGGAAGACCTGCGAGATCGTGACCGTGAGGTAGGCGAAGATGCCGAAGTCGAACCACTCCATCGCGTTGCCGAGGGCCGCGGCGGCGACGGCACGCTTGAGCATCGACTCCTCGACGACGGTGACGTCGTCCTCGGTCAGCTTCCGTCGGGCACGCTTCACGGCCCCCTTCGTCCGCACGGCGCCCTTCGTCCGCAGCGGGCGGTCCGCGTGCTGCTGCTTCGGTGTGTCGTTGGCTGGCAAGGTGTTCCTCCGGTGTGCTGTGGCGTCCTTCGGGCTCCCGGCGGGACGGCCGGGCTTCCGGCGAGACAGCGACACTGGCGTCCTGCGGACCGCGCTCGCCGGACAAACCCCGGAAGCCTAGCAGGTGGGCTGTCCGGCGCGGCCGACCGGTACGCTGAGGACCGCACCCGCACCACGCGGGGACACTCAGGCACCTCATCACGGACTCGGTGCCGCACATACGAACGGAAGGCGCAGCCATGACCAAGCCCATGCCCGACAAGCCATCGGTGGACGGACTCGAGCAGGTCTGGGGGCCGCGGTGGGAGCAGGACGGCACCTACCGGTTCGACCGCGACGCCGCCGGTGACCGGTCCGCCGTCTACTCGATCGACACCCCGCCGCCGACCGCCTCCGGCTCGCTGCACATCGGTCACGTGTTCTCGTACACGCACACCGACCTCAAGGCCCGGTTCGAGCGGATGCGCGGCAAGCACGTCTTCTACCCGATGGGCTGGGACGACAACGGTCTCCCCACCGAGCGTCGCGTGCAGAACTACTACGGCGTCCGCTGCGACCCGTCGCTCCCCTACGACCCCGACTTCACCCCGCCGTTCGCTGGCGGTGACGGCAAGTCGAGCAAGGCCGCCGACCAGCTGCCGATCTCGCGCCGCAACTTCATCGAGCTGTGCGATCAGCTGACCGTGCAGGACGAGCAGCAGTTCGAGGAGCTCTTCCGGACCCTCGGCCTCTCCGTCGACTGGACGCAGTCCTACCGCACGATCGACGCGACCTCCCGGGCCAGCGCGCAGCGTGCCTTCCTCCGCAACCTCGAGCGCGGCGAGGCCTACCAGGCCGACGCCCCGACGCTCTGGGACGTCACGTTCCGGACCGCGGTCGCGCAGGCCGAACTCGAGGACAAGGAGATGCCCGGCGCCTACCACGGCCTGGCCTTCCACAAGAGCGACGGCAGCGGCGACGTCGTCATCCAGACCACCCGCCCCGAACTGCTGCCGGCGTGCGTCGCCCTCGTCGCGCACCCGGACGACGAGCGGTTCCAGGACCTCTTCGGCACCACGGTCCGCTCCCCGCTGTTCGACGTCGAGGTCCCGGTGCTCGCACACCACCTCGCGCAGAAGGACAAGGGCGCGGGCATCGCGATGATCTGCACGTTCGGTGACACCACCGACGTCGTCTGGTGGCGCGAACTGCAGCTGCCGAACCGCTCGGTCATCGGCTTCGACGGTCGTGTCCGATCCGACGAGCCGGAGTGGATCGAGTCCGCCGAGGGCCGTGCGCTCTACGCCGAGATGGCCGGCAAGACCGTGTTCTCCGCCAAGAAGGTCGTCGTGGACGCCCTCACCGAGTCCGGCGAGCTGGTCGGTGACATCACGACGATCAACCACCCGGTGAAGTTCTTCGAGAAGGGCGACAAGCCGCTCGAGATCGTCTCCACGCGCCAGTGGTACATCGTGAACGGCGCTCGCGACGAGCAGCTCAAGAAGACGCTGCTCGAGCGCGGTGACCAGATCGCGTTCCACCCCGACTTCATGAAGGTCCGGTACGAGAACTGGGTCGGCGGCCTGTCCGGCGATTGGCTGATCTCGCGCCAGCGCTTCTTCGGCGTGCCGATCCCGGTCTGGTACCCGCTCGACGCCGACGGCAACCCGGTCTTCGACCAGCCGATCGTCCCGACCGAGGCGCAGCTGCCCGTCGACCCGTCGTCCGACCCCGCCCCCGGGTACGACGAGTCGCAGCGCGGTGTCGCCGGTGGCTTCCAGGGTGAACTCGACGTGATGGACACCTGGGCGACCTCGTCCCTCACCCCGCAGCTCGCCGGCAAGTGGGAGACCGACCCGGCGCTCTACGACCTGGTGTACCCGTACGACGTCCGCCCGCAGGCGCAGGACATCATCCGGACCTGGCTGTTCACGACCGTCCTCCGGAGCCAGCTCGAGGCAGACGTGGTGCCGTGGAAGAACGCGTCGATCTCCGGCTTCATCGTCGACCCCGACCGCAAGAAGATGTCGAAGTCGAAGGGCAACGTCGTCACACCGCTGTCCGTCCTCGAGGCACACGGCGCCGACGCGGTCCGCTACTGGGCGGCCTCGTCGAAGCTCGGCACCGACGCGGCGTTCGACCCGCAGAACCCGAAGCAGATCAAGGTCGGTCGACGACTGGCGATCAAGGTCCTCAACGCGGCGAAGTTCGTCTACGGCTTCGAACTGCCCACCGGCGCCCACCGGGTCACCGAGGCACTCGACGTCGACATGCTCGCCGCGCTCGGTACCGTCGTCGACCAGGCCACGGCCGCGTTCGATGCCTACGACCACGCCCGGGCGCTCGAGATCACCGAGCGGTTCTTCTGGACGTTCTGCGACGACTACCTCGAGCTCGTCAAGGAGCGTGCCTACGGCACCGCCCCCGACTCGGTCCACGAGACGCAGGCGAGCGCGGTCCTCGCGCTCCGCGGCGCGATCGACGTGCTGCTCCGCCTGCTGGCGCCGTTCCTGCCGTACGCGACCGAGGAAGTGTGGGCCTGGACCCACGACACCAGCGTGCACCGGGCCTCCTGGCCGGTCCGTGCCGACCTGCCGGTCGACCAGGCCGAGACCGGGCTGCTGGCCGCCGTCGGTCAGGCACTGATCGGCATCCGTGGTGCGAAGACCGCGGCGAAGGCATCCCAGAAGACGCCGGTCACCCGCGCCGTCGTGCAGGCGCCCACCGCCGTCCGTGAACTCGTTGAGCGGGCTGCCGTGGACCTGGCGGCCGTCGGCCGGATCCAGGACCTGTCGTTCGTCGACGGCGACGAGTTCGCCGTCGTCGAGATCGAGTTGGCGGAGCAGCCTTCGGCCTAGTCGACCCGGACCGGACGCCCCGTTACCGTGGAGACACGGGCGGGGCGTCCGTCGTTGCGGCGCCCTCCCCCGACACGGACTGGAGGCTCGCATGCAGTTGGGTACGAGATGGAACGTCGGCGCGGAACCACCCGCGCGACTGCCCGAGACGATGGTCGTCGCCGTGCGCGGAGTCGAGGACGAACTGGCCGCCGGATCGGTCGACGCCTCGACGTGGCGCTGGACGCTGACGTTCCTGGAGGGCAAGCCGATGGTCGAGCTGGACGACGGGACGTCGATCCACCTGGACCCGCTCGGGCACGCGCAGGTGACCGACCCGGACGACGCGGGGACCGAGGACTGAACACCTCGCGTGCGGACGAGAGCCGGCCTGCAGCACGGGACCACCGTGGTGCAGGCCGGCTCGGTGTCGGGTCAGGCGCGGACGCCCGACCGGGATCGCCGAGGGATCAGGACTCGGCGAGCCAGGAGAGCAGCACCGCGTTGACCTCGGCGGTGTGCGTGGTGAGGAGGCCGTGGGGCGCGCCCTCGATCTCGACGTAGCGGGCCGCGGGCAGCGCCTGGGTGAAGCGTCGGCCGGTGGCGTCGATCGGCAGGACGTTGTCCGCAGTGCCGTGCACGATGAGCGCGGGGACGGTGACCTCCGGGATGTCCTTCCGGAAGTCCGTCGGCCAGGTCAGCGGGGCCGCGACGGATGCGATCGCGCCGGAGCCGGCAGCGACGTTCCAGGCGTTGCGGACCTGCTCCTCGGAGATGCGGGTGCCGAGGTTCTCAGACAGGTTGAAGAAGCCCTCGTAGAAGGACGTGAAGTACGCGTAGCGGTCCTTCGCGACGTCCGCGGAGACACCCTCGAAGAAGGCCATCGGCGCGGCACCGTCGGGATTGTCGTCGGTGATGGCCAGGTAGGGCTCGAGCGAGGCGAGGAACGCGACCTTCGCGATCCGGTCCTCACCGTGGCGGGCGATGTAGCGGGCGATCTCGCCGGTGCCCATCGAGAAGCCGACCAGGATCACGTCCTGCAGGTCGAGGGTCTCGAGGACGGTGTGCAGGTCGTCGGCGAAGGTGTCGTAGTCGTAGCCGGTCGAGGGCTGCGAGGACTGCCCGAACCCGCGGCGGTCGTACGTGATGACCCGGTAGCCGGCGTCGAGCAGCGGCGGGACCTGGCCCTCCCACGAGTTGCCGTCCAGCGGGAACCCGTGGATCAGCACGATCGGCTGCCCCTGGCCCTTGTCCTCGTAGTGGAGGGCGATGTCGACGCTGTTCTCGGTACCGACGGTGATGGATCCCATGGTGTTCCTCCTGGTGAAGTGCACTGAGCCCCGTGGAGAACGGGCGTTCTCCGGTGGTGTCGC
Source organism: Curtobacterium sp. MCPF17_001 (assembly GCF_003234615.1). Classification (NCBI taxonomy): domain Bacteria; kingdom Bacillati; phylum Actinomycetota; class Actinomycetes; order Micrococcales; family Microbacteriaceae; genus Curtobacterium; species Curtobacterium sp. MCPF17_001. The sequence continues at coordinate 68,984 of NZ_QKSL01000012.1, forward strand.
TTACACTAGAGAACGATCGTTCCCGGCGCAACTCGGATGCCGGTGGACACTGAGTGGACGGAGCACGCACATGGCGACGAGCACGGTCGAACCCGAGACGGCAGCACGGATCGTCGAGACGGCGGACGCGCTCTTCTACACGCGCGGCATCCAGGCCGTCGGCATGGACGAGATCCGCTCGACCGCCGGCGTCTCGCTGAAGAAGCTCTACGCCGCGTTCCCCGGGAAGGAGCAGCTCATCGCCGCCGTCCTCGCCGGCCGCCACGAGTTCTGGGAGCAGGGCATCCGGGCCGCGGTCGACGCCGCCGACGGGCCGCGCGCGCAACTGCTGGCCGTGTACGACTTCCTCGAGTCGTGGTTCGGGGACGAGACGTTCCGCGGCTGCGGCTTCATCAACGCCTTCGGTGAGCTCGGCGCGACCTCCCCCGCGATCGCCGAGATCGCCCGCGACCACAAGGACTCGTTCCAGCGGTTCGTCGCCGAGATCGCCGCGCGGGCCGTCCCCGACGTCGACCGGGCGGAGGAACTCGCGTCACAGCTGGCCCTGCTCGCCGAGGGAGCGCAGACCACCGCGGCGATCGCGGGGACGACCGAGGCGGCCGTGCACGCACGCCGAGCAGCCGCGGTGCTCATCGACGCAGCGACGCACTAGGACCGAGGGGCGCGCGCGCCCGGCGTGGCGCGCACGTCGCTAGGTTGGGGCGATGGCCACTCCGTTCGATGGACCGAGCACCCTCCCCTACGCCCTCCCCCCGTTCGACGACGTCCGGACCGAGCACTACCGGCCGGCGTTCGACGCGGGCATGGCCGAACACCGCGCAGAGGTCGAGGCGATCGCCACCGACCCCGAACCACCGACGTTCGAGAACACCCTCGTCGCGCTCGAGCGCGCCGGGCAGCTGCTGCAGCGTGTCGAGATGGTCTTCTCCACCGTCACCTCGGCCGACTCCACCGACGAGCTCCGTGACCTCGAGGCCGAGCTCTCCCCGCTCCTCGCCGCACACCGCGACGCGATCGTCCTGGACGGCCGGCTGTTCGCCCGGGTCCGCGCCGTGCACGACGCGCTCGACGCCACCCCCGGTCGCTCCGACGAGGACCGCCGCCTGGCCGAACGCACGCTGACCGAGATGACCCTGGCCGGTGCAGGGCTCGACGACGCCGGCAAGGAGCGCCTGACCGCGGTCAACCAGGAGCTGTCGTCGCTGATGACGACGTTCGAACGCAACCTGCTCGAGGACACCAACGACGCCGCGGTGCACGTCACCGACGAAGCCGAACTCGCCGGCCTCGACGACGGTGCGAAGTCCGCCGCCGCGGCAGCCGCCGCCGACCGTGGTCTCGAGGGGTGGCTCGTCACCCTGCCGCTGTACACCGGGCACCCGTGGCTCGCGACCCTCACCGACCGCGGCCTCCGCCAGCGGATCATGGAGGCGTCGCTCTCCCGCGGCCGCCGCGGCAACGCGTTCGACAACCGGGCGGTCCTGCTCCGCATCGTCCGCCTCCGAGCCGAACGGGCCGAGCTGCTCGGCTTCCGCGACCACGCGTCGGTCGTCACCGCGGACGAGACGGCCCGTACCCCGGAAGCCGTGGCGGGCCTCCTGTCCTCGCTCGTCACCGCCGCCGTCGCGAACGCACGCGACGAGCGCGAGGCTCGTTCGCGCACCGTCGGCTTCGACGTCGAGTCGTGGGACTGGGCGTACGCCACGGAGGTGTTGCGGGGCGCCCAGTTCGCCGCCGACAGCAGTGCCCTCCGTCCGTACCTGGAGGCCGACCGGGTCCTGGTCGACGGCGTCTTCCATGCCGCAGGAGCCCTGTACGGCCTGCGCTTCACCGAGCGTCATGACCTGCACGGCTACAACGAGGAGGTCCGCGTCTTCGAGGTGGTCGACGAGCAGGACGCCCCCGTCGGGCTGTACCTGCTCGACCTGTACACGCGCGACGGGAAGCGCGGTGGTGCGTGGATGAACCCCGTCGTGGAGCAGTCACACCTGCTCGGCACGCTGCCGGTCGTCGTGAACAACCTCAACGTGCCGAAGCCTGCGGTCGGCTCGCCGACGCTGCTGACGCAGGACGAGGTCGAGACCCTGTTCCACGAGTTCGGCCACGCCCTGCACGGCCTGATCGCCCGGACGACGTACCCCCGGTTCTCCGGCACGAACGTCGAGCGCGACTTCGTCGAGTTCCCGTCGCAGGTGAACGAGATGTGGGTCACGTGGCCGTCGGTCCTGGCGAACTACGCCCGGCACCACGAGACCGGCGCGCCGATGCCGCCCGAGCTCGTCCTGGGCCTCAGCAACTCGGAAGGGTTCAACGAGGGCTTCGGCACGACCGAGTACCTGGCCGCCGCGCTGCTCGACCAGGCGTGGCACCGGTTGAGCGCCGCGGACGCCGCTGCGGTGACGGACGTCGAGGCGTTCGAACGGGAGGCCCTGGTCGCCGCCGGCATCGACGCCCCGGCCGTCCCGCCCCGCTACTCGTCGACCTACTTCGCGCACACGTTCTCCGGCGGGTACGACGCCGGCTACTACGGGTACATCTGGAGCGAGGTGCTCGACGCCGACACCGTGGAGTGGTTCCGCGAGCACGGCGGGCTGTCCCGCCAGGCCGGCGAACGCTTCGCACGGCTGCTGCTCGGCGTCGGCGGCGCGAAGGACCCCCTCGAGGCCTACCGCGAGTTCCGCGGCCGTGACGCCGAGGTCGGCCCGCTGCTGCGTCGCCGCGGGCTGGAGTAGCCGGGCGGTCGCCACGCGACACAGGAGCGCGCCCCGTCGAGGACGGGGCGCGCTCCTGTGTCCGGGGTGCGTTCGGCTACGCGGACTTTTCGACGCGCTTCGGCTGCGACCGGGGCACGATCGTCGGCGCCGCGTTCTCGAGCACCGAGGCCCGGGTGACGACGACGCGGGCGACGTCGTCGTCCGAGGGCACGTCGAACATGATCGGCCCGAGGACCTCTTCCATGATCGCGCGGAGGCCACGGGCACCGGTCTGGCGCAGGACGGCCAGGTCGGCGATCGCCTCGAGTGCAGCGTGGTCGAACTCGAGCTCGACGCCGTCGATCTGGAACATCCGCTGGTACTGACGGACCAGGGCGTTCTTCGGCTCGGTGAGGATCTGCATGAGCGCAGCCTGGTCGAGCTTCGACACCGTGGTGACGACGGGCAGACGACCGATGAACTCCGGGATCAGGCCGAACTTGTGCAGGTCTTCCGGCAGGACCTCCGAGTACAGGTCCTGGTGGTCGGTCGGGCTGTGCAGCTGGGCACCGAAGCCGATGCCGTGCTTGCCGACGCGCGAGGAGACGATCTCTTCCAGCCCGGCGAACGCACCGGCGACGATGAACAGGACGTTCGTCGTGTCGATCTGGATGAACTCCTGGTGCGGGTGCTTCCGACCGCCCTGCGGTGGGACCGAGGCGACCGTGCCCTCGAGGATCTTGAGCAGCGCCTGCTGCACGCCTTCGCCCGAGACGTCCCGCGTGATCGATGGGTTCTCGGCCTTCCGCGCGATCTTGTCGACCTCGTCGATGTAGATGATGCCGGTCTCGGCACGCTTGACGTCGTAGTCGGCCGCCTGGATCAGCTTGAGGAGGATGTTCTCGACGTCCTCGCCGACGTAGCCGGCCTCGGTCAGGGCAGTGGCGTCGGCGACGGCGAACGGCACGTTGAGCCGCTTCGCGAGGGTCTGCGCCAGGTACGTCTTGCCACAGCCGGTCGGGCCGATGAGCAGGATGTTCGACTTCGCGATCTCGACGTCGTCGCGGTCCTCGGCGGCGGTGATCTGCCCCTGTGCCCGGATCCGCTTGTAGTGGTTGTAGACGGCGACCGCGAGGGCGCGCTTCGCCGGGTCCTGCCCGATGACGTACTCCTGCAGGAAGTCGAAGATCTCGCGCGGCTTCGGCAGGTCGAACTCACCACTGCCGGTGTCCTCACCCGCTTCGGCGAGACGCTCTTCGATGATCTCGTTGCAGAGCTCGACGCATTCGTCGCAGATGTAGACGCCGGGTCCGGCGATCAGCTGCTGTACCTGCTTCTGGCTCTTCCCACAGAAGGAGCACTTCAGGAGGTCGGCGCTCTCTCCGATGCGTGCCATGCTCTCGGCCTTCCCTGGTCGACGTGCACCGCCAGTGCGGTCCACGAGGTCGTCGTGGACCGAGCCTAACCGCTCCCGGTGACACAGTCGGGGACCCCCGGCCGCGTTCGCCCAGGGCGTGGTCGGCCTGGTAGCGTGAGCGGCGTTGCTCTACAAGTTGTAGAGAACGGCTCCTGGAGGAACCATGCAGAAGCGCCTCGCCACCGGCGGTGTCGTGACCCTCGGCGTCGCCGCCGCCATCGTCCTCGGCACCGCGGCCTCGGCCAGCGCCCACGTCGAGGCCGAAGCATCGTCGACCGCCGTCAACTCGTACACCACCGTCACGTTCTCCGTGCCGCACGGCTGCGACGGCTCCCCCACCACGAAGCTGCAGTTCCACGTCCCCGAGTCCGTGATCGAGGTCACGCCCACCGTGAACCCGAACTGGACGATCACGAAGGCGACCGAGCCGTACACGGCCCCGAGTTCCGCAGCCGGATCCGACGAGGACGCCGCGGAGGCGGCCGCGGAGCGCATCACCAGCGTCACCTACACCGCCAAGACCCCGCTGCCCGCCGACGAGCGCGACACCTTCTCGCTCTCCTTCGCGCTGCCCGACGGCAAGGCCGGTGACACCGTGTCGATGCCGGTGACGCAGACCTGCGAGCAGGGTTCCACCGAGTGGGACCAGGCGACGAAGGCCGGTCAGGCCGAACCGGAGCACCCCGCACCGACGATCACGCTGACCTCGGCCGCATCGGGCGACGACGAGCACGGCACCACGGAGTCGACGGAGTCCGACACGTCGACCGCGACCACGGCCTCCGGCTCGTCGTCCTCCGCCCCGGCGGACCCGGACCTGGTCGGCCGCTTCCTCGGCCTCGGCGGCCTGCTCCTGGGCGCCGTCGCACTCGTCGTCTCGGTGGCCGCCACGCGCCGCCGCGGCAGCAGCAAGTGACGACGGGCACCGAGCAGTCGGGCGTGCACTCGGGCGTGCAGCCGGGCACTCGTCCGGCGGTGCGCCGCCGGATCCGGGCCGGGAGGCTCGGTGCCGGGACGCTCGCCGCCCTCACGCTCGTGGGTGGTGCGGTCCTCGGCCTCGCGGCACCGGCCAGCGCGCACAACTACGTCGTGTCGGCGACCCCGGCGGCGAACAGCACCCTGACCGAGCTGCCGAAGACGTTCGCGATCACCACGAACGACCGCCTGCTGGACATCGGCGACACGGACTCCGGGTTCGCGTTCCGGATCGTCGGCCCGGACGGGAAGTACTTCGAGGACGGCTGCGTCGACGTCGCCGGCCCGACGATGTCCACCACGGCAGCCCTCGGCGCGTCCGGCGAGTACCAGGCCGAGTGGCAGATCATCTCGGCCGACGGGCACACCGTCTCCGACTCGTACGACTTCACGTGGAAGGCCCCGTCGGGCTTCACCCCGGCCACCGGCACCACGAAGCCGCCGACCTGCGCGACCGCCGGCAACGGCTCGACCGCCGCGGCGAGCACGACCGGCACGGAGTCCGGCGGCACGGCCTCGACGGCCTCCGACGCGCTGTGGATCGGCGCCGGCGGACTCGTCGTCGTGGCCGCGGTCGTCGCCGTGCTGCTGCTCGTGCGTCGCCGACCGGCACCCGCCGCCGACGGCGACGACGACTGATCGGCAGTTCCCGCCCCGGGAACGACGACGGCCCCGCACCGATGAGGTGCGGGGCCGTCGTGTGTCCGGGTGCTACTTGACGAGCGCGGGGACGTTCTTGCGGCTGGTGAGGACCTGGTCGATCAGGCCGTACTCCACGGCTTCCTGCGCGGACATGATCTTGTCGCGCTCGATGTCGTGGTTGATCTCGGCAGGCGTCTTGTTCGAGTGCTTCGACAGCGTCTCCTCGAGCCAGGTCCGCATGCGGAGGATCTCCGCCGCCTGGATCTCGATGTCGGACGCCTGACCGCCACCCTGCTGGACGGCAGGCTGGTGGATGAGCACACGGGCGTTCGGGAGCGCCAGGCGCTTGCCCGGCGTGCCGCCGGCCAGGAGCACCGACGCGGCCGAGGCCGCCTGACCGAGGCAGACCGTCTGGATCTGCGGACGGATGTACTGCATGGTGTCGTAGATCGCCGTCATCGCGGTGAACGAGCCACCGGGCGAGTTGATGTACATGACGATGTCGCGGTCGGGGTCCATCGACTCGAGCACGAGCAGCTGGGCCATGACGTCATCGGCCGACGCGTCGTCGACCTGGACACCGAGGAACACGATGCGGTCCTCGAAGAGCTTCGCGTACGGGTCCTGCCGCTTGTAGCCGTAGGCCGTGCGCTCCTCGAAGCTCGGGAGGATGTACCGATCAGAGGGGGCCGGGACGTTCTGCGCGCCACCGAGCATGGGGAGATGCATTCTCGTTTCCTTTTCTTCGGTGGGGATCAGGACTGGGCGTCGGGCTCGGCCGCGGGGGTCTGCGTCTCGCCGTCGTTGACGGTTCCGCCACCACCGACGACCTCGGCGGACGAGGCGCGGAGGTGGTCGACGAAGCCGTACTCCAGGGCTTCCTGCGCCGAGAACCAGTTGTCGCGGTCGTTGTCCTTGAGGATCTGCTCGATGGACTTGCCGGTCTGCTCCGCCGTCAGCTCGGCCATCCGCTGCTTCATGTCGAGGATGACCTTCGCCTGCGTCTGGATGTCGGCAGCGGTGCCACCGAACCCACCCGACGGCTGGTGCAGGAGCACGCGCGCGTTCGGCGTGATGTAGCGCTTGCCGGGCGTGCCGGACGAGAGCAGGAACTGCCCCATCGAGGCGGCGAGGCCGATGCCCACCGTGACGATGTCGTTCGGCACGAACTGCATCGTGTCGTAGATCGCCATGCCGGCGGTGATCGAGCCACCGGGCGAGTTGATGTAGAGGTAGATGTCCTTCTCAGGGTCCTCGGCGGCGAGCAGCAGCAGCTTGGCTGCGATCTCGTTCGAGTTGTCGTCGCGGACCTCGGAGCCGAGCCACACGATCCGGTCTCTCAGAAGGCGGTCAAAAACACTGGGGTTCAGTGTTGCTTCGGCCATGGAAAAGCTCCCGTTCAGTTGTCGCTTGTTGTCGAACTTATCGGTTGCAACGCACGCGGTCGCGCCTGTTCGCTGTCGGCAATGCGGTCGACCGGAAACCGACCGCGGACGCACAGGAGGCGCGGTGCCGACTGGCACCGCGCCTCCTGTTGCGGAATGGCTCCCGACTACTTCGCGTCGGCCTCGGCGGACTCGTCGTCGGTCTCCACGTCGTCACCCTCGGCGACACCCGCGGTGAACGCGGAGAGGTCGACCGGGTTGCCGGCGGTGTCCTTCACGGTGACCTTCGACAGCACCGTGGCGACGGCCTTCGAGCGAGCGACCTCGCCGACCATGCCGGGGATCTGGCCGTTCTGGTCGATGACCTTGATGAACTCGGCCGGCTCCATGCCGTACTGCGCGGCGGCCTGGATCAGGTACTGCGTCAGCTCTTCCTGCGAGACCTGGATCTGCTCCTTCTCGGCGATGGAGTCGAGGAGGATCTGCGAGCGGAAGGCCTTCTCGCTGGACTCGGCGACCTCCTTGCGGTGCTCGTCGTCCTCCAGACGGTTCTCCTGCTCGAGGTGACGGTGCACCTCGTCCTCGATCAGCTTCTCGGAGATCGGGATCTCCACCGACTCGAGGAGCTGCTCGACGAGCTTGTCGCGTGCCGCAGCGCCCTGGCCGAAGGTCTTCGACTTGGCGATCTGCTCCTTGAGGTCGGCCTTCAGCTCGTCGAGCGTGTCGAACTGGCTCGCGATCTGGGCGAACTCGTCGTCGGCCTCGGGGAGCTCGCGCTCCTTGACGGCGGTGACGGTGACGGCGATCTGAGCGGTCTCGCCCTCGCGGTCGCCACCGACGAGCTTCGACTCGAAGGTGGTGGACTCGCCTGCGGTGAGGGACTCGAGCGCCTCGTCGATGCCCTCGAGCAGGTCGCCCGAGCCGATCTCGTAGGAGACGCCGGTGGCCGAGTCGACCTCGTCGTCACCGATGGTGGCGGTCAGGTCGAGCTGGGCGAAGTCGCCCGAGGTGGCCGGACGGTCCACGGTCACGAGGGTGCCGAAGCGCGTGCGGAGGTTCTGCAGCTCTTCGTCGATCTCGTCGTCGGAGACCTCGACCGCGTCGACCGTCAGCTCGAAGGAACCGTAGTCGGGCAGGTCGAACTCGGGACGGACGTCGACCTCGAAGGTGAGGACGAGGTCGCCCGAGAAGTCCTTGACGTTCGGGAGCTCGGCGACGTCGGCCTCGGCGCGGCCGAGGATGCGCAGCTCCTGCTCGTCCACCGCCTGGCGGTAGAAGGTGTCGATGGCGTCGCCGACGGCGTGGTTCAGGACCTCGCCGCGACCGACGCGCTGATCGACGATCGCCGGCGGGACCTTGCCCTTGCGGAAGCCGGGGATGTTGATCTGCTCTGCGATGTGCTTGTACGCGTGGTCGATGCTCGGCTTGAGATCGTCCGGCGTCACGTTCACGGTGAGCTTGACGCGGGTGTCGCTCACCTTGTCGACGGTGCTGGTGGCCAAGGGATGTTCTCCTGTTGGTTGACGTTCGATGTGACCTGGTCGGGGCGACAGGATTTGAACCTGCGACCTCCCGCTCCCAAAGCGGGCGCTCTACCAAGCTGAGCTACGCCCCGGTACGAGGGCCAGGATCGTCGCATGCGCCGTTCAGCGCGCGGGCAGGACGAATCCCACCCAGCGACCTCGACGAGTCTAGCGGGCTCCAGGTGCGCGCCGCCCGGGAGGACCGCCGGTTGTGGGAAGTCACCCGTCCGCGGACTGCCGCAGACCCCGACGCCACTGCACGCCGACGACGACCTGGACGGCCAGGGCGGCCACCCCGAGGAGCAGCCCGACGACGATCCGCCACACGTGCAGCAGTGCGTGCCAGGGCTGCGCCTGCGGGTCACCGAACAACTCCGGGCGGAGCGAGAGGACCACCGCGGCGACGGCCACCAGCGCGTACGACAGCACCCGGGAGCGCCTGATCGTGCGCTGCGACGACTCGTCCGGCGGCGGCAGGATCATGGGGGTGTCGTTCGTCCGGTATGGTGGTGGGGCTGCGACATGTGCGCAGGCGCGGGGATGTAGCTCAATGGTAGAGCCCCAGTCTTCCAAACTGGCTACGCGGGTTCGATTCCCGTCATCCCCTCCACAGACGCGAACCGGCACAGCGCCGATCCTCGATTCCCGTCATCCCCTCCACTCTCTCCCCCGTCCGGCGCCGTCTGATCGGCGCTGTCTCGGCGTGCCCGACTCCTCCGCGAAAGCGACAGATCGGCGCGCATCTTCGGCGCAGGACTGTCGCTTTCGCGGACGGCTCGGCGGGCGCGGCCCCGGACCGCGCCGCTTGACAGCGTCCGGGGGTGGTCCTTATGGTCATGGAATCGATTCCATGGAATCGATTCCACGACTCGCCCAACGGAGTGCTCACCGATGAACACCGTCACCATCAAGGACGTCGCCGCCCGCGCCGGCGTCTCCGCAGCGACGGCGTCCCGCGTGCTCTCCGGCAACGCTGCCACCAGCGAGGAGTCGCGTCGAGCGGTCGAACAGGCGGTCAAGGACCTCGACTTCCGTCCGAACCTGCAGGCTCGCGCGCTCCGCTCCACCCGGTCGGACACGATCGGTCTGCTGGTCTCCGACGTCCGCAACCCGTTCTTCGCCGACCTCGCCCACACCATCGAGCAGGCGGCACTGGCGGAGGGGTACGTCACGCTGCTCGGCAACGCGAACGAACGAGCCGACCAGCAGAACCGGTACCTCGACACGCTCATCGCCCGCCGGGTCGACGGTGTGATCGTCGCTCCGCAGGGCAACGACACCGGCACCGTGCAGCAGCTCGTCGACCGCGAGGTCCCGACCGTGTTCGTCGACCGCGTGATCCCGGGCATCGACGTCCCGAGCGTGACCACCGACAGCAGCACCGGCATCCGGCAGACCGTCGAGCACCTCGCCGCCCTCGGCCACACCCGCATCGGGTACATCGCCGGCCCGCAGAGCGTCTCCACCGGCCGCGAGCGGTTCACCGCCTACCAGGACGCCGTCGTCGCAGCCGGGCTGAGCGAGGACCCCGAGCTCGTCGTCTTCGGCGACTTCCAGGCCGCGTCCGGTTCCGCCGGCGTCACCACGTTGCTCGAACTCGACGACCCGCCCACGGCGATCTTCGCTGCGGACAGCCTGATGGCCGTCGGTGCGATCGCGATCCTCAACCGACTCGGCCTCCGGGTCGGCCAGGACATCGCGCTCGTCGCCTTCGACGACATCGAGTGGTTCTCGTTGTTGGAGCCCGCGCTCTCCGTCGTCGCCCACAGTGTCGAGGACATGGGTCGCGTCGCCGTGGGCCTGCTCCGCGACGTCATCGACGGCGGCAGCCCCGAGTCCGTCCGTCTGCCGAGCGAACTGATCGTCCGCGCGTCCTCGGCCACCCCCATCCGACCCGTCCGGCAGGCCGCATCGTCGCGCCCCGCCGCCCAGCAGCACCCGGAGAACTGACATGGCGCAGACCCCCCTCCTCACCCTCGACCGGGTGAGCAAGTCGTTCGGCCCCGTCCAGGTGATCACCGACGTCACCGTCGACGTGCACGCCGGGAAGGTCCAGGTCCTCCTGGGCGAGAACGGTGCGGGCAAGTCGACGCTCATCAAGATGATGTCCGGGATCCACCAGCCCGACGGCGGACGGATCCTGGTCGACGGGGCCGAGGTGAGCCTCCCGACCGTCTCCGCCGCGGAGCGGCTCGGCATCGCGACGATCCACCAGGAACTCAACCTGGTCGGCTCGCTCAGTGTCGCGGAGAACGTGATGATGGGCCGGATCCCGACCCGCTTCGGGCTGGTCGACCGGAAGACGCTCCGCCGTCAGGCCGAGGCCGCCCTCGCGGTGATCGGGCTGGACGTGGACGTCGACACCCCCGTCGGCGAGCTCGGCATCGCACGGCAGCAGCTGGTCGAGATCGCGAAGGCGCTCAGTGTGGAGGCGCGGATCCTGATCCTCGACGAGCCCACCGCCGCCCTCACCCGCCACGAGACCGAGGCCCTGTTCCGCGTGGTCGCGGACCTCCGTGCCCGGGGCGTCGGCATGCTGTTCATCAGTCACCACCTCGACGAGATCGCCGAGATCGGCGACACCGTCGCCGTGCTCCGCGACGGCCACTTCGTCGCCGAGGTCCCCGCATCGACCCCGGAGGACGAACTCGTCCGACTCATGGTCGGCCGGAGCATCGAGGAGCAGTACCCGACCGGCAGCGCCGTCGTGGACCGCGCGGACGCCGTCCTGCGGGTCGAGCACCTCACGGCTGCCGGCCGGTTCCAGGACGTGTCCTTCGACGTGCACGCCGGTGAGATCGTCGGCATCTCCGGACTCGTCGGTGCCGGACGGACCGAACTGGTCCGGGCCATCGCGGGCGCCGACGGGTACGACAGCGGCACGGTGACCGTCCGCGGCCGCCAACTCGGCAAGGGCAGCGTCGCCGGGGCGATCCGCGCCGGCATCGGACACGTGCCCGAGGACCGGAAGGGCCAGGGCCTGGTGCTCGGCGCCTCCGTCAACGACAACCTCGGGTACGCCACGCTCGCGTCGAGCGCCCGGGGCGGACTCGTCGACTTCGCCGGGCAGAAGCAGCGTGCCGAGCAGGTCGCTGCCCGGCTCCGCATCCGGATGCACGACATCGACCAGCCGATCGGGTCGCTCTCCGGCGGCAACCAGCAGAAGGCCGTGTTCGGTCGGTGGATCCTCGCGGGCTCGAGCGTGCTGCTGCTCGACGAGCCCACCCGTGGCGTGGACGTCGGCGCGAAGGTCGAGATCTACGAGCTCGTCAACGCCATCACCGCTGGTGGGGGTGCCGTCGTGATGGTGTCGAGCGAGCTGCCCGAGGTGCTCGGCATGAGCGACCGGATCCTCGTCATGCGAGACGGTCGGATCGCCGGCGAACTCGACGGTGCCGACGCCACCGAGGACGCCGTGATGACCCTCGCCGCCCGTGACGTCCCGGACGCCGACGCCGCCTGACGACGGCGCCCCCTCCCGCGCGGCCACCCGCGCGCACATCCCCGCGTACAGCGCAGTACCCACCAGAAAGCACATGCCGCATGTCATCGACCACTGCGAAGGCCCCGAACCGGTCCTTCTCGTTCACGAAGTTCCTGGCGAACAACGGCGCCCTCGTCGGCCTCGTCGTGCTCTGCATCGCGCTCTTCATCGCGACGCCTGACTTCCTCACCGGCCGCAACATCCTCAACATCGGCATCCAGGTGTCGACCGTGGCCGTGCTCGCGTTCGGCGTGACCTTCGTGATCGTCGCGGGCGGCATCGACCTGTCCGTCGGCTCGGTCGCCGCACTGTCGGCGATGGTCTCCGCGTGGTTCTTCGCCACCGCGGGGCTGCCCGGCTGGCTGGCCCTGGTCGGCGGACTCGTCGCCGGGCTGGCCACCGGCGTCGTGAACGGTCTGGCCAGCGCCTACGGCAAACTGCCGTCGTTCATCGCGACCCTGGCGATGCTCAGCGTCGCCCGCGGTCTGACCCTCGTGCTCTCCGACGGCAAGCCGGTGCCGACCTCGCCCCAGGTGTCGTTCCTCGGCGGGGACATCGGCCCCGTGCCGGTGCCGATCATCGTCCTCGTGGTGGCCGCGCTGATCGCGTCCTTCATCCTCAACCGCACCGTGATCGGTCGGAGCATGTACGCCGTCGGGGGCAACGCGGAAGCGGCACGGTTGTCGGGCCTCCCGGTCAAGCGGATCGTCGTCGTCGTGTTCGGGCTGTCCGGGCTGTTCGCCGCGCTCGCCGGTCTGCTGCTGGCGGGTCGACTCGACTCGGCGCAGCCGCAGGCCGCCAGCGGCTACGAGCTCGACGCCATCGCGTCGGTCGTCATCGGCGGCGCCTCGCTCGCGGGCGGTGTCGGCCGGATCTCCGGCACCTTCATCGGCGCGCTCGTCCTCGTCGTCATCCGTAACGGCCTGAACCTGCTCAACGTCAGCTCGTTCTGGCAGCAGGTCGTCATCGGCCTGGTCATCGCGGTCGCCGTCGGCTTCGACGTGCTCCGCCGCAAGACGCGCAGCAGCTGACGCGCAGCAGCTGACGCGCTCCTCTCCTCTTCCTCCTCCCCCACCCTCTCCACAAAGGAACCAACGATGAAGTTCTCCTCCTTCCAGAAGGTCGCCACCGTCGGCGTCGTCGCCGGCCTGGTCGTCCTCGGCACCGCCGGGTGCAACCGCACGAGCAGCACCGGCGCGTCGGGCGGCGGCGACATGAAGATCACGCTCGCCCTCTCCACGCTCAACAACCCGTTCTTCGTCGAGGTCCGCGACGGCGCGAAGGCCGAGGCGAAGAAGCAGGGCGTCACCCTCGACGTCGTCGACGCCCAGAACGACTCGGCCCAGCAGGCGAACCAGCTGCAGACCGCCTCGAGCGGCAGCACCAAGGCCGTCATCGTCAACCCGGTCGACTCCGACGCTGCCGGCCCGAGCGTCACCGCGCTGAACAAGGCCGAGATCCCGGTCATCGCCGTCGACCGCACCGTCAACGACGCCTCGGTCGACTCGTTCATCGCGAGCGACAACGTCGCCGGTGGCAAGCAGGCCGCCGACGACCTGGCGAAGGCGATCGGCGAGAAGGGCGAGATCCTCGTCCTGCAGGGTCAGGCGGGCACCTCCGCCAGCCGTGACCGTGGCCAGGGCTTCGCCGAGGGCATCAAGGCCTACCCGGGGATCAAGGTCGTCGGCAAGCAGACCGCGAACTTCGACCGCGCCACCGCGCTCGACGTCACCACCAACCTGCTGCAGGCCCACCCCGACGTCGTCGGCGTCTTCGCCGAGAACGACGAGATGGCACTCGGCGCGATCAAGGCCCTGGGCGCGAAGGCCGGCACGAGCGTCAAGGTCGCCGGCTTCGACGGCGAGGCCGACGGCCTCAAGGCCATCCAGGACGGCACACTGAGCAGCTCGGTCGCCCAGCAGCCCGCCAAGCTCGGCGCACTGGCGGTCGACCAGGCCGTGAAGGCCGTCTCCGGCAAGGCCGAGAAGACCGTCCAGGTGCCCGTCGTCTCGGTGACCAAGAGCAACGTCGGAGACTTCACCAAGTGAGCCGTCCCACCGGAACCGTGGTCGTCGTGGGTTCGCTCAACGTCGACCAGGTCGTGACCGTCGATCGCCACCCCGCACCGGGTGAGACGCTCATCGCGACCTCCTTCGCCCTGCTCCCGGGTGGCAAGGGTGCGAACCAGGCCGTCGCGGCCGCCCGTCGGGGCGCGCCGACCGTGATGGTGGGGAGCGTCGGACGCGACGGTGCGGCGACGGTGGCCACGAGCCTCCTGGCCGACAGCGGCGTCGACGTCACCCACGTCCGCGCGGTCGACGCCCCCACCGGGCTCGCGACCATCACGGTCGACCGCAGCGGCGAGAACACGATCGTCGTGGTCCCCGGGGCCAACGCGGCGACCGGGACGGAGGCTGTGCTCGCGGCCGCGGACACCGTCGCGTCGGCCGCGGTGGTCGTCCTGCAGGGCGAGGTCCCCGCGGACGGCGTCGGCGCCGCCGTCACGGCGGCGACCGGGCGGGTGCTGCTCAACCTGGCGCCCGTCGTGCCGGTCGGACGGGAGGTCGTGCTCGCCGCCGACCCGCTCGTCGTCAACGAGCACGAGGCAGCGCTCGTCCTCGCGCAGCTCGTCCCCGGTGCCGAGGTGCCGGCGGACGAGGGAGCGCTCGTCGCGATGCTCCGCTCGCTCGGCATCCGGTCCGTGGTCGTCACGCTCGGAGCACGCGGTGCCCTGGTCTCCGACGACGAGGACCCGGCAGCGGTGATCGCCGTGCCGTCACCGCGCGTGGTCGCGGTCGACACCTCCGGTGCGGGCGACGCGTTCGTCGGGGCGCTCGCCGCCGGGCTCGCCGCGGGACGCTCCCTGCTCGAGTCGGCTCGCCAGGCCGTCCGGGTCGGGGCGTTCGCCGTGCAGGGGGTCGGGACCCAGCCGTCCTACCCGACGCTCGACGACGTGCTGCCCGAGGTCGAGTCCGAGTCCGAGTCCGAGTCCGAGGTCGAGGTCGAGTCCGCGCCCGAGGACCGGACCGACGGAGCGCAGGGAGTCGACGCGTGAAGAAGACCGGCATCCTCAACGCGGAGTTGAACGCGGGGCTGAGTCGGCTCGGCCACGGCGACCTCGTCGTGGTCGCGGACTGCGGACTCCCGATCCCACCGGGAGTCCCGGTCGTGGACCTCGCCCTCGTGCACGGAGTCCCGCGCTTCGTCGACGTCCTCGACGCACTGCTCGGGGACGCGGTCTTCCAGGACTGCGTCGTGGCGACGGAGGTCGCCGGGACCGAGGCCGAGACGTGGTTGGCCGAACGGTTCCCGGAGCGCCGGTCGGTGTCGCACGAGCAGCTCAAGGCGATGTCCGGCGGAGCGCGGCTGTTCGTGCGCACCGGCGAGGCGACGCCGTTCGCCAACGCGGTGCTCGTCTGCGGCGTCCCCTTCTGAGGTCCGGGCCGTCCCCGGCTCGCCACCGACCGTTTGTACCCCGATGGTCCCCATGGTGGAGGACTAGCTTGGCGGTGACCCGGAAGGACGTCGACTCCGCGGCGGACACGCCGCTGCGCTGGTGCGACGAGGGTGCACCGATGTCACGAGCCCGCGAGATGGTCCGTTCCGCACTCATGATGCCGGTGCGTGTGGGGCGGATGAGCGAGTTCGTCTTCCGCCGTTCCGACGCCGCCTGGGACGTGTTCCCCGACGACGACCCGGCCGGCACCGTCCCGGGGTCGGCGGTCGACCGGGTCTGGTTCGTCGGCGAGCGCGGTGAACTGTCGCTCGGCGTCCGTACCCACGAGCTGTCCCTCCCGGCGTTCTTCGCCCGGAAGCGCACAGGCCGATGTGGTCGAGGGACCTCGTGGTCGATCGTCAGCGCACCGTCGTCCAGCGTCCGACAGCTGCCACCGATCGTCCACGCGCACCGCGAACACCTGCAGGAGTGCGAGCTCGCCGTCGTCATGGTGGGGATCACGGACGCGCTGCGGGTCATGCCTCCGAGGACGTGGGAGGAGCACCTCCGGGACACCGTCACCGCACTCCTCGAGGTGCTCCCGCCCACCGCCCGGGTCCTCGTCGGTGAGATCCCGCCCCTCGACAACGCCGGCAGCCTCTCCCGTCCCGCGCGGGCCGCCGCCGGCGTGCACGGGAAGGCGCTCAACCTCCGGTCTCGCGCCGTGGCGGAGGACCATCCGCGTGTCAGCGTCGTCGGCTTCCCGGAGGAGTTGACGCGATCGGTGTGGCGTCCGGAGGCGGAGGAACACCGGTACCGCGACACCTACGCGGTGTGGGGCGCACACCTGGCCGCTCACGCCTGAGCGTCCGTCCCGATCTCCACGACCGCATCGACTCACGTCCGCGGTCCCTCAGCGCTCCGGCGTCAGCCCAACAGAGCGCGCAGGGCGGCGACGTGTCCCTGGTAGGCGCTGCGACCCTCCGGGGTGAGTGCGAGCCACGTCTTGACCCGACCCTTGCCGGTCGGCTTGCGCACCGTCAGGTACCCCGCGTCCTGCAGCACTTTGACGTGCTTGCTCGTCGCCGAGTCGCTCGCGCCGAGCACGTCGCGCACCACTGAGAACTCGGCCTGGTCGAGCGGATCGAGGAACGCGCAGATCTGCAGACGGTTCGGCGCGTGCACCACCTCGTCGAACGTCCCGCTCACGCCGCTCCCCCGACCCGTCGACGGCGCGGTCACGAGGCCTGCACGCGGCCGTGCCGCAGCTCCGAGCGCAGCCGGCGGTCGAACCGACGTCCGAGCAGGACCATCGCCACGACGACCATCGCCGCCAGCACCCACACCGGCCAGAGGAGGCCCGTGGCCTCGTGCACGAAGATCGCGGCGACGACCGCGATCACATCGAACACGCCCATCGCCACTGCCCACCGGGTTGCGGCTCCGGCTCGGTGGCCGGAGACCCACACACCGGTGAGTCGGCGGTAGGCCGAGACGAGCGTGAAGATCCCGGCGAAGAAGACGACGAGCACGGCCACTCGGACGATGGTGTCGCCCAACGCGTAGCCGACCAGGTAGGCGCCGGCGAGCAGGCCCAGGGCCGGGTGGTACCACCACGGGGTCACCAGACGGTCGGCGACGGAGGCCCTGGTCGCGTCGACCGCGGCGAGCGCCTGTCGGGCGTCGGTCGGGTCCGAGCCGTCGGGTGCGCTGTTCCTCGGGTCGTTTTCCATATCGGCAAGTCAATCATTTGCCGCCATGGAAAGTCAACGGTCGACCGGGACCGGGACCGGGACCGGGACCGGAGGATCGTCACGCAGCCGCTGGAACATGCGGTGGTCCTGCCACCGGCCCGCGATCTCGAGGTACCGCGGGGCGAGGCCGTACTGGACGAAACCGTTGCGGGCAAGCACCCGCTGCGAGGCGGTGTTCTGGACGAGGGTCTCGGCCTGGACCCGATGCAGGCCGAGCTCGTCGAACGCATGCCCGAGCGCCGCGGCGACTGCGCGGGTCGCGAGGCCTCGGCCGGTCCGGTCCTCCGACAACCAGTACCCCATCGCGCAGGACCGGAACGAGCCGCGCACGATGCCGCTGAGGGTCAGACGACCTGCCACCTGGCCGTCATCGTCGAGGACCACGAACGGGACGGTCCCGCCGCGACGGTGTTGCTCCAGCACGAGGTCGATGTCCGTCCGCTGACCGGCGACGGTCTCGTACCCGTCGGCGCGGATGGGGCTCCACGGCGCGAGGAACGCCCGGTTGCGGACGAGCAGGTCGGAGAGTGCGCGGCCGTCGCCGGGTTCGATCAGGCGGATGCTGGTCATCGTGCGCGTCCGTCGAGAGGACGCCCGCTCTGCAGCTCCCGCACCAGCGGCCAGTCGCCCTCGACGGATCTGCGGCCGGAGGACGAGACACTCATACCGATGACGGTAGCGGGCCGCCTGCTCCGGCCGGAGCGCCAAGGTCGGCGTGTGCTGAACCGGAGGCAGGAGCGCGACCGCGGCGATCGCGACGGCCGACTTCAGCTCGCGAACCCCGAGAAGGCAGGCCGGACGGTCACCCGCATCGGCGGAGCGGCGAGCAGGTCGATGACCTCCTCGTGGTTCGCGTCGATCACGGGGTCGGCGAAGTGGCGTTCGAACGACGCGTCGTCCGCGTAGAACTCGAACGCCCACAGGGTGTCCGGGTCGTCGTCCGCACGGCAGAGCACCCAGTCGGTGGGACCGTCCGGGTCCCCGGTGAAGTGCAGCGCGTTGGTGAGTTCGAACAGGCGGTCGCCCATGCCGGGCTTCGCCTGGAACTGCAGGACGGTGCCGGGCTGGTTCGAGGTGAGCATGCGGATCCTTCTTGGGAGGGAAGACGGCGACATCGGTGACGTCACGTTGGAACGGTGTTCCATCGCAGCGTATGGAACGTGGTTCCAGTCATGTCAAGATGGGGTCGTGCAGGACGAGCAGCGAGCCGAGCGGCGCAGGGAACCGTTGACGAAGGACGTGATCGTCCGGGTGTCGGTCGAGATCCTCGACGCAGCCGGCGAGACGGGACTGACCTTCCGGGCGCTCGCGACCCGGCTCCACACCGGCGCAGGAGCGATCTACCACCACGTCGCGAACAAGAGCCAGCTGCTGACAGCCGTCACCGACGACGTGGTCGCCGCAGCCCTGCACGACCGAACGCCCCCCGCGGAACCAGCGCAGGCCGTGCGGATCCTCATGCTCGACGTGTTCGACGTGTTCGACGCGCACCCGTGGGTCGGCACGCAACTGGCAGCAGAGCCGTGGCAGCCCGCGGTCCTCCGGGTCTTCGACCGTGTCGGCACACTGCTGGACGCGCTGGGCGTGCCCGCCTCGGCGCAGTTCGATGCCACCTCGACGCTGGTGCACCACGTCCTCGGTGTCGCGGGGCAGTACGCAGCAGCAGCGCGCCTCGCCGGCCCCGGCACGGACCGGTCCGCGTTCCTCGGCGCGGTCGCCACCAGGAGGACCACCCAGGGGGGCGCCGACGCGTTCCCCTTCCTGGACCGGTTCGCGACGACGTTCGCCGACCATGACGACCGCGCGCAGTTCCGCGCGGGAGTCGACGTGATCCTGGCCGGGATCGCGACGCTGCGCTGACCCGGGGGGCCTCCGCGTGAGGGACACGGCGCGACGAACTCCGCCCACTCCTCCGGGCAGCGTGCCGCGAAGCACGCCTCGGTTCGGTCGGTCCCCGGGTGTCCACGGCCGGTCGGTCCCCGGGTGTCCAGGGGTGGCGCGGACAAGCCGCTTCCGTCCCCGCTGATCCCGCGCGACCACGCTCCCGAACTCGACACCACCCCGAGACCGGGCGACTTGCTCCCACCCCAGGTGGTGATCGTGTCGCCCATGGTCCCCCCTCGAGCAGGCTACCGAGCCACCGAGCGCCCGTCGGGCACGACCGAACGCCCGTCCCCACCCGCAGCCCGGGCCCGCAGCCCCTGGTCGAGGAAGTCGATCATCCAGGTGAAGCTCTCGTCCACGTCGGCGCCGAGCTGGAACCCGCCGGACACCTCGAGGGTGGCGAAGCCGTGCAGCATGCTGCGGAGCATCCGGAGCGCGTGCACCTCGTCGGCCGGGTCGAGCCCGTAGTCCCGCAGGACCGTGACGAACGACGACAGCGACCGGTCGAGGGCCGTGGCGAGCGGATCGTCGGCGTCCGCCGGTCGGCTGCCGGTGGTGGCGGCGTAGCGGCCCGGGTGTTCCTGCACGTACCGACGGACGGTGCGCGCGGCGGCGGCCAGGGCCTCCCGTCCGGTGCTCCCCCGGGTCGCCTCCGTCAGTGCCTCGGTCAGCTCGGCGGCAGCGAGCGCTGCGATCCGCCGGGTCAGGTCCGGGAGGCCCGCCACGTGTTTGTAGAGCGACGGCGGCTTCACGCCGAGCCGGTCCGCGACGGTGCTCATGCTCAGCTGCGCGAGGCCGTTCTCGTCGGCGAGGACCGCGGCGGCCTCGGTGACGACCGCGGGGTCGAGTCCGGCCCTAGGCACGGTCACCACCCGTGGTGGTCGCCGTGAGCGTGCGCCGAAGGAACGGGAGCAGGAGGTCCATGACCTCGGCCGGGGTCTCGCGGTGCGGGTAGTGCCCGGCGCCCTCGATGACGGCGAGTTCGCCGAGGCCGGTCGGCAGGTCGCCGAGGATGCGGCGACCCTCGGCTGCGGGGTCGGCCCAGTCCGGGTCGGCACCGCCCTGGACGACGAGCACCGGGCAGCGGACGTCAGCCAGTCGAGCGCCGGCGTCGGCCGGGTTGGTCTTCGTCATCGCCGTGAGCACGGCCATCCGCTCGGGCTGCCGCAGGGTGTCCTCGATGTGCCCGCGTTCGGTGGCCCAGTCGGCGGGCTTGGTGGCGACCGCCAGGTCCAGGTAGGCGAGCCAGCCCGGCAGGCTGCCGGCCGTCATGACCCGCAGGAGTTGGACGGTGCCGGATCGGTGGTGGTTCCGGTTGCGGAGGAACCCGCCGAGGTCGAAGGACTGCGCCCGGGTGAAGGGGGCGAGTTCCACGACACCGGTGATGAGCTCCGGGGCGTCGGCGGCGGCGATCGTCGCGGCACCGCCACTGATCGACTGACCGACGACGACGGCCGGGCCACCGAGGTGCCGGACGACGGCGACGAGGTCCCCGGCGATGTCCGCGCGGGAGTACCCGGTCCATCCGGTGCTCGAGTCGCCGCAGCCGCGGATGTCGACGTTCGCGACCCGGTACCCGGCGGCGACCAGTTCGGGGACGAGGAACCGGTACGAGTGCCGGGTGTCGCCCATGCCGTGGGCGAGGACGACGAGGGGTCCGGTACCGCTGACGTCGACGGCGATGGTGCCGCCGTCACGTTCGATGTGTTCGAGCATGCTTGCCTCCTGGCTACGAGTGTTAGCCAAAAGCTAACACCCATAGCCAGGAACGTCAACAGCCGGTCAGGAAGTGCCGTCCGCGGCGATGAGCTGCAGCTGCGACAGCGTGATCGGCGTCAGGGCGTGGAACGTCAGGGTCCCGCCGTGGACCCCGCCGTCGAACGGGAACACCCGGGTCTGCCCGGCCCAGTCGAACACCTCGTCCCGCCCCTCGAGCACGTGCACCGCTGCACCGTCGACGTCCCGCAGCACGATCCGCCACGACGCGGTACCGGCGGCCGCGACCGTCACCGTGACGAGCGACACGGCCTCGACCGTCACGGGCACCGTGGCGGACTCACCTGCCTCGAGCGCCACGACGGCCACCCCCGTGTCGTCGGTGAGCGGCGACGCGCCGACCGGCAGCACGTCGTCGGGGGTGTCCCGGTACCCGTGCAGCACGGACGCCGATGCCGGCCGGCTGTCCGCCGCCCACCCCCGGGGTGTGTCGGCGAGCGCGACCTCGATGCGCGAGGCCCCGACCACGACCGCGTGCGGGATGCTCACCGACTCCCACGGCTCGCCGTCGACGGTCACGGCGGCGATGAACGCCCCGCTGCCGGTGGTCTCGATGACGGTGGGCGACCCTCCCGCCCGGTTCAGCACGGTCCGGCGGACCGACGGCGGCACGATCACGTAGGTCCCGGTCGACGGCGCCAGCGGGTAGAGCCCGATGGTCGCGAAGACGTACCAAGCGCTCATCTCGCCGTTGTCCTCGTCACCGGGGTACCCCTGACCGATGTCGGAGCCGACGAACAGCCGCTCCAGGCACTCGCGGACGACGCGGTGCGCGTCGTCGTGCCGGCCGGTGGCCATCGGGAAGAACGGGATGTGGTGCGCGGGCTGGTTCGACAGTCCGAGCATGCCCATCCGGATGTCGCGGGCCTCGGTCATCTCGTGGATCGCGAACCCGTACGAGCCGGAACGATCGGTCCCACCGGTCTCCCGTCGCGCCCAGAACCGCGCGAACGCGTCGTCGAACCCGGCCGGACCGCCGTGCAGCTCGACGACGCCGGCGCTGTCGTGCGGCGCGGTGAACATCGTGCCCCACGCGTTGGTCTCGGTGTAGTCGCTGCCCCACACGTCGGGGTCGAAGTCGTCGCGCCAGGCGCCGTCGGGCGTCCGCCCGATGAAGAACCCGCGTTCGCGGTCGAACACGTTCCGGTACTGCAGGGAACGGCGCGCGAACCACTCGTGCTCGGCGCGGTACCGGGCAGCGCCGACGTCGTCACCGGCCGCGACCGCGCGATCGGCCAGGGCGTCCGCCAGCACGGCGACGCCCCAGTCGTTGATGGCCGCGTCCAGCGTCCACGACATGCCCTCGCCGGTCGCCGTGTCGACGTACCCGCGGAACAGGCCCGGGAGGCTCCCCTTCCGCCCGACCCGCCGGTCCCGCGCCGGGACGGTCGCGTTCCGCAGTGCGGACCGGTACGCCTGCTCGAGGTCGAACCCGTCGACGCCCTTCGCGACGAGATCCGCGAACACGGTGTCGCTCGTGGTGCCGGTCATCACGTCCTCGGCGCCGGGAGCACTCCAGCGCGGGGTCCAACCACCATCGGCGAAGTGGCCGACGACGCCCTCGGCCAGGTCGGCCGCGGTGTCCGGGGTGAGGAGTGCCAGCAGCGGCCAGGCGGTCCGGTAGGTGTCCCAGAACCCGTTCGTGGTGGTGAGCGGTCCGTCGACGACCTCGGGTCCGGGTTCGTCGCGGATCGGTTCGGTGAGCACCGAACCGTACGGGGACCGGTGACGCGGGCTGCCGGCCGGGTCGTCCTGGTGGACGAGGGCGGTCTCGCCGGCGCGGGTCGGGTAGAGGAACGCCCGGTACAGGCCGGAGTAGATCGAGACGAGTTGGTCCTCGGTCGCGCCCTCGACCTGCAGGGTGTCGAGCTCGGTGACCCACCGGTCCTCGGCGTGCCGGCGCATCGCGTCGAAGTCGCCCGCGGCGTCGAGGTTCGCCACCGCGTCCGCCGCGGAGACCGTCGAGGTGCCGAGCAGGACGTCGCTGTCGCCGGCGACCTCGACCGAGCCGCGCAGCAGCCCGTCGACGACCGTCGTGTGCTCGGCGACGGCGTTCCCGATCCGCAGGTGCACGTGGTGCGGTGGCGTCTCGGCGCGGTCGTCGAGCAGGGCGTCGACGATCGCCGTGCCGTCCTCGATCCGGACCTCGCACGAACGGAGCACACCGTGGTGGTCGATGACGATGCTCCGGACACCGGTGAACCGCCACGCCAGGGCGAACTCTCCGGCGGTCATCTCGGCGGTGACCCCCTCGTCGAGCGTGACCCGGTAGCGGTGCGGGCCGTCGAGCTCGTCGACGTGGTCGAACCCGAGCGCACGGGCGGTCCGGTCGACATCGGGGTCGGCGAGCGGTGACGGCATGACCTGGAACACCCCGCGGTCGGCCATCCACGGTGAGGGCAGGTGGCTGGTGGCGAACGCCTGGACCGCGGGCCGGTTGTCGCTCGGCCGGTTGTGCTCCTGGTAGGCGTACGGCCACCGGCTGTCGGCGGCGTTCGTCATCGGCAGGCCGAACACCCCGCCGTGCGGCAGCCCCACGAGCGGTGCGTTGTTGCCGCGGGAGAACGTGCCGGACGAGTGTGTGCCGCGGGTGGTGCGGACGTGGTCGAGTGGGCGGGCGTCCGCGGGCAGGGCACCGGTGGCGGGCCCTGCCGGCTCGATACGGACGTCGTCGAGCCAGCCACGGACGGTGCGGACCGCGCCGTCGGTGGGGTCGGGACCAGGGGCGGACGCAGGCCGGTCCGTCCGGCCGAGCCGGGCCTCCAGGCGGTCCACCACGCGGCCGGCGTGTGCCGACAGGTCGACCGTCCGCCGGTTCCACTGGTCGACCCACTGCTTGCGGGCGTCGTCCTGCGCCTCCGGGGTGACGGTGTCCCCGTACTGGTCGCGGGCGGAGTCGGTGCTGGACCCGGCACTGAGCCGGGTGCCGTCGGTGAAGACGATGTCGAGTGCGAACGCCGTGGCGGCCCAGAACCCGTCGAGGTCCGCCTCGGCCGGTTCGGTCTGCCCGTCCGGCAGTGACCGTTCCGGGAACCAGACCCAGGTCAGGACGTCGGTGGGTCCGACCTCCTGACCTGCCGGCCCGGGGACGACCACCACGGTCGCCTCCGGGCCGGTCTGTTCGATCAGGGTCGCCTCCTGCGAGACGAACCCGACCCCGTTCCGGGCCGCGACCGCGGTCGTCGGGCCAGCTGTCGGTCCGACTGCGGTCGGGCCACCACGGCGCACGTCACTCATCGATCAGTCGTCCCTCACCGGTAGACGGCCGACTGGCCGTACAGCACCCTCGTGAACTGCGACACGTAGGGGCTGACGTCACCGTCCGGCAGGTTGTACGTCATGTACACGCCGTACCCGTCGGCCTTGGTCCGCTCGGCGAACGAGACGGCCGTGGCCACCGGGGTGTTCTGGATGTCGACCGCGGCGGCCGAGAGCTTCGACTTCGGCACACCCGGGATCTGCGGCGCCGTGTAGGTGCCGTAGTAGGGGTTCCACGCGTAGTCGAGCTTCTTGCCGATCGACGGCTTCTCCTGCTGCAGCGACGTCGACGACGGGCCGATGTCGTAGAAGGAGATGATCTTGCCGGGCATGTCCGCGCGGAGCGCCGAGACGAGCCAGCCGATCGACTGGTCGTTCGGCTGCGGTGTGCCGTCCACGCCGTAGTCCGAGTACTCGTCGTCCAGGTCCACGCCGTCCAGGCCGTACTGCTTGACCGTCGCGGAGACCTGCGCCGCGAAGTCGCGGGCGTCGGCCTTCGAGGTGAAGTTCGCGAGCCCGGTGCCCTGGTGGTTGCCGAGCACGGAGAGCGTCACCTTGATGCCCTTGGCCTGCAGGGGCCGGATCTGCGTCGCAGCCTGGTCCAGCGTGCGCTGCACGTTCTCGTTGGCGTACAGGACCGCGTCGCCGTCCGCGTCGCGGTTGATGTTCGCGGCGAAGATGATCGCGACGTCGAAGGCGTTCGCACCGTTCTCGAGCGTGTAGCGGCCGACGTTCCGGAGCTCGTCGTTGTTCACCTCGACGTACGCGATGCTCGTCGGCCCGGACTTCGTCGGGGCGTGGTGTCCCGGCCGCCCGTGGCCGTGGCCGTGGCCGTTGCCGTGCCCCTGGCCGTGCGACGCGGCTGCCGGCCCGCCCGGTGTCGCCGAAGCGGCGGCGGGCACCATCGGTGCCGCCACCATGGCGACCAGCGCCGCCACGATCCCGATCTTCATGGACTTCTGCATGTCACTCCTCTTCGAGTGGTGTCCGCGGCGACGACTGCCGCCGCGGGTCCACGACCGATCGGCCGTGGGACCCGCCGCCGGGACACCCGAAGTCCCGGCGGCGGGGGTCTCATCCGGCCACGGTCAGTGCGCTGCACCCCGTCGCGGGAAGCGGAACGTGCGGACCTCGAACGCGTCGACCGGGAAGGCCGCCACCCCGTCGGTGATCGCGGCGACGCCCGGCAGTGCCGGATCCGTCTCCTCGAGCAGCGTGACCTCGACCGGCTCGTCGAAGGGTCCGTCGACCGCCAGGCCGCCCGTCCCCCGGCGTCCAGCCGGCTCGTAGACCCGGACGACCAGGTCGCCGGAGCGGTCGTCGGCGAGCTTGACGGCCGAGACCACCACGTCGCCGGAGGCCTGCACGAGCGAGTCGAAGCCGTGCGCACCGGTGACCGTCCGGACGGCGGTGTTCATCGCCGTGCCGGCCACGGTCGCGCCGACGATGTCCGTTCCGATGACGATCCCGTACCGGTGCGTCTGCACGCCCTGGTCGGTCTCCGGGTCCGGGAACCGCGGCGCCCGCAGCAGCGAGAGCCGCAGCGTCGTGGTGACGTGACCGTCGACCGAGTCGCGTGTGACGTCGAACCCGTGGATCGAGTCGTTGACCAGGGCCACACCGAAGCCGGGCTCCTCGACGAGCACGTAGCGGTGCATGGACGTCTCGAACTTCGCGGCCTCCCACGAGGTGTTCGTGTGCGTCACCCGCTTCTGCGCGCCGAACTGCGTCTCGGCGATGGTGTGCTCGGCGCGGACGTCGAGCGGGAACGCCACCTTGAGGAACTTCTCGGTCTCGTGCCAGTCGGTGACCTGGGCGAACTCCAGGGTGCGTGCGCCCGGTGCGAGCGTGATCTCCTGCGTCACGGTGGACTCGCTGAACGCCCGCGACACCGTCACCCGGGCGGTCCCGTCGGCGTCGACCGAGGCGCGGAGGCCGGTCACGTCGACCAGGTCCTCGACGCGGTTCCGGTAGTACCGGTCC
The DNA here is from genome assembly GCF_003234615.1 of Curtobacterium sp. MCPF17_001. Lineage (NCBI taxonomy): Bacteria > Bacillati > Actinomycetota > Actinomycetes > Micrococcales > Microbacteriaceae > Curtobacterium > Curtobacterium sp. MCPF17_001. Next base: position 95,194 of record NZ_QKSL01000012.1, read on the forward strand.
ACGTCCCACGCGTCCCACATGTTCGGGAAGTCCTGGTGCAGCTGCAGCAGGTTCGCGACCTGGCCGGGGGCGATCGCGTCGCGTCCGGTGGTCAGGTCGACCGCACTGGTGACCAGGCCGCGGCCGTCGACGACCACCCGGACCAGGTCGTTGGTGAGCACGAACCCGCCGTCGACCTCGGTGAGGGTGACGTCGGTCGTCGCCGCCACGTCGGTGGTCAGGACCGCGCTCTGCGCCAGGGCACCGCTCTGGAGGCTCGGGGCCGGGTTGACGACGACCGTCCGGTCCCCGGGACCGGCGAGGGCCGACAGGGCGGAGGCGATGAGGGCCTCCAGGCGGTCGGCGATCTCCGCGTACCGCTCGACGGCCTCGCGGTGCACCCACGCGATCGAGGTACCCGGCAGGATGTCGTGGAACTGCTGCAGCAGCACCTGCTGCCAGAGTGCGTCGAGCTCGTCGTACGGGTACGCGAAGTCGGTGCGGGCGGCGGCCGTGGCGCACCACAGCTCGGCCTCGACGAGCAGGTGCTCGCTGCGGCGGTTGCCCTGCTTGGTCTGGTGTTGGCTGGTCAGCGTCGCGCGGTGCAGCTCGAGGTAGAGCTCGCCGACCCACACGGGCGGGTTCTCCAGCTCGGACTTCGCCCGGTCGAAGAACGCGTCGGGGTGCTCCCACGTGACGCGGGCGCTGCCCTCGAGGTCGGCCAGGCGTGCGGCCGTGCCGGTCATCTCGCGGGTGGTGCCGCCGCCGCCGTCACCCCAGCCGACCGGGGCGATCGAGCCGGAGGCCAGGCGGTTCTCGCGGAACTGGCGGGAGGCCTTCGCGACCTCGGACCCGGAGAGCCGGGAGTTGTACGTGTCCATCGACGGGAAGTGCGAGAAGACCCGCGAGCCGTCGATGCCCTCCCAGAGGAACGTGTGGTGCGGGAACTTGTTCACCTGGTTCCAGGAGATCTTCTGCGTGAAGAACCACTCGAACCCTGCGCGGCGCATCAGCTGCGGCAGCGCCGGCGAGTAGCCGAAGCTGTCCGGCAGCCACACGCCCTTCGGTCGGATGCCGAACTCCCGTTCGAAGAACCGCTGGCCCTGCGAGAACTGCCGGACGATCGACTCCCCCGTCGGCATCACGGTGTCGGACTCGACCCACATGCCGCCGAGGGGCAGGAAGCGTCCGGCGGCGACGGCGTCCTTGACCTTCGCGTAGACCTCGGGGCGGTGCTCCTTGATCCAGGCGTACTGCTGGGCGCTGGACATGCCGTAGAGGAAGTCGTCGGTCTGCCCGATCAGCTCCGTCATGCTCGACGTGGTGCGGGCGACCTTGCGGATGGTCTCGCGGACGGGCCAGAGCCAGGCGGAGTCGATGTGGGCGTGTCCGACGGCGGAGATCCGGTGTGCCGAGGCCTCGGCCGGGGCGGCGAGCACCTCGGCGAGCGCGGCACGGGCGTCCGGGGCGGTCTCGGCGATGTGCTGCAGGTCGAGCGCGTCGAGGGCGTCATCGAGCGCCTGCAGGATCCGCATCCGCCGGGGGCCCTGCGGCAGCTCCTCCTGCAGTTCGAGCAGGACGTCGATGTCGAGTGCGAGCTCGTGCACCTCGGCCGCGAACACGGCCAGGTCCATCCGGCGCGACGTGTACAGGCGCTTCGGGGACGAGGTCCGGACGTCGCCCTCCTGCGTGACCAGGAAGGGGTGGTAGTCGAGCAGCACCGGGTTCGACGCCGCCTCGACGAAGAACTCGACGGTCTCGCCACCGACGGCCTGCTCGGCGATGAGGACCCACTGGTTGCGCGGGTTGATCGACTTCACCGGTGTGCCGTCGGACAGGTACACGAGGCCCTCGCACTGGAAGCCCGGCATGTTCTTGTCGAACCCGAGGTCGATGAGCGCCTCGATGCGCTGCCCGGCCCACTCGGCGGGGACGGTCCCGGAGAGGCGGAACCAGGTGGTGCCCCAGGCTGCTCCCCAGGGGGTGCCGACCTCGTACGGCTCGAAGGTGAGCGCGAGTCCCTCGGCGGGGGCGATCGGTTCGCCGGGCAGCTCGTGCCAGGCGGTGTCGAGCGGGACGGCGGTGGCGTGCACCTCGGGCAGGATGCGCTCGTCGAGCACGCGGCGTGCGCGGCCGATGGTGAGCGGGATGTCGTCGTGCATGGGTCCTTCCGGGGACGGCGGTGGTCGTCGGGTCGGTGGTGTTCGTCGTGCGGTCGGTCGTGCGGTCGGTCGGTCGTCGGTCGGTCGGTCAGGGCATGGTCGCCGGGTGCGCGACCGAGAGCGCGGTCGCCGTGGTGCCCGCGGGCACGTCGACGCAGGTACGGATGCCGCGGGCTGCGAGCAGCGCGGTGTCGGCGAGTCGGGAGCGCAGCACCACCTGGGGCCCACGCCCGTCCTGCTCGGCGAGCGCGAGCCAGGCGGCGGCGAACCGGCCGCCGGGAGCGGAGTCGGCCCGGGTCCCGTGCAGCGGTGCACCGTCCGGGGCGACGTCGTCGAGGACGAGCGCGGTGGCCGGCGGGGTGGGTGCGTCGTAGCGGCCGTCGCCGAACGTCAGCGCCATCTCGCGGAACCGCTCCCCCGTCGGCTTCACGCGGCCGTCGTTCGTCAGCAGCCCGAGGTCGTACTCGAGCTCCGGGAAGTCGGCGAGCGAGCGGGAGACGTCGTGCGAACACCACCACGTGATCCCGGACAGCTCCTGCACGTCGAGGGCGTGCCGGATCGTCTGCTCGGTGAAGGTCGGGGCGTCGGCCACGTCCACCACGTTCGTCGGTGCGCCGACCTCCTGCAACCAGTTCGGCCGGTCTGCGCGTCCGTTCCAGGCGGCGGCAAGTTGGAGCAGGTACTCCCCGTGCCGGACCGACCCGGCACCGAGGGCACCGTGCAGGCGGGCTGCGCCGTTGAACACCCACGAGTGCGTGACGGTCGCGTCACCGTGCTCGGCGGCGTGCTCGGGGCCGAACGGCTGGGCGTCGTCGTACCAGGCGGCGTCGTACTGGGCCAGGGTGACCAGCGGTCGGCGGGCCGGCGGGACGGACGCGCTCCGGACCTCCCGGCCGTCACCGAGCCCGGCCCGGGCCGCGTCGACCATCGCCGCCGCCCACGCGTGTCCCTGCTCGGCGGTCGTCGCGAACGGCGCGGGGTGCGGGGCGTGCGCGAACTGGTTGACCTCGTTGCCGATGGTGATGCCGAGCAGGTTCGGCCGGTCGGCGACCGCGGCGGCGAGCGCCCGGACGTACGCGGCGGTCGAGGCGACGACGTCCGGGTCGGTGAACATGTTCCGGCGGTGCCAGCTCTCCAGCCAGGACGGCACGAAGTCGAAGCTGGACAGGTGACCCTGCAGGGCGTCGACGTTGACGTCGAGTCCGAACGAGCCGGCGATGTCGACGACGGTGGCGACGTCCTCGAGTGCCGAGGGGCGGATCAGCGTCCGGTTCGGCTGCACGACGGGCCAGAGCGGGAAGATCCGGACGTGGTCGGCGCCGAGCGACGCGATGGCCTCGAGGTCCCGCGCGGTGTCCGAGGGCGAGAAGTCCAGCCACGAGTGGAACCACCCGTTCGACGGCGTGTGGTTGACGCCGAAGCGCATCAGCCCTTCACCCCGCCCTCTTCCACGCCCTTGAAGAAGAAGCGCTGCAGGAGCGCGAAGATCACCGCGATCGGGATGAAGGCGATCATCGTGCCCGCCGCGATCATGCGCTGGTCGGTCGCGAACGTGCCCTGTAGGTACTGCAGTCCGACGGTCAGGGTGAGCTTGTCCGGCGACTGCAGGACGATGAGCGGCCAGAGGAAGTCGTCCCACGCGCCGATGAACGAGAAGATCGCGATCACCGCGATGGTCCCCTGCACGGCCGGGAACGAGATGTACCGGAGCCGCTGCAGGGCGTTCGCGCCGTCCATCACCGCGGCCTGGTCGATCTCCTCGGGGACCTGCCGGAACGCGTTGAACATGAGCAGCACGTTGAGCGCGGCGATCATGCCGGGCAGGGCGACGCCGACCAGGGAGTCGGCGAGGCCGAGGTCCTTCACGGTGACGAACTGGGAGATGATCGTCGCCTCGCCGGGCAGCACCAGGGTGGCGAGGAACAGGCCGAGGACGACCTTTCGGAAGCGCCACTGCAGCCGTGCCAGGGCGAATCCGGCGAGGGTCGCGAAGACGATGTTCCCGATCACGTCGATCGCGGCGACGATGAGCGAGTTGCCGATGTAGCCGAAGACCGGGATCGCGTCGGCGACGCGCAGGTAGTTGCCGATCGTCGGCTGCGACGGGATGAACGACGGGTTCGCCGTGTAGATGTCCTCACCGGTGCCCTTGAGCGAGGTGGAGAGCTGCCAGAGGAACGGGCCGATCGTGATGAACAGCACCACGATGAGCAGGACGTAGCGGACCACCTTCTCGCGGGTGGACATGACGCCCCAGACCGCACGACGGCGACGCTTGCCGGTTCCGCCCGGTCCGTCCGTTCCGCCCCGTCGGTCCGTTCGGGAGGCCCGTCCGCCGCCCGTCGCGCCGGCCACGTCGGGCGTCGGTGCGGCCAGGCCGGCGTTGCCCCCGATGACGGGTTCGCTGGTGTCGGTCGTGTTCGTCACTTGTCCGCCTTGCTGTTCATCCGGGCGAGGGCGAGCATCGGGATGAGCGTCACGGCGAAGAGCAGGAGGCTCAGGGCGGACGCGTAGCCGAGGTTGCCGGTGAAGCCACGGGCGTACTGCTGGATGAGCATGACGAGGGAGTTGTCCTGGCCGCCGGGGCCACCCGTCCCGTTCGTCAGGATGTAGAGCTCGCTGAACACCCGGAGTGCACTCACGCACACGAGGATCCCGACGAGGGTCATCGTGCCGCGGACGCCGGGCATGGTCACCGACCAGAAGCGTCGGACCGAGCCGGCACCGTCGAGTGCGGCGGCCTCGTGCAGGTCCTTGCCGACGTTCCCGAGCGCGGCCAGGAAGATGATCATGTAGTAGCCGAGGCCCTTCCACACGGTCAGGCTGATGGCGCTGAACAGCAGGAGCCACCGGTCCGTCAGGAACGGGATCGCGCCCTGCACGATGCCGAGCGACTGCGCCATCTCGTTGACGACACCGCGGTCGTCGAGGATCCAGTTCCAGATCAGCCCGACGACGACCGCGCTCGCGATCACCGGCGTGTAGTACGCGGTCCGGAAGAACGCGATGCCGGGCATCTTGTGCTGGACGAGCACCGCCATCAGGAGCGGGAGGACCGTCAGCAGCGGCAGACACACCGCCATGTAGATGACGCTGTTGAGCAGCGCCTCCCACACCTGCGGGTCCGCGAGCAGGGTCCGGAAGTTCGCCGTCCCCACCCAGGCGCTGACCCCGCCGAGCGGGCTGGCGTTCGTGAACGACAGCCGCACGGTGTTGATCGACGGCCAGAGACTGAACGCGAGCAGCCAGACCAGTGCGGGCAGCACCAGCAGCCAGGGCGTGAACCAACGGTTCGCACGCATGACGATCCTCCCTCTTCCTTGACGTGACGAGCTGGGTCAGCCGTTGGCGAGCAGGGTGTTCATCTTGTCCTGCGCGGTCTGCAGCGCCTTCTCCGGGGTGGTGCCGCCCTTCATCGCCAGCGCGATCTGCTGGTCGAGGAAGTCGGTCATCGCGGAGTTCGCCTCGACCGGGTTGAGGTTCTTCGCGGTCTTCAGCGCCTCGTTCGCGAGCACACGGGCCTTGGCCTGCACGGTGCCGTCGTCCTTCGAGAAGAACGGGTCGGACTGCGACGACTTGGTCGACGGCAAGATGTTCACCAGGTGCGCGAACGCCTCCTGGTTCTCCGCGTTGGTCATGAACGCGGCGAGCGCTTCGGCCGTGGCGATGTGCTTGCTCTTCGCCGAGACGCTGAGGCCCTGCACGTAGAGCGGCGGGTTGTCCAGCGCCGGCGAGACGATGATGTTGCCCTTCAGCGACGGGTTGTTCTTCTCGAAGTCACTGATCGCGGTCGCGCCACCGGTGGTCCAGGCGACCTTGCCTTGGGTGAACAGGGTGGAGTTGCCGAGGTAGTCGGTGTTGAGGACCGACGACGGCATCAGGCCGTCCTTGTATGCCTTGGCGTACTTCGTGATGAGGTCGGCGGCCTTCGAGGAGTTCGCGAAGGTGAACTTCGTGCCGTCGGCGTTGAGGATCTTGACGCCGGCGAGCGAGAAGTCGGACAGACCGGGCTTGCGGCTCATCAGGTAGTCGTCCGGGCACTTCTGGTGCATCGTCTCGGCCTGCGTGAACAGCTCGTCGGTCGTCTTCGGCGGGCTGGCCGGGTCGAGACCGCACTTCTCGAACATCGTCTTGTTCCAGTAGTCGATGTCGGTGTTGAGGTACCAGGGGTAGCCGAACGTGCCGTCGACGCCCTTGTAGTCGTACGCCGCGAGGGCACCCTCGACGTAGGTGCTCGAGAGCTTGCTGTCGTCCTTCGACACGTCCTGCAGGAAGCCGCGCTTGGCGAGGGGCAGGGCGATGTCCGGCGGCAGGTTGACGACGTCCGGCAGCGAGTTCGACGAGGCCTGGCTGAGCACCTTGTCCGCGTAGCCGTCGCCGGGCTGGTCGACGAGCTTGACCTTCGCATCCGGGTACTTCTTCTCGAACGCCTTGACCACCCCGTTGAGGTAGTCCGTGTAGGTCGGCGTGAGGGCCCAGGTCTGCAGGGTGATCGACCCGCTGACCTCGCCGTCACCGCCGCCGGTGCTGGCGGTGCCGCCGCTCGAGCAACCGGTGAGGACGAGGGCGGTGGCTGCGGCGCCTGCGAGGATCGCGGCCACTCGGCCCGACGTGGTGCGGTGGGTGCTTCTCATCGTTGCTGACTCCTTCGTCGAGCTACTGAACCGGTTCAGCCTTGTGCGCCGAACCCCTACGTGACGGCGACAATGCCTGACTAAAGCGCTATAGTCAAGCCCGTGGCCACAGGACGCCGAACGACGATCGCCGACATCGCAGCGCGGGCGGGCGTGTCGATCAGCGCCGTCTCGTTCGCGCTCAACGGCCGCCCCGGCGTCTCCGAGACGACACGGGAACGGGTCCGTCAGGTGGCCCGTGACCTGGACTGGCAACCGCACACCGCAGCACGGGCACTGGGCGGCGCGAAGGCCGGGTCGATCGGCTTCGTGCTGAACCGCCCCGCCCGCACCCTGGGCACCGAGTCGTTCTTCGGCGACCTGATCTCCGGCATCCAGCTCGGCCTGACCGGCACCCACATCGGCATGACGCTGCTCGTCGCCCGCGACGCCGACGAAGAGCTCGAGACCTACCGCGACTGGTGGCGCGGACACCGGGTCGACGGCGTGATCGTCATCGACCCACGGAGGGACGACGAACGCCTGCGCCTGCTCGCCGACCTGGGCATGCCGTCGGTCATCGTCGGGTCACACCCCTCCCCTGCCGGCGCAGCCCCGAGCGTCTGGATCGACGACTCGGACGCCACCGACACGGTCTTGCGCTACCTGCGAGCCCTCGGGCACCGGCGGATCGCGCACGTCTCCGGGCCGCCCGAGTTCGAACACACCGCACTGCGGATCGACCGGGTGCGGGCGTTCGCCGGGACCGATGTCGACGACCGCATGGAGTCCGTGCCGACCGACTACTCCGCCGAGGCCGGTGCCGCAGCCACCCGGCGCCTGCTCTCCGGCGCGACCCGGCCGACGGCGATCGTGTTCGACAACGACGTGCTCGCCGTCGCCGGGCTCGGCGTCGCGAGCGAGATGGGCGTCCGGGTGCCGCAGGACGTGTCGATCGTGTCGTTCGACGACTCGGCGATGATCCGGCTCGTGCGTCCGGCGATCACCTCGCTCACCCGGGACACCGTCGAGCTCGGGCAGCGAGCCGCGGTGCTGCTCCGCGAGCAGATCGAGTCCGAGGTGCCCCTCCCGTCGCGCCCCGGGCCCGAGCTGACGCTGAGCGTGCGCGAGTCCACCGCGCGCGCCGCCCCCTGACCTCGGCCGCGCGAGCCGGCCGCGCGAGCCGGCCGCGCCGCAGCCGCGGCCGCGGCCGCACCCGTCCTGCACGCGAAAGCGACAGATGCGCGCCGAATTCCGGCGCACATCTGTCGCTTTCGCGTCTAGGTCGGGCCCTCCGAGCCGTGCTGGACACGCCGGAGCACGCGCCGGACTTGACGGGGCATTCGAACGCACGTTCGAATACGAGGGTGGGACGGCGTCGCGAGAACCGGTGGCAGCCCCCGGAGCACCCGGAGGTGGAGCGCCCCAGCGCCTTCTCCCTGTCGGAGGAGGCCCGGGGCGGCGACGTGTGCCACGCGGTCACCCCGATGCCGGTCTGGGCATGGGTGCAGTTCCCGACCTTCCACGTCCGGGTGAAGGCCTTCGCACGGAGCTGGACGCGCGACGCCGTCCTGGTCGAGTGGGCGCAGTTCGGACAGCAGGCCGACGCCTGGATCTGGCGTTCGGCCGTGAAGCACCGCACCCTCCGTGCGGTGGATCCGCGGACCGGACACGCGCCGACGAGCGGCAGCCGATCAGACCCCCGACCGGCGAGATCGCGTTCCCCGGAGTCCGCATGACGCACTGCGTTGACTTCCTGCGCGCCGGCGAGGATCGTTCGTGACACACCGGCTCACGAAGATTCTCGACGATCGAGACATCTGCGCCGGAGACCGAGAGGAGGCACCGTGAAGAAGACCGACGTGCCGTCCTGGGGCGCCCACGTGCTCACCCCACCCGAGGTCATCGAGGCCTACGTCGACCGACGCGTCAACGACCCCTCGCTCCTGTCGGGCGTCCAGTCCGAGCCAACCTACGCCGACTTCCTGCGCGCCGAGTAGTCGGCCCTCGGCCGGCGGACAGCCGGATGACGTCAGACCGCGGCGGCGCCCCGCCGCGACGTCAGGGTGACCCCGGCGCTCGCCGCGGTGACGCAGACGAGGGCGACGACCTCGAGTACCGACAGGGCCTCACCGAGGACGACCAGGCCGGCGAGCGCTGCGATCGCCGGGCCCAGGCTCTGCAGCACGCCGAACACCCGCGTCGGCATCCGGCGGAGCGCGGACATCTCGAGCGCGTACGGCAGCACACTCGAGAGCAGCGCCACGACGCCGAACACGACGAGCAGCAGCGGGTCGGCCACGACACCCTGGACTGCGGACCGGAGTCCGAACGGCAGCGCCACCACCATCGCGACGAGCATGGACACGGCCAGCCCGTCGATGCCCGGGATCGCCGCACCGACCCGGCGGTTCATCACGATGTACGCGGCCCAGCACCCGGCGGCGAGGACGGCGGCCACGACTCCCCCGACGTCGCCGACCGCGGACGGTCCGACGCCGAGCAGCACCACGCCCACGAGCGCCAGCGCCGCCCAACCCGCATCCCGCCAGCGCCGGGTGTGCGCGAGCGAGAGCGTCAGCGGGCCGAGGAACTCGATCGTCACGGCGACGCCGATCGGGATCGTCGCGAACGCCACGTAGATGAACAGGTTCATGCCGCCGAGCGCCAGGCCGAGCAGGACCGCGGCGAGCCACTGGGCACGGGTCCAGTGCCGGACCCGGGGGCGGACGACGAGCGCCAGGACGACCGCGGCGATGACGAGCCGGAGGGTGGCGGCGCCCACCGAGCCGACGTCCTCGAAGCGCGTCTTCGCGACCGCTGCGCCGATCTGCACCGACAGCATCGCGGTGAGTGCCAGCAGCGGTGCCGGGACGCGGTTCATCCGAGGTAGGCCAGGACGGCCAGGACGCGGCGGTGGTCCTCGCCGGTGTCCTCGAGCGCGAGCTTGCCGAAGATGCTCGTCACGTGCTTCTCGACCGCCCCGGTGCCGATCACGAGTGCACGGGCGATGGCGGCGTTGGTGCGACCCTCCGCCATCAGGCCGAGGACCTCGCGCTCCCGGGGTGTCAGCGCCGCCAGGGGGTCGCGGCGGCGACTCATCAACTGGGTGACGACCTCGGGGTCCAGCACCGTGCCTCCCGATGCGACCCGACGGACGGCGTCGTCGATCTCGTCGAGCCGGGTGACGCGGTCCTTGAGCAGGTAGCCGATGCCGGCGCTGCCGGCGGCCAGGACGTCCTCGGCGTAGGCGGCCTCGACGTACTGGGACAGCAGCAGGATGCCGGTCCGGGGGGCGATCCGCCGCGCCTGGACGGCTGCGCGGACACCCTCGTCGGTGAAGGTCGGCGGCATCCGCACGTCCATCACGACGACGTCCGGGGTCAGCGCGGGCAGTGCGGCGAGGAACGACGCCGGATCGCCGAACTGGCCGACGACGTCGATGCCGGCCTCGTCGAGCACGCGGGCCAGGCCCTCGCGGAGCAGGACGGCGTCGTCGACGACGACGGCCCGGATGCGTGCTGCATCCGGGCCGTCGGTCATGCGCTCAGCCTAGCGGCGACGCGCACCTGCTCACGTGCGGGGCGTGGGGACACCGTTCAGCGCACCGAGCGGGATCCGGGCGGTCGCCTCCGTCGGTCCGCCGAGCGGGCTGGACACCGTCAGTTCACCGTCCAGGGCGCGCATCCGGCCCATCAGCCCCTCGATGCCGTGCCCTTCGCGCGGGCTCGCCCCGCCGCGGCCGTCGTCCGTCACGCTGACGGTGAGGAACCAGGTGCCGGCCGTGTCGACCAGCAGCCCGAGGTACACCCCGGCCGCCGAGGCGCCGGCGTGCTTGGCGGTGTTCGTCAGCAGCTCGCTGACGGTGAAGTACACGTTCCGCTGGATCTCGGTCGCGAGCTCGAGCCCGTCGGGAAGGCGGATGTCGAGTCCGACTGGGATCGGCGAACGGGAGCACAGCGCTTCGAGGGCCGCGACGAGCCCACGGTCGAGCAGGATCGGCGGCGCGAACCCGCGGGACAGCGCCCGCAGTTCGTCGAGCGCGTCCTGCGCGTGGCCGGACGCCTCACCGATCAGCCGCTTGGCCCGCTCCGGGTCCTTCTCGAACGACCGCTCGGCCGCGGCCAGGTCCATCCGCAGACGCACCAGTCGCTGCTGCGGGCCGTCGTGCAGGTCGCGTTCGATCTGGCGGAGCGCCTGCCCCTCCGCGGTCACGGCGCCGGCACGCGAGGCCTGGAGGCCCGCCACCCGCTCCTCGAGCACCTCGGCCCGGAAGCCGCCGAGCAGGCCGTGGTCGATCCAGTAGTGCGCGAGCACGGAGCCGCGCAGCCAGAGCGGGAACAGGAGCACACTCGCCGCCATCGACAGGAGGCCGAGGAAGACGACCCCGGCACCCGAGCCGATGTCGTTCGGGTCGAGCAGGTACCGGCCGGCGACGACGTACACCAGGACGACGACGACCGGCCAGAGGAACCCGACCGCCAGGAGCAGCCCGGCACCGACGGTCACGGCAGCGGTCAGCGGGTAGACGACGACCGCGTGCAGCAGGTACAGCCAGTAGTGCGGGTTCGCGACCGCCGACCCGGTGCGCGTCCACCAGTTCTGCTGCCACTTCGGCGTCCAGTCCACCGGACGGATCGGCCGTGGGTCGGCCCAGCTCATCCGCAGCTTCTCGAACTGTCCGAGCCAGCGGGCGACGAACAGCGCCACGAAGAACAGCAGCAGCGTGAACGGGTTGAACACGTCGCGGGACCCGAGGCCGCCGATGCCCAGGATCGCGGGGAACGCGAAGTACAGCGTGCAGAGGAGCACCGCGGTGAGGGCCATGTAACCGAAGTCCCGCGGTGACCGACGCCAGGCCTCCCGGTAGAAGGCACCGGCGCTCGGTCGCCCACCGCTGCCACCGCTGCCCGAGCGGATCGGGGCATCCGGACCGCGACCGCCGGGGGCCGACGCCGTCGGCTTCGGCGGCTGCGGGGTGGTCACCGGCGGGGTCGCGTCCCAGGCGCCGGGAGGCCCGCCAGGACCGGGTGCAGGGGCGGAGGGCATCGGGATGGTCGCTTCCGGTGTCGTGGTGTCGAGCGGAACGGTCTCGGCATGGTCGGGCGAGGTCATCGCGTCGTCCAGGGGGACGGTGCGGGCCAGGTCGAGCCGGTCGGTGTCGGTCATGCATCGAGCCTCGCCCAGGAGCGGGCCCGGTCCCATCCTGCCGCCTCCCGGACGCGTGGTGGGGTTGTCCCCACCCCGTCCTCCCGACCCTTCCCTGCAGCGGCCGGTGATGTGTAGAGTGCCGACACTGCACGGAGGCAGGACAGCACGAGGGGGGAACCATGCACGACACCACACGTGACCGACTGACGGCACTCGCCGCGGTCGTCGCCGCACTCGTCCCGGCGATCGCCGTCGTCGCCAGCTGGCTGCAGGTCGCCCTCACGTGGCCGGACCAGTACAGCATCGGGTTCCGGACCGTGATGGCCGTCGGTCTCGCCGCCGCCGCCGTGGTGACGATCGAGGCGCTCCGCAATCATGACCACGTCCTGCTCGCCTTCGCCCTCGCCGCGCTGACGTACTCCGTGGCCGGACTCGTGCCCGGTGCCGCCTGGCCCCTCGGGACCGTGCTGTTCATCGCGGCCCGGGTGCTGCTGTTCGTCTTCGGCGTGCTACTCGTCCTGCGAACCAGGCCCAGCACCACAGGCGACACCACAACCGACACCACCGCCGACACCACCGCCGGCGCTGCGAGCGGTCCGTTGCACCGCGTCGCCGCCTGGGCCGTGCTGGTCGGCGCCGGGATCTGGCTCGCCTGGACGGTCGTCGAGCCGGTCCTGTTCGGGTTCTGGATGCCGCCGCAGGACGCCCTGACCGTTCTGTTCGCGATCCCGCAGACCGCGCAGTTCGTGGCGTTCGTCGGGGCGCTGCTGGTGTTCGCGCCGCCGCTCCTCCGCCCGGTCGGCCACGGTGCCCGACGGCTGTGGGAGACGGCCGACGTCCGCTGACGCCGACCGCCCGGTCCCCGGCCGCAGGGCTGCGTGTGCAGACGAGCGAAGTGCTCAGACCCGGGCAGTGATCAGACGAGTGCGGCCGCGACCTCGGGTGACTCCTCCGGCACGGACCACGGACGCTGCGTCATGCCGCTGTCGCCCCGGACGGACACGATCGCGCCGGAGTCGTCGCGCGTGAACACGATGTCCTCGTCGATCGACCCGAACCGGTTGCCGGACGCCATCCGCAGCGTGTCCGCGTCGACGACCTCCAGGCGGACGGGCGACTCGGTCGGCACCGGCTGCGTCGGGTCGATCGCCAGCAGCCGCTCCCCGACGCGGGCGATGTCGGTGATCCCCTCGAAGGTGGTGAAGCGCCCGGTGTAGCGGTCGGTGTCGACGTCAGCCGGCACCGGCGCCCCGGGGGCGTGCTCGTCGGCGGCGGCGTCGAGCAGGTGGACGATGCCGTAGGCCAGCATCGTCGCGGGACCCGTGGCGCTGCTCGTCAGCACCGACACGACCAGCGAGGACGCGGGGTCGAACACCGACTGCGTGATCTGCCCGGGGAACCCGCCGGAGTGGCCACGGACCTCCCGGCCGTTGATCCGGTCGACGACGAACCCGGCGCCGTAGCCGCGGGCGGCGGGGTCGCTGTCGAGCGCGCTCCACGCCTTCCGCTGGGCCAGCCGCTTGGCATGGTCGGAGAGCAGCGTGCCGCGGCCGGGCACGTGTGCCGAGAAGTACCGGACCAGGTCCGAGGCGGTGCCGTGGAACCCGGTGGCCGCGGCGAGCGCCCCCGTCGTCACGTGCGGGACGCGCTGCCGGGTGCGGGCGGTGTGCAGGCCGGTGTAGCCGATGACGTACTCGTCCTCGCGCGCCGGGTCGAACTCGGCGCCGGTGCCGGTGAGCCCGAGCGGCTCGGTGATCGCCGTGCGGACGTGGTCGGCGTAGCGGGTGCCGGTGACCGCCTCGATGACGAGGCCGAGCAGGCCGTAGCCCAGGTTCGAGTAGTTGAAGGCCGACCCGACGGGCACCTTCGCGCCGCCCGCGACGACGAGCGCGACGAGTTCCGCGGCGTCCGGGAACGGGTGTGCCAGCGCCCAGTGGTCGCCGTCGGCGCCGTCGCGGACGACTCCGGCACCCATCTCCATGAGCTCGCGGACGGTGGCGTCGGCGATCGGCGAACCGGCCTCGACCAGGGCGGGGACGAACGTGCCGACGGTGTCGTCGAGGCGCAGGGCGCCCTGGTCGGCGAGCTGGAGCAGCGCCGTCGCGGTGAACGTCTTCGAGTGCGAGGCGATCCGGAACAGGTCGGAGGTCGTCAGGCGACGCCCGGCCTCGACATCCGCGTAGCCGAAGGCGTCGGCGAACAGTTCCTGCCCCTCGAACCCGACGGCGACCTGCACGCCGGGCAACCGCAGCTGCCACACCTTGTAGGCGATCCACTCCCGGACGTAGGGCAGGACGGACTCGTAGGCAGCGCGCTTCTCCATGCCGACCAGCCTGGCATGTGCCACGCTCGTCGGATGCGGCACACACCATCCTTCCTGATGACCGAGGTCGACGAGGTCCGACGACTCGTCGACGGGAACCCCTGGGCGACGATCGTGTCGCACACGGCGACCGGGCTGGTGGCGTCGCACTACCCGTTCCTGCTCGAAGCGAGCGCTGACGACGAACTCGTCCTGGTGTCGCACGTCGGCCGTCCGGACGAGGTCGCGCACGAGCTCGGCCAGCACGAGGTCCTGGTCATCGTGCAGGGCCCACACGGCTACGTCTCCCCCGCCTGGTACCCGCCGGAGCAGTTCGTCCCGACCTGGAACCACACCACCGCGCATCTGTGGGGCACGCCGGAGATCCTGTCCGACGACGAGAACTTCCGGGTCCTCGGGGACCTCGTCGACCACTTCGAACGGGAGATGCCGTCCCCGGTGTCGCTCGACGTCGACCAGGACACCGCCCGCCGCATCGCCCGTGGCACCGTCGGCATCCGGCTGCGCGTCACCCGGTTCGACGCGCGCGCGAAGCTCAGCCAGAACAAGGCACCCGAGGTCGTCGACCGGGTCATCGAGGGCCTCCGCGCCGACGGGCCCTACGCGGCGCCGGCGCTGGCGGACGAGATGGAGCGCGTACGCGCGCGTCGTGAGGACCTGGGCGACGCCGGACGGGAGGCGCTGTGACATCCGTCCTGCTCCGCACCGTCCGCCGTGTGGGCACGTCCGGCGCCCCCTCCGACGTCCTGGTCCTCGACGGACGGGTCGCCGCGATCGGACCGGCCGGGACGATCGACGCGCCCTCCGGCAGCGAGGTCACCACCGAGGTCGTCGAGGCGGACGGCGCCTGGCTCGGACCGGGGCTCCGTGACCACCACGTGCACTTCGACCAGTGGGCACTCATGCGGCAGCGCATCGACGTGCAGGACTGCGCCTCCGCCGAGGAGACCGCCGACCGCCTCGCCGAGGCCACCCGCACTGCGCTCCCGGACCGCGTCCTGGTCGGACACGGCTACCGGGACGGACTCTGGCCGGCCCCGGCGCGACGCGAGTTGCTCGACCGAGCCGCCCCGGGCCTCCCGGTCGTCGTCGTCGCCGCGGACCTGCACGCCGTCTGGTGCAACACCCGCGCCCTCGCGCACTTCGCAGCGGCGCTCGGCCGTGCCCTGCCGGCGGGCGAGGACGGCGTCCTCCGTGAACAGGACGCCTTCGACGTCACCGGTGCGCTGTCCCGGGTGCCCGGCGAACTGCTCGACGCCGCCGTCGAGGAAGCGGTCGACGCCGCCGCCCGACGCGGGGTGACGGGCGTCGTGGACCTCGAGATGGTGTTCGGACTCGACCGATGGGCGCGCCGGATCGCCGCCGGCACGGACGGCATCCGCGTGGCGTCCGGCGTCTACCCGGGAGAGCTCGACGGCGTGGTCGCGCGCGGCCTCAGCACCGGCGACGTCGTGCCGGGCACCCGCGGCCTGCTGACGATGGGGCCGTTCAAGGTGATCACCGACGGGTCCCTCGGCACCCGGACCGCCGCGACCTCGGACGGCGGAGGGCTGCTCACCTGGACGCCGGAGGACCTCGTCCCGGTCCTCCGCCGTGCCGTCGCCGCCGGACTCGTCCCCGCCGTCCACGCCATCGGCGACCGGGCCGTCACGCTGGCACTCGACGCGTTCGAGACCGTCGGCACCCGCGGCACCATCGAGCACGCCCAACTGCTGCAGCCCGACGACGTCCCGCGGTTCGCGCGGCTCGGCGTCGTCGCCTCCGTCCAGCCCGAGCACGCCATGGACGACCGCGACATCGCTGACCACCACTGGGCGGGCCGCACCGACCGGGCCTTCCCGTTCGCCGCACTCGAGCGAGCCGGAGCCCGGATGCAACTCGGATCGGACGCCCCCGTCGCGCCACTCGACCCGTGGGTGGCGCTCGCCGCCGCCGTCGGCCGGGACCGCGACGGACGGGCTCCGTGGCACCCGGAGCAGCGGATGTCGGCGCTCGCCGCGTGGCGGGGCAGCACCGACGGCCGCGTCGGCGTGGCCGTCGGCGACGTCGCCGACCTGGTCCTCGTGCCGTCCGACCCGCTCACGGCGACGTCGGCCGCACTCCGCACGATGCCGGTCCTGGCCACCGCCGTCGCCGGCCGCTGGACCCACTGGGCCGTCTAGGTCCTCGCGAAACGCAACGGTGGCGTCGTCACGCACGGCAGTAGCCCTGCGGAGCGCCGCCACCTTTGCGTGTTGCGGGAGGGCTACTTCTGGTCCTTCGGGCACCAGTAGAGCTTGCGGCCGGCCATGTCGGCGATCCGGATCTCGGTGCCGCAGACCCGGCAGGGTTCGCCCTGTCGGTGGTACACCCAGTGGCGGTCCTTCCGCGAGCGCAGTGCCTTCTTGTGGTCGGCGTCGGACAGGCCGTCCATCGTCAGCATCAAGCCGTCCCGGACACCGTCGTGCAGCAGCTTCGACCAGTCCGCCCAGAGCGCCTTCGCCTGCTTCACGGTGATCTTCTTCCCGACCTTGTACGGGTCGAGGCGCTGCCGGAACAGCAGCTCCGCGCGGTAGATGTTGCCGATGCCGCTCACCACGGACTGGTCCATCAGCAGCTGCCCGATCGCGACGTTGCGCTTCCGGATGTTCTCCACGAACACCTTCTCGGCCTCCGGACCGTCGTCGTTCATCGGGTCCGGGCCGAGCTTGTCGAGCGCACGCTGCACACCGGCGGGATCCTCGACGACGCAGGCAGTCGGGCCCCGCAGGTCAGCGACGGTGTCCTCGGTGAGCAGCCGTACGCGCACCTGGCCGACCGGGTCCGGCGGGAAGGCCTCGATCGGGTCCTCGGTCTTCTCCTGCTCGGCCATCCGGTAGCGGGCGAGTCGCGGGGCGCCGATCGAGGACAAGGACTCCTCGCGGTCGTCGTCGTCCGACAGCGCTTCGGCGGTGGAGATCACGCCGGCGAAGTCCCACGCCCCGTACAGACCGAGGTGCACACGGAGGAACAGGTCGTCCTCGAACTCCAGGAACATCTGCTTGCCGACGGCGCGGGCAGCGATCAGTGTCTTGCCGTCGAGCTGTGCGGCGCCCGCGGCGAACCGGCCCTGCGGGCTGGACACCTCGCAGCGCTTGCCGACGAAGTGCCGGGTGAACTGGTTGGCGATTCGGTGGACGGAGTGACCCTCGGGCATGCGTTCCGTTCTACCCGGTACCGCTGACGACCCGTGTCCCCCGACTGCCGACGGCGTGGCCCGGTCCGCGGTGACCCGGCCGGAAGCGCCCTGCTACGCGTCGACCTGCTTGCCGGCGATCGTGCCGGTCTGCTCGTACTCGGCGAGCTGCGCGATCCGGCGGGCGTGGCGCTCCTCGCCCGAGAACGGCTCGGCGATGAACAGGTCGACGAAGCGGATGGCCTCTTCCTCGGTGTGCTGACGGGCACCGATCGAGATGACGTTCGCGTCGTTGTGCTGGCGCGCGAGGACCGCGGTCGACTCGTTCCACACCAGCGCCGCCCGGATGCCCTCGACCTTGTTCGCGGCGATCTGCTCACCGTTGCCCGATCCGCCGAAGACGACGCCGAGGGCCTGGACCCCCGCGCGCTGGTCCTGCACCACGGCGTGCGCGGCGTTGATGCAGAACGAGGGGTAGTCGTCCAGCGGCTCGTACTCGGTCGGACCGTGGTCCACGACCTCGTGGCCGGCTTCGGTCAGGTGCGAGGCGAGGGTCTTGTTGAACTCGAGGCCGGCGTGGTCCGTTCCGAGGTGGATGCGCATGGACCGATCCTATTCCTGCACCCGCGGCGGGCTTCCCGCGCCCGCTCCGGCCGGTAGGCGCGGTGCCGGACGTGGGGCGGGCCTCCGGGCCGGACGCGGGGCCGGGACGCGGGGCGGGCCTCCCGTCCGCGGAAGCGACAGAACTGCGCGCACCTTCCGCCGCGAACTGTCGCTTTCGCGCAGGAGCCGGGCCGGCCGGGCCGGGAGGCGCGGTGCCGGACGCGGGGCGGACGTCCCGTCCGCGAAAGCGACAGATCTGCGCGAACCTTCCGCCGCGGACTGTCGCTTTCGCGCACGAGCAGGGCCGGGCAGGCAGGCCGGGCCGGGAGGCGCGGTGCCGGACCCGGAGCGGGCCTCCCCTCAGCGCTGGCGGACCACCACGACGACGTACCGGCACGGCTCGTCGCCGGCGTTGCGGTAGACCACGTCGGCCGGTTCGCCGAGCTCGATCCGGTCCCCCGCGCCGAGGCGCGTCGTGGTCGCACCCACCTGCAGTTCGAGGGCCCCGTCGACCACCCAGATGCAGTGCCGCAGGAAGGCGTACGCGCTGGCGGGGTAGGCGACCTCGCGACCGGCGGGCAGGCGCACCTCGGTCACGTCGGCGGGGAAGTCCGCGCTCGACAGCGGGCGGCGGCGGTACCCGGTCTCCGGGTCGGTCCACGAGTCGGCCGAGGCGGCACGCTGCACCCCGCGGGCCTCGTCCGGATCGCTGGTCCGGGGCACCTCGTGCTCGAGGGCCTCGTCGAGGAGTTGCGAGACGGTGAGCCCGAACGCGCCGGAGAGGCGGCCGAGGATCGTGGCGGTCGGGCTCGAGACGCCCCGCTCGACGCGGTTGATCATGGCGCGGGAGACGCCGGACTCCTCGGCGAGTTCCGTGAGGCTCCAGCGGCGCTCGGTGCGGAGGCGCTGCAACCGCTCCCCCAGCCGGCGCTGGTCGGCGTCGTCCGGGTGATCGATCTCCGCACGATCACTGTCCGCGTGCCCACTGCCCTTCCGCTCCTGGTCCGTCCGCTCCTGGTCGGGGATTGCGTCGGCACCCTCGGGCTCGTCTACGATGTGAGACATGGCGACAGCATATGCGACAGATGCGGTTCGGGTCCGCGACTGCACTCCCGCGGACCTCGACGTCGTGCACGCACTCCACGTCGACGCGGTCCTGCACTCGACGGCGATCTGGCAAGAGGTCCCGCACCCCCGCGCCTGGTTCGACACCTGGCTGGCCGAGCGGCAGGGCGACGGCTGGCCCGTCCTGGTCGCCGAGGTCGACGGGGTCGTCGCCGGGTACGCGACCTACTCGCAGTGGCGGCCCCACCAGGGCTACCGGCTCACCGTCGAGCACAGCGTCTACGTCGTCGAGTCGTTCCGCGGGCGGGGTGTCGCCTCGACGCTCATGCGCGCCCTCGTCACCCGCGCCACCGACGAGGGCCGGCACGTGATGATCGCCGGCATCTGCAGCACCAACACGGGGTCGATCGCGCTCCACGAGCGACTCGGGTTCGCGACGGTCGCGGTCGTCCCGGAGGTCGGCCGCAAGTTCGACCGATGGCTCGACCTGACGCTGATGCGGTTGCCGCTGGCCTGATCTGACCTTGCTCAGGCTGGGCTGCACCCCGCAGGGACATCGCGTCCGTCAGAACCGGGCGCAGTGCACGCGGCGGGACGCGGACCGGGAGGCCCGTGGCGGGGCCGACCCGCGCCTCCCGTCCGCCCCGCACCACGCGAGCCCGCCCGATCCGACATCGCGCCCTGTCAGAACGGGGCGCGGCGCACGCGGCGGGACGCGGACCGGGAGGCCCGTGGCGGGGCCGACCCGCGCCTCCCGTCCGCCCCGCACCACGCGAGCCCGCGGGACCGCGACGGCACCGACCTGTTCTGCCCCCGCACCGACATCGCGCCCCGTCGGAACGGGGGGCGATGCACGCGGCGGGCGCGACCGTCGTGGTCGCGCCGGGGTCAGTCCTCGACCGTGTCGAAGACCGGACCGGTCGTGCGGGAGCGCTTGAGCTCGAAGAAGCCCGGGTAGCGGGCCGCGGCGACGACGCCGTCCCAGAGGTCGAGTGCCTGCTGGCCCTTCGGCGCCGGCGAGATGACCGGTCCGAAGAAGGCGACACCGTCGACGGCGATGACGGGCGTGCCGACGTCCTGGCCGACCCGCTCGATGCCGTCCCGGTGGCTCTCGCGCATCGCGACATCGGTCTCGTCGGTCCACGCGGCGTCGGCGAGGTCGGCCTCGAGGCCGAGCTGCTCGAGGACGGCCGGCACGACCTGCTTCGGGTCCTTCTGCTGGCGGTGGTGGATCTGCTCGCCGAGCGCGTCGTAGAGACGCTTCACGACCTCCTGGCCGTGGCGTGCCTTCGCAGCCGTCACCAGGCGCGAGTACACCTGGTTCCGCTCCATCGCCTCGCGGTACTCCGCCGGCATGTCCTCGTTGTGCTCGTTGAGGACGAAGAGGCTCATCACGTTCCAGGTCACGTCGAGGTCGCGGTGCTGCTCGACCTCACCCACCCAGCGGCTCGTCATCCACGCCCAGGGGCAGGTCGGGTCGAACCAGAACTCCACAGCAGTCCGGGTCGCAGGGGTGTTCTCCACAGTGGTGTCAGTCACAGGTCGTGAGCGTACGCCCGCTCGCTAGGCTGGTCACGAGCCGTCCCGCCAGCGCACGATGCCGAGCGGGACCACCGACACGCGGACATCGATCGTCCGCGTCCGCAGCGAAGATGGAGCGTCCGTGCCCGGAGAGAACCTCACCAGAACCGAAGCCCAGGAACGTGCCGGCATCGTCAGCGTCCAGACTTACGACGTCGAACTCGACCTGACCCGCGGCGCCGAGAGCTTCGGCAGCACCACCCGAGTGCGCTTCACGGCCACGCCCGGCGCCAGCACGTTCATCGACGCCATCACGAAGACCGTCCACTCGGTCACCCTGAACGGCGCGGCGCTCGACGTCGCCGCCGTGAACGACGGCGTCCGCATCCAGCTCGCCGACCTGCAGGCGCAGAACGAGCTCGTCGTCGTCGCCGATGCGCTGTACACGAACACCGGCGAAGGCCTGCACCGCTTCGTCGATCCCGTCGACGACGAGGTCTACCTGTACTCGCAGTTCGAGGTCCCGGACAGCCGGCGCATGTTCGCCGTGTTCGAGCAGCCCGACCTCAAGGCCGAGTTCAGCTTCACCGTGACCGCACCGGCACGCTGGCAGGTCGTCTCGAACGCTCCCACGCCCGAGCCGCACGTCGACGGGGACCACGCCACGTGGACCTTCCCGCCCACGGCGAAGATCTCGAGCTACATCACCGCGCTCGTCGCCGGCCCGTACGAGGTCGTCCGCAGCGAGCTCACCAGCCGTGACGGCCGGACCATCCCGCTCGGGGTGTTCGCGCGGAAGTCGCTGGCCGAGTACCTCGACCCCGAGTACGTCTTCGACATCACCCGCAAGGGCTTCGCGTACTTCGAGGAGAAGTTCGACGTCGCCTACCCGTTCGAGAAGTACGACCAGCTCTTCGTGCCGGAGTTCAACGCCGGTGCGATGGAGAACGCGGGTGCCGTCACCTTCACCGAGACGTACGTGTTCCGCTCGAAGGTCACGGACGCCATCAAGGAGCGCCGGGTCGTCACGATCCTGCACGAGCTCGCCCACATGTGGTTCGGCGACCTCGTGACCATGAAGTGGTGGAACGACCTGTGGCTCAACGAGTCGTTCGCGGAGTGGGCGTCGACCATCGCCACGGCCGAAGCCACCGAGTGGACCGAAGCGTGGACCACGTTCCAGGCGATGGAGAAGTCCTGGGCCTACCGCCAGGACCAGCTGCCCTCGACGCACCCGATCGTCGCGACGATCAACGACCTCGAAGACGTCCAGGTCAACTTCGACGGCATCACCTACGCGAAGGGTGGCTCGGTCCTCAAGCAGCTCGTCGCGTGGGTCGGCATCGACGCGTTCTTCGCGGGCGTCTCGGCCTACTTCAAGAAGCACCACCACTCCAACACCGAGCTGAAGGACCTGCTCGTCGAACTCGAGTCCACCAGCGGCCGTGACCTGTCCGAGTGGTCGAAGCTGTGGCTCGAGACCGCCGGCGTGAACACCCTCCGCCCGGAGATCCAGACCGACGCCGACGGTGTGATCACCTCGTTCGCCGTGCTGCAGGAAGCCCCGGCCGACCACCCGACGCTGCGACCGCACCGACTGGCGATCGGCGTCTACTCCTTCACGAACGACGCTTCGGCACCGTTCGGAGCCGACACCGCGTCGTCCGGCGGCAAGCTCGAGCGGGCCCACCGCGTCGAGATCGACGTCGACGGAGCCCGCACGGACGTGCCCGAACTGGTCGGGGTGCACCGCGGCGACCTCGTGCTGCTCAACGACGACGACCTGGCCTACGCCAAGATCCGTCTCGACGAGCAGTCCCGTCGCACTGCGATCGAGCACCTCGCCGCGATCGCGAACCCCCTCGCGCGTTCCATCGTCTGGGGTGCCGTCTGGGACGCCACACGCGACGCCGAGTCCCCCGCCAGCGACTACGTGTCGCTCGTGCTCGGCAACATCGCGACCGAGACCGAGTCCACGACGATCCGGACCACGCTGTCGCAGCTGTTGCTCACCGCGCGCAACTACGTCGCGCCGGCGAAGTCCGACAGCACCGTCCGTACCGTCGGTGACACCCTCTGGCAGCTCGCATCGTCGGCCGAGTCCGGCTCCGACGCGCAGTTCCAGTTCGTGAAGTTCTTCGCGCAGATCCCCTCGACGCCCGAGCACGTGGCGACGCTCCAGGGGCTGCGTGACGGCTCGGTGACGCTGCAGGGGCTCGAGGTCGACACCGATCTCCGCTGGGAGCTGCTCGAGGGCCTCGTGCTCGCCGGCGCTGCGGGCAACGACGAGATCGACACCGAGCTCGCCGCCGACCGCACGGCCTCGGGTGAGCAGGCCGCCGCGCGTGCCCGGGCGACGATCCCCACGGCCGAGGGCAAGCTCGCCGCGTTCTCGTCGCTCGTCGACAGCGACGACGCGCCGAACGCGATCGTCCGTCAGACCACGATCGGGTTCCAGCACGTCAACTCCCCGGTCGTGCTCGAGGGCCTCGTGTCACGGTACTTCGACGTGATCACCCGCATCTGGGACGAGCGTAGCTACCACATCGCGGACACCGTCGTCACGGGGCTCTACCCCGCGCCGCTGGCGTCGACGGAGCTGCGCGACGCGGCCGTGGCGTGGCTCGAGGCACACCCGGAGACGCCGGCACTGCGCCGCATCGTCACCGAGAACCTCGCGGGCACCGAGCGGGCCCTCCGGGTCCAGGCAGCGGACGTCTGACCCTGATGTGACGAGCGGCGAGGCCTCGGCGTTCCTCCAGGGAGGCCGAGGCCTCGCCGCTTAGCATCGATCGGATCATGCTCTTGGCTGCAGACACCACCGACGTCTCGAAGTGGGCGTCGAACACGTTCACCCAGTTCGTCGACACCTGGCACGTCCCGATCACCATCGTCATCGTCCTGCTCGCGGCGGTGGTCCTCCGGCTCATCCTCCGCCGGACGATCAAGCAGGTCGTCGACCGCATCGTCAACGGCGTGAAGAAGCGGCAGGGTGCCGCGGACACGCAGGCGCTCGTCGCCTCACCGCTGCAGACGGCCCGGGTCGTCCAGCGCACCCGGACCCTCGGCAGCGTGCTCGAGAACCTGGCGACCGTCGTCGTCGCGGTCATCGCGTTCGCCATCATCATCTCGACGGTGTTCCCCACCGCCGCCGTCGGCATCGTCGGTGGCGCCTCGGTGGTCGCCGCCGGCCTGGCGGTCGGTGCCCAGAGCATCGTCCGCGACATCCTGTCCGGCATCTTCATGATCCTCGAGGACCAGGCCGGGGTGGGTGACGTCGTCGACACCGGGCAGGCGACCGGCGTCGTCGAGAGCGTGGGCCTGCGCGTCATGCAGATCCGCGACGTCAACGGGATCCTCTGGTTCGTGCCGAACGGCCAGATCCTGCGCGTCGGCAACCTGTCCCAGGGGTGGTCCCGCGTCCTGGTGGACATCACCGTCCCCTACGACACCGACATCGACGCGGTGCAGGACGCCCTCCTGCACGCTGCCGTCACCATGTCGCAGGAGTCCCGGTGGCGTCAGCGCATCGTCGAGAAGCCCGAGATCTGGGGCCTGCAGTCGATCACGGACACCGGCATGGTGTTCCGCCTGGTCGTGAAGACCCGTGCCTCCGAGCTCGACGTCGTCGGCCGCGAGCTCCGCATCCGGCTCAAGCACAGCGTCGACGAGCTCGGCGTCACCCTGCCCGCGATGGCGATGATCATGCCCGCCGGGTGGGAGAACGCCACCTCCGTGAACGGCCTGCGACCGGTGCGGACCGCGCCGGTCCCGACACCCGCCCGGTCCCGCAGCGCACGACGGAACGTCTTCGGGCGGGCCATCCGTACCGGAGAAGAACCCAGCACCGACCACGAGGACTCGCCATGACCGGACCGTCCCTGCCGATCGGGCCACCGGCCGGAGCCGCTGGTCGGCCCGAGAGCAGCGGTCGCGCAGAAACCAGCGTTCACGCCGACAGCAGCGGCCGCACCGAGGGTGCCCGTCACTCCGACGGTGCCGGCGCGGTTCCGGCGCAGCCCGTCACGCTCCGTGTCGGACTGGGCGGCGCCGCGGCGAGCGGCTCGCTCTTCGACCGCATCGGCGGCGCGCCGACGTTCGACCGTCTGGTACGACGCTTCTACGAGGGAGTGCAGCACGACGAGGTCATCTGGCCGATGTACCCGGCCGACGACCTCGAGGGGGCGATCTGGCGGCTGTCACAGTTCCTCCAGCAGTACTGGGGTGGACCGTCCACGTACAGCGAACAGCGCGGACACCCCCGCCTGCGGATGCGGCACAACCCGTTCCGCATCACGCCCGAGGCGCGCGAGCACTGGCTCCAGCACATGCACGACGCGGTGGAGTCGCTCGGACTCGCTCCGCTCGACGAGGCCGAGCTCTGGGGGTACCTGGACCGTGCGGCCCACGTGATGACGAACGCGTTCGACTGAGTCGGGGGACGTTCGGCATCGGCGGACGTGCCGGATGACGGACGGGAGGCCCGTGGCGGATCCGACACGGGCCTCCCGTCCGCCGTCCGCTCGCCCCGCTCAAGGAGGTCAGTCGGGTCCCCGTCGGGGTCGGGGTCGGGGCTGTCTC
>NZ_QKSL01000013.1:0-106188 GCF_003234615.1 Curtobacterium sp. MCPF17_001
GTGCACCTGAACTCCGGCATCCCGAACCACGCGTTCTTCCTCGCCGCACCCCCGCCGCAGCCCGTGCCGCCCCGCGTCAGGACAGGACGCCCACCGAGCGCCAGGCGTCGGTGACCGCGGCGTGTTCGTGCGAGTCCGCCCCGAAGCGGGTCACCGCCGCCCGCACCGTGACGGCCGCGAACCCGGCGAAGTCGATGGACGCCGACACCTCGGCCGACGTCAGGGCGTCCCACCACACCTGCCCGGCGCCGACCCAGGCCGGGCCGCCGATCGTGGTCGCGGCGAGGAAGAACGCGTGGTTCGGGATGCCGGAGTTCAGGTGCACGCCACCCTGGTCCTCGGTGGTCTCGACGTAGCCGGCCATGGTCGCCGGCTGCGGGTCCTCGCCGAGCACCGGGTCGTCGTAGGCGGTCCCCGGCGCCCGCATCGAGCGCAGCGCGACACCGTGCACGGCGTCGGTGAAGAGCCCCTCCCCGATCAACCAGGTCGCCTGCTCGGCGGTCTGCCCGGCCGCGTACTGGGCGACGAGGGAGCCGAAGACGTCGCTCATCGACTCGTTGAGCGCCCCGGACTGCCCCTGGTAGACCAGGTCGGCCGTGTACTGCGTGACACCGTGGGCGAGCTCGTGGCCGATCACGTCGACCGCGACGGTGAAGCGTCGGAAGACCTCGCCGTCCCCGTCCCCGAAGACCATCCGCTGCCCGTCCCAGTAGGCGTTGTCGTACTCCTGGCCGTAGTGCACGGTGGCCTCGAGGGGCAGCCCGGCACCGTCGATGGAGACCCGTCCGAAGACGTCGAGCCAGAACGCGTGCGTCGCACCGAGCCCCGCGTACGCCTCGTCGGTGGCGGCGTCCCCGGTGTCGCCGTCGCCCTCGCGTCGGACGACCGTGCCCGGCAGGGTGGTCGTGCCGGCGGCGGTGGAGATCGTCCGCTGCGGCGAGGCGTCGGGCGTGCCGGCGGTCCGGGGCGCGCGGAGGCCGGTGACCTGCTTCGGCTCCTGGACGCGGTCCATCGAGGCGAGCGCGGTCCGTGCCGCCGAGGCGGCGCGCGGGAAGCGGTCCGTCGGTGCGGCCGCGACGGCGCGCAGCAGGTACGGCGGGACGACGGAACGCAGGTGGCGGCTGGTCATGGCGACATGCAACCACCGGCGGCCGACAGCCGGACCGGTGACGGGCCTCCCGGCCGTCGTCCGCGCGTCAGCCGCGCTTGCGGTTCGCGACCAGGGCGAGCGCGTAGGACTCCCACCACTGCCCCGCGGCCGGTCCGCCGTTGCAGCTGCCGTCGCTCAGACCGGGTGTCTTCACCCAGAGCAGCGCGTCGAGCCGGGTCGTGCCGAGCGTGACGTGGGGGAGCTGCCCGAGGCCGGCGCCCTCGGGGTTGCACCAGTCGCCCCGCCAACCCCGGCCGTTCCGTGAGACGTCGATGACGAAGTGCGGGTCCCCGCCGATCGCGTCGGCGAGTTCGTCGGCGTAGGCGCGCTCCTGGTCGACCCGGTAGAAGTTCGACACGTTGGTCGAGAAGCCCTGCACACGGTCGACGCCCGCGCGCCGCAGCCAGTCGGCCATCGTCGCGACCGGCACCCGGTTCTCGTTGCCGCCGTCCAGGTACACCGTCAACCCGTGGCCGGTGAGCGCCGTCACCGCCTTGCGGAGGAGCGGCAGCCGGGTGTCCCGCAGCCGCTCGCAGACCGCGATCTGCGCGATCGAGTCCGGTTCGACCAGGACGACCGCGTGCGAGCCCGCGAGTACCCGGACGACGGCACGGACCCACGGCAGGTAGGCGTCCTCCGCGGTACCGCCCCGCGACCAGTGCCCGCAGTCGCGGTCGGGGATGGCGTACAGCACGAAGACCGGGGTCTTCCGCTGCTCACGCGCCGCCGCCAGGACGCTCCGCACGGTCGCGACCGTCTCGGGGACGGACGAGTTCGTCAGCCAGGTGGCGATCGGCTGGTCGGCGATCACGGCGAGACGGTCCGCGGTGGAGGCCCGACCCGCCTTCCGCGCGGCCGTCTCGTGCCAGCGTGCCTGGTTCGCGGTCGAGGGCTGGCGGGCGAGGCCGCCGGGCCACGCCTCGGCGACGCTCCGGCGGTGCGCGACCGGACGGTCTCCGGCATGCGGCAGCACCACGCTCACCGCCACGACGACGGCGACGACGAGCGCGCCGACGACCCCGATCCAGACCCACTGGCGCGTGGACGAGGTCCGTTGCGGTCTCGGCATCGGCCGTTCCTCCCTGTCGCGCGTCGCCCCGACCCGCATCCGCTGCTGCCGTCATGTTCCCATCCCATCGTCATGTGATGCCAGGGTGCTGCCCAGCAGTCGTGCCCCAGACTGACCGGATGTTGCGGAAACTCCTCCTCCTGGCCCTGACGGGCGGCTACGCCTGGGTGATCTGGCGGATGACGCTGACCCCGCACGTGTTCACCTCGGCCGAGAACTCCCTCGTCCTGCACGCTGTCGCCTGGGTGCAGCACCTGCCGCACGGTGCCTGGTTCACGTACGACCGCACCGAGTTCCTGGCGAACGTCGCGATGTTCGTGCCGGTCGGGCTCATCGCCGCGCTGTGGCTGCCCCGTCGCTGGTGGATCCTCGGCGCGCTGATCGCCGTCGGGCTGTCGGTCGGGATCGAGTTCGCGCAGGCCGAGTACCTGCCGTACCGCGTGGCCGATCCCCGCGACGTGCTGTCGAACGGCATGGGCGGCCTGCTCGGGGCGACGCTCGTCGGGTTCGTGCGGAGTCTGCTCCCGGAGCGACGTCGGCGCCGCAGGCCCCTGCGGGCGCGGACCGTCTGAGCGGCCGGGTCCCGTCGACGCGTCCCTGCTCTGGTATGCTCGTGCGGTTGCCGTCGAACGGCCGCGGATCAAGAGCGCTCACGCATCAGGTGTGGGCACCGCGCAACGGACAGAGCTCTCACGCAGAGCAGGAAAGGGGATCCTCCATGGCACTTGACGCCAAGATCAAGCAGGAGATCATCGAAGAGTACGCGACCCACCCGGGCGACACCGGATCCCCCGAGGTCCAGGTCGCCGTTCTGACGCGTCGTATCAACGACCTGAACGAGCACCTCAAGGAGCACAAGCACGACCACCACTCGCGTCGTGGCCTGCTCCTCATGGTCGGTCAGCGCCGCCGTCTCCTCGGGTACCTCTCCGACGTCGACATCGCCCGCTACCGCACGCTCATCGAGCGTCTCGGCCTGCGCCGCTAGTCGTACCAGGAGCGCTGCCGTCGTGCAGCCCTGCTGATCGGAAGCCCCGTTCCTCTCCGTGAGGGACGGGGCTTCTGTCGTTCCGCGTGCGACCACGGGAATGCACGTCGGCCTCCCCGGGTTCCTGCTATGGTTCATGCAAACGCATCGAAAGTCGGGAATCCCCATGACCACCATCGCCGTCGTCTCCGCCGGTCTCTCCGAGCCCAGCTCGACCCGCCTGCTCGCCGACCGCCTCGGCGCCGCGACCGTCGACGCGCTGTCGACCACCGGCGACCCGGTCGAGTTGCGGAACGTCGACCTCCGACCGCTCGCGCACGAGATCACCGACGCCATGCTCACGCGCTTCGCCGCCCCGGCCCTGACCACCGCGATGGCGACGGTCGTCGAGGCGGATGCGGTCGTCTTCGTCACCCCGGTCTTCACCGCCGGCATGAGCGGCCTGGCGAAGTCCTTCCTCGACGTCCTCGACAAGGACGCCCTCGCCGACATGCCGGTGCTGCTCGGGGCCACCGGCGGCACCGCACGGCACTCGCTCGCCCTCGAACACGGCATCCGCCCGGTCTTCGCCTACCTCCGCGCCGCGGTCGTCCCCACCGGGGTCTTCGCGGCGACGGACGACTGGGGGAGCGACGACGCGGGCACGCTCGACGCGCGCATCCGCCGGGCCGGAACCGACCTGGCGTGGATGATGCGGGCCTCCCGTCGGCAGCCGCAGCAGGCGGACGCCCTGCCCGAGGTCGTGGACTTCGCGTCGCTGCTCGGCGGGATGCAGCGCCAGCAGTAGCTGCTCTGCGTCGGGGTCAGTACCAGTGCGGGTCGACGCTCATCTCGTGACCCCAGGCACCGCACGGCGTGCCGTAGCTGCTCTTGATGTACGCGAGGCCCCAGTTGACCTGCGTCTGCGCGTTCGTCCGCCAGTCCGCACCGGCGGCGGCGAGCTTCGACGCGGGGAGTGCCTGCGGGATCCCGTAGGCACCACTCGACGAGTTCAGGGCGTTCGCGCGCCAACCGGACTCCTGCGTCCACAGTGACACCAGGCAGCCGAACTGGTCGTCGCCCCAGCCGTAGCTGCCGAGCACGCTCCGCGCGTAGGCCTGCGCGCCGGCCGGGTCGACCGTGACCCCCTCGGTGCTCGGGTAGGCGTTGCCGGCCGATGCCGAGCCCCCGGTCGAGGTGGGTGCCGCCGCGGCTGCCGCTGCTGCCCGGGCGGCGGCCCTCGCTGCCGCGGCCTGTGCTGCCGCCTGTGCGGCGACCGCCTGTCCGACCTCGTAGCGACGCTGCGTCTCGGCCGTCGAGTCCCGGAGTGTCGCGAGCTGCGCGTAGAGCTCGTCACTGTGCGACTCGGTCGACGCGACCGCCGCGTCCGCGCGCTGCTGCGCCGCCTTCGCCGTCGCGGCCTTCGCCTCGGCGTCCGCGGCGAGCGAGGCGCGCTCGTCCTCGGCCCGGGCGGCCTGGTCGTGCAGCGAGGATGCCGTCTTCGCCGAGACGGCGGCGTCGTCCAGCACGCCGGCCCAGGTCGTGGACAGCTGGTCGAGCGCGCCCAGCTGGTAGAGGAGAGCGTCCGGGTTCCCCGCCGTCGCGATCCGGGTGGTCATCTGGTCGGTCGAGCCGTCGCGGTACAGGTCCGCGGCCAGCCGTCCCGCCCGTGTCTGCGCGCGCTCGGCGGTCGCTGCAGCCTGGTGGGCATGGGCCTGGAGGCTCGTGGCCGTCCGGGTGGCCTCGGCCAGGTCCGCCTCGGCCTGCGTCGCCTCCGCGGACCGGTCGAGGGCGACCTGCGACTTCGCGGCCGCCTCTGCCTGCACCGACTCCAGGGCTGCCCGGACCTTCGTGACCTCGGCCTGCTTGGCCTGCTCGTTCCCCTCCGCGCGCTGCACGTCCTGCCACGTCGGGTAGTCGGTGGCGGACGCCGGTGCGGAAGTGACCACCGGGACGACCAGGGCCCCCACGAGCACGGTCACGGCGAGGAGGACGTGCCGCCCGTGTGGCCGACGGACGAGGGCAGGGTTCCGACGCATCCCCGCAGGCTAGGTGAGGACACGCCCGTTCGCCTGGAGCACCGCCGCTCGTCCATCCCGGAATGCTAAGGTCGGCTGGTCTGGGGACCGTTCCCCGAGACGAATCACGACATCGCACGCAGACCGGCACGAAGCTGGTCATCGGTGGTGGCGTCCGGGCCGGTCCTCGTCCCGTGTGCTTCTACTGCTGGCCAGACATGCGTTCCGCGTCGTGGAGCGCACGTGCACGAGTGTGCCCGAGGCCTGGTCTGCTGCACCACACACGCAAGGAGGCATCCTCTATGGAGGGTCCCGAGATCAAGTTCGCGGAAGCGACCATCGACAACGGTCGCTTCGGCACCAGGACGGTCCGGTTCGAGACCGGTCGTCTCGCGCAGCAGGCACAGGGTGCCGTCGCCGCGTACCTCGACGAAGAGACCATGCTGCTCTCGGCCACCAGCGCCGGCAAGCACCCGCGTGAGGGCTTCGACTTCTTCCCGCTGACGGTCGACGTCGAAGAGCGCTCGTACGCAGCCGGCAAGATCCCCGGCTCGTTCTTCCGCCGGGAAGGCCGCCCCAGCACCGAGGCGATCCTCGTCTGCCGCCTCATCGACCGGCCGCTGCGTCCGTCGTTCGTCGACGGCCTCCGCAACGAGGTCCAGATCGTCATCACCGTCCTGAGCATCGCGCCGGACGAGTTCTACGACGCGCTGGCCATCAACGCCGCGTCCGCGTCGACGCAGATCTCCGGTCTGCCGTTCTCCGGCCCGATCGCCGGTGTGCGTCTCGCGCTGATCCCGGGCGCGAACGGCACCGACCAGTGGGTCGCGTTCCCGAAGGCCTCGCAGCTGGCCGAGGCCGTCTTCGACCTCACCGTCGCGGGCCGCGTCGTCACCGACGAAGCCGGCAACGAAGACGTCGCGATCATGATGGTCGAGGCCGAGGCCACCGAGCACAGCTGGGACCTCATCCAGGGCGGCGCCACCAAGCCCGACGAGTCCGTCGTCGCGCAGGGCCTCGAAGCGGCCAAGCCGTTCCTCAAGGCGCTCGTCGAGGCGCAGGCGAAGCTCGCCGCTCAGTCGGCCAAGGAGATCCAGGACTACCCGGTCTTCCCGCCGTACGCCGACGAGGTCTACGCGGCCGTCGAGTCCCTCGCGCTCTCCGAGCTCGGTGACGTCTACAAGATCGCCGGCAAGACCGAGCGGCAGGACGCCGACGACGCGCTCAAGTCGCGTGTCAAGGCCGCCATCGCCGAGCAGGTCTCCGCGGGCACGCTGCCCGAGGTCGCGAACAGCCAGGTCAGCGCCGCGTACAAGTCGGTCACGAAGAAGGTCGTCCGCGGCCGCATCCTGACCGAGCAGGTCCGCATGGACGGTCGTGGGCTCGCCGACATCCGTCCGCTCGACGCCGAGGTCGCCGTGATCCCGCGCGTCCACGGTTCCGCGGTGTTCCAGCGCGGCGAGACGCAGATCCTCGGCGTCACCACGCTGAACATGCTCAAGATGGAGCAGCAGATCGACTCGCTGTCGCCCATCACGAAGAAGCGCTACCTGCACCACTACAACTTCCCGCCGTACTCGACCGGTGAGACCGGCCGTGTCGGTTCGCCGAAGCGTCGCGAGATCGGGCACGGCTTCCTCGCCGAGCGCGCCCTCGTGCCGGTGCTGCCGTCGCGCGAGGAGTTCCCCTACGCGATCCGTCAGGTCTCCGAGGCGCTCAGCTCCAACGGTTCCACCTCGATGGGATCCGTCTGCGCCTCGACCCTGTCGCTGCTCAACGCCGGTGTGCCCCTCAAGGCCCCCGTCGCGGGCATCGCGATGGGCCTGGTCTCCGACACCGTCGACGGTCAGACCCGCTACGCGGCGCTGACCGACATCCTCGGTGCCGAGGACGCACTCGGTGACATGGACTTCAAGGTCGCCGGTACCTCCGAGTTCGTCACCGCCATCCAGCTCGACACCAAGCTCGACGGCATCCCGTCGTCGGTGCTCGATGCCGCGCTGAAGCAGGCCAAGGAGGCCCGTTCGGCCATCCTCGGTGTGCTGAACGAGGCCATCGACGGCCCGGACGAGATGGCCGACACCGCCCCGCGCGTGATCTCGGTCAACATCCCGGTCGATAAGATCGGCGAGCTGATCGGCCCGAAGGGCAAGACGATCAACGGCATCCAGGACACCACGGGCGCCGACATCTCGATCGAGGACGACGGCACGGTGTACATCGGTGCCGTCGACGGTCCGTCCGCCGAGGCCGCGCGTGCGCAGGTCAACGCGATCGCGAACCCGACGAACCCGGAGATCGGGGACCAGTTCCTCGGCACGGTCGTCAAGATCGCGACGTTCGGTGCCTTCGTGTCGCTGATGCCCGGCCGTGACGGTCTGCTGCACGTCTCCGAGGTCCGCAAGCTCGCCGGTGGCAAGCGCGTCGAGAACGTCGAGGACGTCCTGGGCGTCGGCCAGAAGATCCTGGTCGAGGTCACCAAGGTGGACGACCGCGGCAAGCTCTCGCTCGCCCCGGTCGTGGCTGACGAGGTCGACACCGAGGGTCGCGACGACCACGGCACCCACACCGAGGTCCCCGCCGAAGGCTGATCCCTGATCAGCTCCAGCGCCACAACGGCCGCCGTCCTGCTGGACGGCGGCCGTTGTCGTGTGGTGGGGCGGGCCTCCCGGCAGTGCCGGCCGGACCGGACCCGCTCGGGTCAGGACGCCGGGGTCTCCTGGATGCCCACGAGCTGCGCGCGGCCGAGCAGGTGTTCGCGGAACATGAAGCCGACGACGGCGGGGGTCGCCTCGGCGGGCACCTCGAGCGTCGGGACGTCGAGCGCGCTCAGCGTGAAGAAGTAGCGGTGCGGGCCGTGGCCGGCGGGCGGAGCGGCACCGAGGAAGGTGTCCGTACCGAACTCGTTCCGGCGACGCGTGGCACCCTCGGGCAGCAGTGCGTCATCGGTGCCGGCGCCCTGCGGAAGCGAGGTGACCGAGGTGGGGATGTCCGACAGGGTCCAGTGCCAGAAGCCGGAGCCGGTCGGTGCGTCCGGGTCGTACACGGTGAGGACGAAGCTCCGGGTGCCCTCCGGTGCGCCGGACCATGCCAGCTCGGGGGAGCGGTCGGCACCGCCGGCGTCGCCGCCACGGGCCTCCTGCGGCAGGGCGCCGCCGTCGGTGAACTCGGGGCTGGTCAGTTCGAAGGTGGGGACGTCCGGCAGGTTCCAGTTGGGGTCGTTGGTCATGCTCGCAAGCCAACACCCGCTGGCCCGACGGAACCGGGGAACGTCCGGTCGGACTGCTCAGGCGGCGAGCACGCGTTCGGCCACCCGACCGAGGGCGGCCGTCGCGGCGATCGCGTCGCCGGCGTAGGCACCGCTCATCGCGCCGTCGCGCGCGAGCATGAGTTCGTCGGCGCCGTCGCCGGGAAGCGGGTGACCGGCATCCTGCAACAGGTCACCCAG
The DNA here is from genome assembly GCF_003234615.1 of Curtobacterium sp. MCPF17_001. Lineage (NCBI taxonomy): Bacteria > Bacillati > Actinomycetota > Actinomycetes > Micrococcales > Microbacteriaceae > Curtobacterium > Curtobacterium sp. MCPF17_001. The sequence goes on from NZ_QKSL01000013.1 coordinate 8,653, forward strand.
TCGCTCCGTGTACCAGTCGCGATGCATGGCGACGACCTGCCGGACCGGGTCGCGGGGGTCGTGGTACTCCGCAGCGGCGTTGAGGAACGCGCAGCCACGGAACTCGGCCTGGTTGACCTCGGTCGCGAGGGCGTCGACCCAGGCGCGGACGGCCGACTCCGGCGCGTCCGCACCGGCGACGATGCGGTCCATCACGGCCTGCTCGCGGGCGTGCTGCTCGTGCATGTAGGCGAGGATCAGGTTGTCCTTCGAGCCGTAGTGCTTGTAGAACGTCGCCTTCGTGACGCTCGCCTCGGAGATGAGCCGGTCGACGCCGACGCCGCGGATGCCCTCTTCGTAGAACAGTCGGAGGGCCGTCTCGAGGATGCGGACCTTCGCGCCGCCGGAACGGGGAGCCGGGGGGACGCTCGACCCGTCCGGCGACGGAAGGTTCTGTGTGCTCAGGGCCGGTCCTTGCAGACGCTGACCCAGGAGACGCTGGACGGTCGGTTGGGGGGAATCGACCGTCACAGCGTGGCTCTCCTTGGATCATCGGCTCCGCGGCGGAGTGGGGGGACTCGTTGCCGCGCAGGACTGATGTCCCGAGCCACCGGATCGAGATCTAGGGGGGCTCTCGATCCGGTGACACCACAGTAGCACAAGGAGGACAGACAGACGAGTCGGTCTGTCCACATTTTTTGTCCCCCATCGGGTGCGCCGTGCCCCACCGAGCCGTCAAACTGGGCGACGGGTGTCCGCTCTTCAGTAGAGTCATGACGATGAACCGCCCAGTGCCGCTGCCGCTCGAGGCCCCGGAAACGTCCTTCGTGACGTCCGGTGGAGCCCTCGTCCGGCGCACCGTTCTCGCCTCGGGCGTCCGTGTGCTCACCGAATCCGTCCCGTCCGTCCACTCCACGAGCATCGGGTACTGGGTCGGTGTCGGCTCCCGGGACGAACGGGCCGGCCAGTTCGGTTCGACGCACTTCCTCGAACACCTGCTCTTCAAGGGCACGACCGAGCGCAGCGCGCTGGACATCGCCGTCGCGTTCGACTCCGTCGGTGGCGAGCACAACGCCGCGACCGCCAAGGAGTACACCTGCTACTACGCACGGGTGCGGGACACGGACGTCCCGATGGCCGTGGGGGTCATCGGCGACATGGTGTCGAACTCCACCCTCGAGTCCTCGGCGTTCGACATCGAGCGTGGGGTCATCCTCGAAGAACTCGCGATGGCCGCGGACGACCCGGCCGACGTCGCGGGCGAGGCCTTCTTCGCCGCCACCTTCGACGGGCATGCCCTGGGACGCCCGATCGGTGGCACCCCGGAGAGCATCCGTGAGGTCCAGCGTGACGAGGTGATGGCGCACTACGCCGAGCACTACGAGCCGAACGGCATCGTCGTCACCGCAGCTGGTGCCGTCGACCACGACCACTTCTGCGCCCTGGTCGAGGCCGTCTTCTCCGACGCGACCGCGGCCGGCCCGCTCGCCCGACGCGAAGCGCAGCCCGCCGCCGACCCGGTGGAGTCCTCGCTCCGGGTCGTGCACCGCCCGACCGAGCAGGTCAGCATGCTCCGTGGCTCGCAGGGGCTCGACCTGCGGGACGACCGTCGGCCGGTGCTGAGCGTGCTCAACGCCGTGCTCGGTGGCGGCATGAGCTCCCGGCTGTTCCAAGAGGTGCGCGAGCGCCGCGGTCTGGCGTACGCGGTGTCGTCCTTCGCTCCGGCGTACCTCGACAACGGCGCCTTCGGCGTCTACGCGGGCTGCGCGCCCGACAACGTCGCCGGTGTCATCGACATCATCGACGGCGAGTTCCGCCGGATGGCCGACGACGGCATCACGGACGAGGAGCTCCGCCGTGCCAAGGGCCAGATCGAGGGCGCGCTGACGCTCTCGCTCGAGGACTCCGACGCCCGGATGACCCGCCTCGGCCGGGCGGAGCTCGGCACGGGGGAGTTCACCGACCTCGCCACCGCCCTCGAGCGTGTGGACCGCGTGACCGCCGCGGACGTCCTCGACCTCTCCCGCGACCTCCTCACCCGACCGACCGTGACGGCCGTGGTCGGGGACGTCCAGCGCGAGCGCCTGGCAGCGGCGCTCGGGATCGACGGTTGACCTCCACGATGTCGCACTACCTCTACCTCGTCCGGCACGGCGAACACCAGGACGCCGAGCACGGTCTGCGCGACGGCAAGCTCTCGGAACGCGGCAAGCGGCAGGCCATGCTCATCGCCGACCGACTGGGCGGTGTGCCCTTCGACGGCGTCTGGCACTCCCCGCTCGACGCCCCGAGCGAGACCGCGTCCTTCCTGCAGCAGCGCCTCCCCGCGATCCAGCCCGAGCCGTCCACGCTGCTGTTCGACTGCATCCCCTCCGGCCCGACGCCCGACATGCCGCACGCCTACAAGGGCTGGTACGGCGGCGTCACGGAAGAGGAGATCGCCGCCGGGCAGGCACAGATGGAGGACGCCGTCGCCGAGTGGTTCACGCCCGCGATGGAGGACCGGCACGACCTCCTCATCACCCACAACGCCGTCATCGGCTGGTTCGTGCGCGAGGTCTTCCAGGCCCCCGAATGGCGCTGGATGGGCACGAACGTCGCCCACAGCTCGCTGACGATCATCCGGATCCGGTCGGCGAAGCCCGCCGAGCTCGTCACGCTCAACGACCTGGCGCACCTTCCCGTCGAACTCCGCACCGGCCTGCCGGTGCCGCAGCCGCTCTAGACGGAGCCCGTCCGTCGTCGCGACCCGCGCGGCGGACCGGCACCGTGCCTCCCGGGAGGCCCGTGGTGCGTCAGCGGACCGGCTTGCGGTACCAGGCGGTCGCGTTGGGGTTGTCGTTGAAGGCCGGCACGCGGTCGTAGCCACGGCTGCGGTACATCGCACCGGCGGCGACGAGCGCGTCGTTCGTGTCGAGGACGATGCTCGTCGCGCCGAAGGCCGCCGCGGCCTGCTCCAGGACGTCCATCACGGCGGTCGCGACACCGTGCCCACGGCCCTCGGGCAGGACGAAGACGTGCTTGACCTCGAACCGGACCTCGTCGCCGTCGTCCGCGATGCGGCGGAGCCCGCCACAGCCGACTGCCGTGTCACCGTCGTACGCGACCACGAAGGTGCCGTTCGGGGGTGTGAGCTCGACGGTCGGCGTACGCTTCCGGGTGTACGAGCCCTGCGCGCTCGGGAAGGTCGCGGCACGCTCGTCGAGGTACCGGTCGAGCAGGACGTCGACCTCCGGGGCGTCGGCGGGGACGGTGCGGACGGTGACCTGGCTGCGATCCTCGGGCATGCCCCGATCCTAGGATGGGGGCATGGTCACTCCCGTCGCCGTCGTCGGCGCCCCCGGTCGGCTCGGCGCCCTCGTGGCCGCCGTCGTCGAGGAACTGCCCGACTTCGAACTCGTCGCCCGACTGTCGTCGCGGGACCGCGCGCACGAGGCCGACGGCTCGGTGTTCGCCGGGGCGCGGATCGTCGTCGACGTCACCGTCCCCGCGCTCAGCCCGGCGATCGTCGAGAACGCCCTGGGCACCGGCGCGAACGTCCTGGTCGGCACCTCCGGCTGGTCGGGGGAGCGGCTCGGGAAGCTCCGCGCTTCGCTGGCGGAGCGGCCCGATCAGGGCGTCTTCGTCGTCCCGAACTTCTCGGTCGGCTCCGTGGTCGGCACCCACCTGGCCACGATCGCGGCGCCGTGGTTCCCCTCGGTCGAGATCGTCGAGAGCCACCACGCCGGCAAGATCGACTCCCCGTCCGGCACCGCGGTGCGCACCGCCGAGCTCATCGCCGACGCCCGTCGTGACGTCGGCCCGGTGGATGCCCCGCACGTCGACCAGCGCGCTCGCGGACAGCAGGTCGCGAGCGTCCCGATCCACTCGCTGCGGCTCCCCGGCGTGAAGGCCGTGCAGGACGTCGTGCTGAGCGGCCCCGGCGAGACCCTGACCATCCGCCACGACACCGGCGACGACACCGCCTACCTGCCCGGCATCCGAGCGGCGCTGCAGGCGGTCGGGTCGATGCGCGGGCTGACGGTCGGGCTCGGCTCCGTCCTCGGCATCGGGTAGGGGGCGGCCGTGCGAGGCCTCCGGTCACCGCTCTGGGGCGTGCTGCTGATGACCGTCCTGCTCGTCGTGTACATCGTGCTCGTCGGGCAGCGTGCGGTCGCGTTCCTGTCGACGGGGATCCCGGTCGGGATCGGCATCGGCGTCGCCCTCGTCGTGATCGCCCTGGTCGGTGCGCTGCTCCTCGTGCTGGAACTCCGCTTCGGGCTGGGCATCACCCGGCTCGGGGCCCGGCTCGAGCGTGAGGGTGGTGCTCCGGACGACGTCGTCGACGTGCGGCCCTCGGGACGGCCCACCCGGTCGGCTGCGGACGCGGTGTTCCCGCGCTACCGCGCCGCGGTCGAGGCGGCACCGGACGACTGGCGCGCCTGGTACCGCCTCGGCGTGGTCTACGACGCGGCCGGCGACCGGAAGCGGGCCCGGGCCGCGATGCGGACGGCGCTCACGCACGCACGCTGACGGTCGTCGCTCAGAACGCGGCGTCGACCGCGTCCTCGGCCCGGGTGTAGCGGAACGCGTAGCCGGACTCGAGCAGCTTCGTCGGTTCCATCCGCTGATTCGACAGGAGCATCTCGTCGGCCGCGTCCTTCAGGACCGCCCGGAGCGCGAACGCCGGCACGCGGAACAGGTAGGGGCGGTGCAGGTCCTCGGCGACGCGCCTGGTGATCCGTTCGGCCACGGCGGGCTCGGGACCGGCGAGGTTCACCGGGCCGGAGACGTCGTCGGCGGTGGCGAGGTGCACGATCGCGCCGACCTCGTCCTCGAGCGCGATCCACGGCCAGTACTGCCCGCCGGTGCCGAGCCGACTGCCGACGCCGACCTTCGTCAGGGGGACCAGCGGCGCGAGGGCGCCACCGCCCTGGCCGACGACGATGCCGGTGCGGAGCAGGACGATGCGGACGCCCTCCGGTGCCCGCTCGGCCGCGGCCTCCCAGGCACGACACACGTCGGCGAGGAACCCGGTGCCGACCGCCGCGTCGTCACCGAGCACGTCGACGGGACGGTCGCCGTACACGCCGGACGCGGAGCCGGACAGGAAGACCTTCGGCGGGGTGTCCGCGGCATGCATCGCCTCGACGAGTGTCGTCGTCGAGTCGATCCGGGAGGCCCGGATCGCACGACGGTACGAGGCCGTCCAGGGGAGCTTGCCGAGACTCGCGCCGGCGAGGTTGACGACGACGTCGGCACCGTCCAGGACCGCCGGGTCGAGCGGCCGTTCGCCGGGCGACCAGCGGAACTCGGTCGGGGTGCGCGGTTCCCTCCGGACCAGCGTCGAGACGTGGTGGCCGGCGTCACGGAAGGCACGGACCAGGGGCGTCCCGATGAAGCCGGATGCGCCGGCGACCAGGATCGAGAGCGGCTGTTGCGTCATGCCGCCACGGTACCCAGTCAGCTGACCGCGGGCCCGGCGCGGTGTCGCTTAGGCTCGACGTCGTGACCGAGAACCCCACGCCGTACGAAGACCTGCTGCGCCGAGTGCTCGAGGAGGGTTCGCCCAAGGGCGACCGGACCGGCACCGGGACCCGCAGTCTGTTCGGCGCCCAGCTGCGCTACGACCTGTCACAGGGCTTCCCGCTCATCACGACGAAGCGCGTGCACATGAAGTCGATCGCGTACGAGCTGCTCTGGTTCCTCCGCGGCGACTCGAACGTGGGGTGGCTGCAGGAGCACGGCGTGCGGATCTGGAACGAGTGGGCGGGCGAGGACGGCGACCTCGGACCGGTCTACGGCGTGCAGTGGCGTTCCTGGCCGACCCCGTCGGGGGAGCACGTCGACCAGATCGCCCAGGTGATCGAGCAGATCCGGACGAACCCGGACTCCCGCCGGCTCATCGTGTCCGCCTGGAACGTGGCGGACATCCCGAGCATGGCGCTCGCCCCCTGCCACGCCTTCTTCCAGTTCTACGTGAACGACGGCAAACTGTCGTGCCAGCTGTACCAGCGGAGCGCGGACATGTTCCTCGGCGTCCCGTTCAACATCGCCTCGTACGCGCTGCTCACCCACATGGTCGCGGCGCAGACCGGGCTCGAGGTCGGCGACTTCATCTGGACCGGCGGCGACTGCCACGTCTACGACAACCACGTCGAGCAGGTGCAGGAGCAGCTGTTGCGCACGGCGTTCCCGCTGCCGACGCTCGAGCTCGCCCCGCGCGACTCGATCGACGACTACGAGTACGAGGACATCACCGTCGTCGGCTACGAGCACCACCCGGCGATCTCGGGCAAGGTCGCGGTCTGATGGATTCCCACGGCACCGGTGTCGGCATGGTGTGGGCCCGCACGGCATCGGGAGTGATCGGTGCGGACGGGAGCATCCCCTGGCACGTGCCCGAGGACCTCGCGCACTTCCGGCAGGTCACGGGTGACGGCGTCGTGGTGATGGGCCGTCGCACGTGGGACTCGCTGCCCGAACGGTTCCGGCCGCTGCCGGGCCGGCGGAACGTGGTGCTGACCCGTGACGACACCTGGTCCGCGGCCGGTGCCGAGGTCGTCCACGACCTCGCGACCGCACTCGACACCGACGAGCCCGTCTGGGTGATCGGTGGCGGTGCGGTCTACGCCGACGCCGTGGCCTTCGCCGACCGCGTCTCCGAGACCGTCGTCGACGTCGAGGTCGACGGGGACACGGTCGCGCCGACCCTCGGCGACGACTGGACCCTCGTCGACGAGGGACCGTGGCAGGAGTCCCGCGTCGACGGCACCCGCTACCGCTTCCTCGAGTGGCGGCGCGGCGCCTGAACCCACGCTCCCGCGCCGCCCGCCGGAGGTGATCCGAGCCTCCCGGCCGCCCACCGTCCGGGCGGACGGCGGTGCCCGCGCGCATCCCCGGTACGCTGGACCCCGTGTCCACGCGTGAGAATCCCTTCGGCCAGGTCCTCGTCGCGCTCGTGACCCCGTTCACCGCCGACGGCGAAGTGGACTGGCCGGGCGTCGAGCAGCACATCGACGACTGCATCACCGCGGGCGCCGACGGCATCGTCGTCACCGGCACCACCGGCGAGACGTCCACCCTCACCGACCCGGAGAAGCTCCGCCTGGTCGAGGTCGGCAAGTCCGTCGCCGCGGGCCGCGCGAAGATCATCACCGGCGGTGGCTCGAACGAGACCGCCCACGCGATCCACCTGTACAAGCAGAGCGAGCGTGCCGGCGCCGACGGCGTCATGATCGTCACGCCGTACTACAACAAGCCGACCCAGGCCGGTGTCCTGACGCACTTCCGGATGATCGCCGACGCGACCGACCTGCCGGTCATCCTGTACGACATCCCGGGCCGCACCGGCATCCCGATCACGTACGACACGATCCTCCGCGCGTCGAAGCACCCGAACATCCTCGCGGTGAAGGACGCCAAGGGCGACTTCGCCGAGGTGTCCCGGGTCCTCAACAACACCGACCTCATGTACTTCTCCGGCGACGACACGAACGTGCTCCCGCACCTGTCGATCGGCGCCACCGGACTCATCGGCGTCACCGCGAACATCACGAGCACGCCCTACCGCACCATCGTCGACGCCGTGAACCGCGGCGACCTGGCGACCGCGACGGCCGAGCACAAGCGCCTCGAGCCGCTCGTCCGCGCGATCATGACCCACGTGCCCGGCACCGTGGCGGCGAAGTACGTGCTGCACGGACTCGGCCGCATCGGCAGCCCGCGCGTGCGGCTGCCCCTCGTCGGCCCCGAGGACTCCGAGGCGTACGCCATCGAGACCTCCCTCGAAGCGGTCCACGACGTCCCGGGCGCCGACTTCTCCAACTTCCGCCCCGACCGCAACGCAGCGGCCGGCGGCGCGCTACCGAAGGTGCCAGGCACCACCCGTTGACGAACCGCGGCGTGCTCACGGCCCGCCGCCCGAATCCGTAGGACCGAATGCCCACACAGATCTCGACTCCCCAGCCGCTCGAACCCGGAACCCTCCGAGTCATCCCCGTCGGGGGACTCGGCGAGATCGGTCGCAACATGACCGTCTACGAGTTCGAGGGCAAGATCCTCATCGTCGACGCCGGCGTGCTCTTCCCCGAGGAGCACCAGCCCGGAGTCGACCTGATCCTGCCGGACTTCGCACCGATCCGAGACCGCCTCGACGACGTCCTCGGTGTCGTGCTCACGCACGGTCACGAGGACCACATCGGCGCCGTCCCGTACCTGCTGAAGCTCCGCGGCGACATCCCGCTGATCGGTTCCACGCTGACCCTCGCGCTCGTCGAGGCGAAGCTCAAGGAACACCGGATCAAGCCGTACACGCTGAACGTGGCCGAGGACCAGACCGAGCAGATCGGTCCGTTCCACCTCGAGTTCGTCGCGGTGAACCACTCGATCCCGGACGCCCTCGCCGTCGCCATCACCACGCCGGCCGGCCGCGTGCTGCACACGGGTGACTTCAAGATGGACCAGCTGCCGCTGGACGACCGGATCACCGACCTCCGTGCCTTCGCCCGTCTGGGTGAGCTCGGCGTGGACCTGTTCCTGCCGGACTCGACGAACGCCGACGTGCCGGGCTTCACCGCCCCCGAGCGCGACATCGGCCCGGTGCTCGAGAACATCATCACGCGCGCCCGCAAGAAGGTCGTCGTGGCGAGTTTCTCGTCGCACGTGCACCGCGTCCAGCAGGTGCTCGACGCCGCCGCTGCCGCGAACCGCAAGGTCGCGTTCATGGGCCGGTCGATGATCCGCAACATGACGATCGCCGCCGAGCTCGGGTACCTCCGGGTGCCGGAGAACGTGCTCATCGACACCAAGAAGGCGAAGAACGTCCCCGACGACCAGATCGTCTACATGTCGACCGGGTCCCAGGGCGAGCCGATGGCGGTCCTGGCGCGGATGGCGAACCTCGAGCACCAGATCGAGATCGGCGAGGGCGACACCGTCATCCTCGCCTCGTCGCTCATCCCGGGCAACGAGAACGCCGTCTACCGGGTCATCGACGGGCTGACGAAGCTCGGCGCCAAGGTCGTGCACAAGGGCAACGCCAAGGTGCACGTCTCCGGCCACGCCTCCGCGGGTGAGCTGCTCTACTGCTACAACATCCTGCGTCCGCGCAACGTGATGCCCGTGCACGGCGAGCACCGCCACCTGTTCGCGAACGCCGACCTGGCGATCCAGACGGGTGTCCCGCCGCGCAACGTGATCCTGGGCGAGGACGGTACGGTCGTCGACCTCAAGGACGGCCAGGTCACGGTCGCCGGCCAGCTCGACATCGCGTACGTCTACGTCGACGGCTCCACGGTCGGCGAGATCACGGACGCCGACCTCAAGGACCGCCGCGTCCTGGCCGAGGAAGGCTTCATCACCGTCTTCTGCGCGGTCGACTTCACGACGGGCCAGTGCGTGATCGGCCCGGAGATCCAGTCGCGCGGGTTCGCCGAGGACGACTCCGTCTTCGACGAGGTCCGCCCCCAGATCGCGAAGGCCCTGGCCGAGGCCGCCGCCAACGGCACCCGGGACACCCACGCGTTCAGCCAGGTCGTGCGCCGCACCGTCGGCCGCTGGGTGAACACGAAGCACCGACGTCGTCCGATGATCGTGCCGGTGGTCATCGAGGCGTAGGCGCCGTCGCTGGCGTCCTGGAGGCCCGCCGTCACGTCCGCCACGGACGCTGCGGCGGGCCTTGCGTCCATCGTCGTCCGCTGGCGTTAGGGTCGACCCCATGGCCGGAGGCACCAAGTCGACCACGCGCACGCGCGCGTCGTCATCGTCGACCCGTGGAGGCGGGCCGCGCGGGACGTCGCGCACCCAGGCCACGACGAAGAAACTGCCGCAGGCGGCACCGACGCCGGTGTTCCGCGAGCAGAACCCGCTCGTGACCGCGTGGCTGGGCATGGCGCACGGCGTCGGTGCCGGCTTCCGGTTGCTCGGCAAAGAGTCGCTCGAGAAGGACCAGCGCCGCGACGGCTTCCCGTTCCTGCTGTTCGTCCTGGCGATCGCCGGTGCCGTGGTGGAGTGGCTCAACCCGACCAACGCGGTCTCCATCGCACTGGACGCGTACACGTTCGGCGGGCTGTTCGGCCGACTGGCGTTCGCACTCCCGGTGATCATGGTCGTCTTCGCCGGCTGGCTCTTCCGACACCCGGCGTCCGTGCACGACAACACCCGGATCGGCATCGGCCTCGGGCTGCTGCTCGTCTCGATCGCATCCCTCTGCCACGTCTTCGGTGGCCGACCGAGCGCGGTGGACGGCATGCCCGCCCTCGCTGCCGCCGGTGGCGTGCTCGGCTGGGTCGTCATCGGGTGGCTCGTCGCGGTCGCCACGGCCTGGGTTGCCGTGCCCGTCGCGATCGTGCTGCTCGCACTGTCCCTCTTCATCATCACCAAGACGCCGCCGAACAAGCTCGGTCGCCGTCTGCACGAGCTCTACGCGTACCTGTTCGGCGCGCCCGGCCCCGCAGCCGAGACCGCCGAGGACGACGTCGACGCGGCTGCCGTCGCGACGAAGGCGAACCGGAAGCGCGGCGCGAAGGGGCAGTCGCAGGACTTCCCGCTGTTCGAGGACCTCGGGTTCGACGAGGACGGCGCCCCCGTCGAGCCGGGTGCCGACGAGCACCTGCCCTGGTGGCGGCGCAACAAGTCCGGGCGTGAAGAGGACCCGGCGTACGACAGCCCGGTCATCCCGCCGGCCGGTGCCCCCGCGGCCGGGTCCCGCTCCCGTGCCGCCGGTGCCTCCGCCCTGCGCGACCTGACCCCGGCCGAGCCCGAGTCGGTCAACCTCAACGACTCGATCGAGCAGGACGTCGCCGACGACCTCGACCGGGCCGAGCAGGCACTCCGCGACTTCGGCTCACCAGCGCCCGCCGCGCCGACCGAGGCGTTCCGTCCGGACCGTGACGTCGCGGCGGCCGTGGCCACGGGCCTCCCGTCCGGCGGTGCAGCCGTGGCCGCACCCGCCGTCGTGCCGGTGTCCGTGCCCGTGGTGTCCGGCGAGTCCGACCTCGGCGAGGTCGGTGTCGAGGACGAGCCCGAGGGACCGTCGCCCGTCGCCGGTGCCGAGGACCCGGCGCAGCCGTACCGCCTGCCGGCCGCGACCACGCTGAGCGCCGGCACGCCGTCGGTCGCCCGCAGCCAGGCGAACGACGAGATCGTGGCGGCCATCACGGGTGTCCTCACCGAGTTCAAGGTCGATGCGAAGGTCACCGGGTTCTCGCGCGGACCGACGGTCACGCGCTACGAGATCGAGCTCGGCCCGGGCGTGAAGGTCGAGCGCGTCACCGCGCTGTCGAAGAACCTGTCGTACGCGGTGGCCTCGAACGAGGTCCGCATCCTCTCGCCGATCCCCGGCAAGAGCGCGATCGGTGTCGAGATCCCGAACAGCGACCGCGAGATCGTGTCCCTCGGCGACGTGCTGCGCTCGAGTGCCGCCACCAAGTCGAAGCACCCGATGACCATCGGCGTCGGCAAGGACGTCGAGGGCGGCTTCGTCGTCGCGAACCTGGCGAAGATGCCGCACCTGTTGGTCGCGGGCTCCACCGGATCGGGCAAGTCGGTGTTCATCAACTCGATGATCACCTCGCTGCTCATGCGCGCGAAGCCGTCCGAGGTGCGGATGGTCCTCGTCGACCCGAAGCGTGTCGAGCTGTCCATCTACGCCGGCGTCCCGCACCTGATCACCCCGATCATCACGAACCCGAAGAAGGCGGCCGAAGCGCTGCAGTGGGTCGTGAAGGAGATGGACATGCGGTACGACGACCTGGCGTCCTTCGGGTTCCGCCACGTCGACGACTTCAACAAGGCCGTCCAGAACGAGGAGATCGTGCTGCCGGCCGGCAGCGAGCGGAAGCTCAAGCCGTACCCGTACCTGCTCGTCGTCGTCGACGAGCTCGCGGACCTCATGCTCGTCGCCCCGCGCGACGTCGAGGAGTCCATCGTCCGCATCACCCAGCTCGCCCGTGCCGCCGGCATCCACCTGGTGCTCGCCACGCAGCGCCCGTCGGTCGACGTCATCACCGGGCTCATCAAGGCGAACGTGCCCTCCCGGATCGCGTTCGCCGTGACCAGCGTCACCGACTCCCGCGTCATCCTCGACCAGCCGGGGGCCGACAAGCTCATCGGGCAGGGCGACGGGCTCTTCCTGCCGATGGGGTCGTCGAAGGCCGTCCGCGTGCAGGGCGCCTGGGTGCAGGAGGGCGAGGTCGCCGAGGTCGTCCAGCACGTCACCCGGCAGGCTCAGCCCGAGTACCGCCAGGACGTCGCTGCCGTGGTCGAGCGCAAGGAGATCGACGCTGACATCGGCGACGACCTCGAACTGCTGCTCGCGGCGGTCGAGCAGGTCGTCTCGACGCAGTTCGGCTCGACGTCGATGCTGCAGCGCAAGCTCCGCGTCGGCTTCGCGAAGGCCGGGCGCCTCATGGACCTGATGGAGTCCCGCGACATCGTCGGACCGTCCGAGGGGTCGAAGGCGCGCGACGTCCTCGTCACCGGGGACCAGCTGCCCTCGGTGCTCGCGAAGCTCCGGGGCGAAGAACCCCCCGCTGCGCCGGCCGGCGCTCTGTCCGCCCCCGCTGGCGCGGCTGTCGAGTCGGACGACCGGTACGGCAACGACCCGGTCGGCGGCATGACGCGCGGGTACGATGAAGAGGAAGGCGACACCGACGAGGACGCCTGGGGCCTGACGGGCAGGGAGTGAGACCATGACCGCCTCCGACGGCACGACGAACCGGTTCCCGTGGCGTGGCCGGATCCTGCGCAAGGGTCCGGGCCCCGCGTCCACCGCGAACGTCGCCAACATCATCACCGTGGTGCGCATCCTCATGGCGCCCCTGTTCTTCGTCCTGCTCCTCGCCGACGCCGGCTCCGACGGACCGGTCCGCATCTGGGCCGCCGTGCTCTTCGTCGTGGCGATCGTCACGGACAGCGCCGACGGCATCATCGCCCGCCGGCAGAACCTGGTCACCGACTTCGGCAAGCTCGTCGACCCGATCGCCGACAAGGTCCTGATCGGCGGCGCGCTCGTCGCCCTGTCGATCCTCGGCGAGCTGCCCTGGTACGTGACCGTGCTGATCATGGTCCGGGAGATCGGGATCACCGTCTTCCGCTTCGCGGTGCTGTCCGACCGGGTGATCCCGGCCAGCCGCGGCGGGAAGATCAAGACCGTGCTGCAGGCCGTCGCGATCACGCTCGCGCTGTTCCCGTGGTGGGACCTCGTCGGCGACCTCGCGCACTGGGTGAACGGCATCCTCATGACCGCGGCGTTCGTCGCGACGGTCGCCAGCGGGGCGGACTACCTCGTGCAGGCCTGGAAGCACAACCGGACCGCAGCGTGAGCCTCCCGGTCGACGGAGGTCCCGCAGACGGCACCGACGTGGCTGACGGCGCTCGGGCGCTCGTCGCGGAGCTCACCGCCCGTGGCGAGACGGTCGCGGTGGCGGAGTCGCTGACCGGCGGGCTCGTGGTCGCGGAACTCGTCGGCGTCCCGGGGGCCAGTGCCGTCGTGCGCGGGGGAGTCGTGGCCTACGCGACCCCGGTGAAGGCCACGGTGCTCGGCGTCGACGCCGACCTGCTCGCCGAGCGCGGTGCGGTCGACGCGGAGGTCGCGCGCCAGATGGCCGCCGGTGTCCGGATCGCGCTGGCGGTCGACGGTGTCCCCGCCACCTGGGGGATCAGCACGACGGGTGTCGCCGGCCCGGACCCTCAGGACGGCAAGCCGGTCGGTACCGTGTTCATCGGCATCGCGGGCGCTTCCGGTGCGGAAGCGGTCGAACTGCACCTGGACGGGGAGCGCGGGGCAATCCGACGGGCCGTCGTCTCCGAACTCCTGGCACGACTGCGATCCAGAGTCCGGGGCGTGGAATAGGTGGCGTGACCGTCAGGTTACATCTCACGCAATCTCCAGCAGGACGGCAGCCGTACTGGCTACCATGCTGCAACCGGCAACGTCACGGTTGCTGGACCCGAGCTCGGTCATCCCGACCGAGCGGGCGCGGAGATGACAGGAAGGAGGAGTTCTCATGGTTCTCGTTCGTCAGGAAATCGGCGATGTGCTGCGGGACTTCCGCTTGCAGAAGGGCCGGACCCTCCGTCAGGTCGCGTCCAAGGCCAGCGTTGCCCTCGGGTACCTCAGCGAGGTCGAGCGTGGTCAGAAAGAGGCCAGCTCGGAGATCCTCGCTTCGGTTGCGGATGCTCTCGACACTCCCATCTCGACGATCATGCGCGAAGTGGGCGACCGCCTCGCGGTGGTCGAAGGACTCACCCGGGTCCCGGACACGCTTCCCGATGAACTCGTCGCCGAGTTCGACAACGACCTCGCGGTGCGCTGACGCCCACCGCACGAACGCCCTCGCCGGTCCGCCGGCGGGGGCGTTCGCCGTTGTTAAGGTGGTCCGATGCGCGTGAGTGAGTTCTGGCGAGCCGTCGACCAGGTGTTCGGGGATGCGTACGGGGCGGTCGTCGCGCGGGACGTCGTGCTCGAGCAACTCGGGGGGCGCTCGGCGGCTGACGCGCTCGATGCCGGGATCGACGCCCGGACGGTCTGGGAGGCGCTGTGCGACTCGCAGGACGTCCCCGAGGAGCGTCGGCACGGGCGAGGACTGCAGGAGCCGCGGGGCTGACGGACTCCAGCGCGCGGTACGAACGTGTGTTCGGCGTGTCGCTCGAACACGTGTTCGGTCGGTGCTACGTTCCTGCACAGCGACGTTGACCGGATGCTCCATCCACAACCCATGCTCGCCCCGGCAGTGATGTCGGTGGGCGGCCGTAGGTTCATGGACATCGGAACACGTCCGAAGCCTTGTCGCAGAACGAGTGGCCTTGCACCATCGGCCGGTCCGGACGCGACAGCCTACAGGCGGCCGTCACCAGCACGAAGGAGCATCCCATGCCATCAGCAGTAGACCGCGAGAAGGCCCTCGAGACCGCACTCGCCCAGATCGACCGTCAGTTCGGCAAGGGTGCCGTGATGCGCCTCGGGACCGACGAGCGCGCTCCCGTCGCCGTCATCCCCACCGGCTCCGTCGCGCTGGACGTCGCGCTCGGCATCGGTGGACTTCCCCGTGGCCGCATCATCGAGATCTACGGTCCGGAGTCCTCCGGCAAGACGACGCTGACGATCCACGCCATCGCCAACGCCCAGCGGAACGGCGGCATCGCGGCGTTCATCGACGCCGAGCACGCGCTCGACCCGGAGTACGCCAAGAAGCTCGGCGTGGACATCGACGCGCTCCTGGTGTCGCAGCCCGACACGGCTGAGCAGGCCCTCGAGATCGCGGACATGCTCGTCCGTTCGGGCTCCATCGACCTCATCGTCATCGACTCCGTCGCAGCCCTCGTGCCGCGCGCCGAGATCGAGGGTGAGATGGGTGACTCGCACGTCGGTCTGCAGGCGCGCCTCATGTCGCAGGCCCTGCGCAAGCTGGCCGGTGGTCTGAACCAGACGCAGACCACGATGATCTTCATCAACCAGCTGCGCGAGAAGATCGGCGTGTTCTTCGGTTCGCCGGAGACCACGTCCGGCGGTAAGGCGCTGAAGTTCTACGCCTCCGTCCGCCTCGACATCCGCCGCATCGAGACGCTGAAGACCGGTACCGAAGCAGTCGGCAACCGCACCCGCGTCAAGGTCGTCAAGAACAAGATGGCGCCGCCCTTCAAGCAGGCCGAGTTCGACATCCTGTACGGCGTCGGCATCTCCCGCGAAGGCTCGCTGCTCGATTTCGGTGTCGACCACAACATCGTCAAGAAGTCCGGCGCCTGGTACACGTACGACGGTGACCAGCTCGGGCAGGGCAAGGAGAACTCGCGTGCCTTCCTGATCCAGAACCCCGAGATCGCGGCCGAGATCGAGGGCAAGATCCTCGCCAAGCTCGGTGTCGGTGGGGCCAAGGAAGCGGCACCGGTCGAGTCGATCGCGCCGAAGGTCGCGAAGGGCGCGTGACGGCCGGACAGGACGACGCGGACCTCGCACCCGTCACCGACCTGTTCGGTGCGCGGTCCCGTCGGGGCTCGTCCGCTGCGGCGCCGCGGACGGCTCCTCCACAGTCGGACGCCCCTGAGGACGCCCCCGAGCCCGACAGCAGCGCCGCCCGCGACCGTCCCGACGCAGACACCCCGGTGCCGCTGCCGATCCGTGGTGCGCAGTCCGAGTGGCTGTCGCCCGTGGTGGGCGACGGCTCCGGACGCACGACCCGTGCCGAGCAGAGCGGGTACGACGGGGAGGAAGCCGATGCCCCCACCGCGTCGGTCTTCTCGATCACCGGCGGGGTGATCGATCCCGCCGACGCACCGCGGCCGCTCGACGAGCAGCGTGCTGACGCCGAGCGCATCAGCATGCGAGCGCTGAGCCGTCGTGGCGTCAGCACGTCCGAACTCCGGACGATGCTCGTCAAGCAGGACGAGTTCGACCCGGACGTCATCGAGTACGAGATCGAGCGGCTGACGCGGGTCGGGCTGCTCGACGACATCGCGTTGGCCACCGACCTGGTCGACCGGATGCACTCGCGGAAGGGGCTCGGGCGGCAGGCGATCGTCGCCGACCTCCGCCGTCGGGGGATCGACCAGGCCGCCATCGACGCCGCCCTCGAAGCGGCCGCCGACGACGAGGACGACGAGTTCGTCCGGGCCCTCGAGTTGGCTGCGAAGCGTGCCGGACAGATGCGCGGCCTCGACCGTGCGACCGCCGAACGCCGGCTGTCCGGGTTCCTGATGCGCAAGGGCTACAACGGTGGTGTCGTCCGCGTCGCCGTCGAGCGTGCCCTGGACGGACCGCGACGTCCGACGACCGGGGGCGGGACCGTCCGCTTCGAGTGACGGACGAGTGTCGTCTGCCGCGTGATGTGTCAGGAACGGGCCGGAGCGGACGCGCTCCGGCCCGATCTCACGTTCCCGGCGCTGCCGAGCGGACGTCCCGGTGCTGCCGAGCGGACGTCCGGCGCTGCTGCGCGGACGTCCCGGCGCCGCCGCCGCGGACCCCGAGCCCGGACCTACACTGGACGATCATGGACACCGTCGCCTCACGCCCGCGTACCTACGAAGTCCGCACGTACGGGTGCCAGATGAACGTGCACGACTCCGAACGGCTCAGCGGTTCGCTCCGCGCCGCCGGGTACGTGGCCGCCGGGTCCCAGGGGTCCGAGGACGAGCAGGCCGACGTCGTCGTGATCAACACCTGCGCGGTCCGCGAGAACGCCGACAAGCGTCTCTACGGCAACCTCGGGCGCCTCGCGTCGATCAAGCGCGACCACCCGGGCATGCAGATCGCGATGGGCGGCTGCCTGGCGCAGAAGGACAAGGACGTCATCCTCGAGAAGGCACCCTGGGTGGACGTCGTCTTCGGTACGCACAACATGGGGTCGTTGCCGACGCTGCTCGAACGAGCGCGGCACAACGGCGAGGCGCAGCTCGAGATCCTCGAGTCGCTCGAGGTCTTCCCATCGACGCTGCCCACCAAGCGGGAGTCGACCTCCAGCGGCTGGGTGTCGATCTCCGTCGGCTGCAACAACACCTGCACGTTCTGCATCGTGCCCGCCCTGCGCGGCAAGGAGAAGGACCGCCGTCCCGGCGACGTCCTCGCCGAGATCCAGGCGCTCGTCGACGACGGGGCGATCGAGGTCACCCTGCTCGGCCAGAACGTGAACTCCTACGGCGTCGAGTTCGGCGACCGCCAGGCGTTCGGCAAGCTCCTCCGCGCCACCGGGCAGATCGCCGGTCTGGAACGCGTCCGCTTCACGAGCCCGCACCCCGCCGCGTTCACAGACGACGTCATCGCCGCGATGGCCGAGACGCCGAACGTGATGCCGCAGCTGCACATGCCGCTGCAGTCCGGGTCCGACCGGGTGCTCAAGGCCATGCGGCGCAGCTACCGCAGCGAGCGGTTCCTCGGGATCCTCGACCGGGTGCGGGCCGCCATCCCGCACGCGGCGATCTCCACGGACGTCATCGTCGGTTTCCCCGGCGAGACCGAGGCCGACTTCCAGGACACGCTCCGGGTCGTCGAACAGGCCCGCTTCGCGACGGCGTTCACGTTCCAGTACTCGATCCGACCCGGCACCCCGGCCGCGACGATGGACGAGCAACTGCCGAAGCAGGTCGTGCAGGAACGGTACGAGCGACTCATCGCCCTGCAGGAGCGCATCACGGCCGAGGAGAACGCCGCGCAGGTGGGCCGCACGGTCGAGGTCCTGGTCGCCACGAGTGAGGGCAAGAAGGACGACGCCACGCACCGGCTCTCCGGCCGCGCCGAGGACTCCCGTCTGGTGCACTTCGCCGTCCCGAAGGGCTCTGAGGTCCCGCGGCCCGGCGACGTGGTCTCGGTGGAGATCACCCGGTCGGCTCCCCACTTCCTCCTCGCGGACTCCGACGCTCCGTTGCGCATCCGTCGCACCCGGGCCGGCGACGCCTGGGACACCGCGCAGGCCGAGTCCTGCGGCGTCCCGACCCCGACCGTGCCCGGCGAGGGTGCCCGCCCGGTGTCGCTCGGCCTCCCCACGCTCCGTGTCGGCCGCTGACCTGATCGCCGTCGTCGGGGCGACCGGCACCGGCAAGTCCGAACTCGCCCTCGACATGGCCGAGCGGCACCGGGAGCAGGGCCGACGGGCGGAGATCGTCAACGCGGACGCCATGCAGCTCTACCGCGGCATGGACATCGGGACGGCGAAGGTGCCGGAGTCCGAACGGCGTGGCATCCCGCACCACCTGTTCGACGTCCTGGGGGTGACCGACGAAGCGAGCGTCGCCGCGTACCAGCGCGACGCCCGCGCCGTCATCGCGGACATCACGGCGGACGGCGGGATCGCGGTCCTCGTCGGCGGCAGCGGGCTGTACGTCTCGGCGGTGCTGTTCGACCTCGCGTTCCCGGGCACCGACCCGGTCCTCCGCGAGGAACTGGAGCGCGAGCACCGCGAACTCGGCCCGAACGTCCTGCTCGAGCGGCTCCGCGCGCTCGACCCCGAGGCCGCCGCCGTCATCGACGCGCGGAACCCGCGTCGTCTGATCCGGGCCGTCGAGATCGCGAGCCGGTCGGACCGTGTCACGCCGAGCCTCCCGTCCGCCCCGCGGTCCTGGCGACCCGCCCAGGTCCTGCACCTGCGTCGCGACCGTGAGCAGCTCGTCGACGCCCTGCGCCTGCGGGCCGAGCGGATGTTCGCCGACGGGCTCGTCGACGAGGTCGCGCGCCTCCGCGACGAGGGGCTCGAGCAGGGCCCGACGGCCCGTGCCGCGATCGGCTACGCGCAGGCGCTGCAGGTCCTCCGCGGCGAGGCGAGCACCGAGGAGGCCGTCGAGGCCACCAGCATCGCCACGCGCAAGTACGCCCGTCGGCAGGTCTCCTGGTTCAAGCGCTACACCGACGGCGACACGACGCACGTCAGCACCCTCGACGTCACCGGGGCCGGCACGGCGGAGCTGTCCGAGCTGGCCCGTAAGATCGTCCCGTGACCGAGCTGCACTTCACCAAGGGCCACGGGACCGGCAACGACTTCGTCCTGTTCGCCGACCCCGACGCCGCGGTCGACCTGACCCCCGACCGGATCCGCGCGATCGCCGACCGTCGGTTCGGGGTCGGCGCCGACGGCGTCATCCGTGCCGTGCGCTCCGACGCGATCCCGGAAGGACGGGCCATCCTCGACGAGGACCCCGACGCGACCTGGTTCATGGACTACCACAACGCCGACGGCTCGGTCGCGGAGATGTGCGGCAACGGCATCCGCGTCTTCGCCCGGTACCTGACCGAGGCGGGGCTCGTCGACCTCGAGCCGGGCCGCACGCTGACGGTCGGTAGCCGGAAGGGCGTCGTCGACATCCAGCGCTCCACGAACGGGTTCGCCGCGGACCTCGGGCGCTGGGGACTCGGCATCGACGGCGGCGGAGCGGACGACGTCCTCGTCCGGGCGAAGGACCTCGACAACGCTCGTCCCGGTCTGGGCATCGACGTCGGCAACCCGCACGTCGTCGTCGCGGTGGCCAGCGAAGCGGAGCTCGCAGGCATCGACCTCACCTACATCCCGGTCCTCGACCCGGCACCGACCACCGGTGCGAACGTCGAGTTCGTCCTGCCCGGCGACCCGCTCGTCACCGACGGCGTCGGCGAGATCACGATGCGCGTGCACGAGCGAGGCAGCGGCGAGACGCTCTCCTGCGGCACCGGCGCGGTGGCCGCGGCCCTCGCCACCCGGTACTGGGCTGGTGCCTCGGCACCGGACACCTGGCGCGTCCGCGTGCCGGGTGGCGTGCTCACCGTGCGCATGACGGCGACCGAGGACGGCGAACACGTCTCGCTCGCCGGTCCGGCCGAACTCGTGTTCTCCGGGGACCTGACGGTCTGAGCGGGCACGCCGCTCGCGGTGCGGGTGGCGGTGCCGTCGGACGGGAGGCCCGGATCACCGGGGGGACGTCGCTGCGGCGTTCCGTGCCTCCCGGCTGCGCGTCCCGCGTCTCCATGCCCTGACCGCGCACTCCGCCCCGACCGCGCACTCCGGCCTGACCGCGCACTCCGCTCCGACCGCGCAGCCCGGCCATGACCGCGCGAGCGCGTGCGTCAGGCTGTGCGGTGCACCCGGATGACGCGGAAGCCCTTGTCGGTCGTCGCCCGCGCGACACTGAAGCCGTCCCCCAGCATCTGCTGCAACCAGCGTTGCAGCGAGTCGCCACCGAGGTCCTTCGAGACGACCAGCCAGGCGTCCCCGCCGACCGCGAGCCGGGGGATCCAGGTGCGGAGGATGTCGTGCAGTTCGTCCTTGCCGACCCGGATCGGTGGGTTGGACCAGATCGTGGCGAACGTCGTGTCAGCGGGGATCTCCGTGGGCAGTCCGACGGTGACGTTCTCCGCACCGGCGGCGGCCGCGTTCGTCCGGGCCAGGTCGAGCACGCGCTCGTTGACGTCGACGCCCCACACGTGGGCGTCCGGGGACTGCAGCGCCATCGTGATCGCCAGCGGCCCCCAGCCGCAGCCGACGTCGAGCAGGTCCCCGTCCGGCGACGGAACGGGGACGTTCTGCAGCAGCACGCTCGTGCCGCGATCGACGCCGTCGGGGCTGAAGACACCCGCCGCGGTGGTGAGCTCGAGCGTCCGACCGGCGAGGGTCACCCGGATCTGCCGCGGTCGCGCCGCGCTCTCCGGGGTGGCCGAGAAGTAGTGGTCGTTCGCCATGGAAGAACCGTACCGGGAACCCCGTGTGTCCTGAGGCGTCCGGAGGTAGCCTGTGGACAGCATGACGGATACCCATCAGCAGGACGAACAGACCATCCACGACGACAGCGCAGACGGTGTCGTCGAACGAGTGCTGCGCAATGCCGACAAGCGCGCAGCCTCCTCCATCTTCGCGCCGGCGCAGGCGATCCAGACCCGCTCGGTCGACGAGCAGGGCTGGGACGGCGACGGCGAACAGTACGACCGTGACGACCGCGCGGCGCTCCGCAGGGTCGGCGGCCTCTCCACCGAGCTCGAGGACGTCACCGAGGTCGAGTACCGGCAGCTCCGGCTCGAGCGGGTCGTCCTGATCGGCGTGTACGCGCAGGGCGACGCCTCGGACGCCGAGAACTCCCTCCGCGAGCTGTCGGCCCTCGCCGAGACCGCCGGCGCCGTGGTGCTCGACGGCCTCCTGCAGCGCCGTCCGAACCCGGACCCCGCGACCTACCTCGGCAAGGGCAAGGCCCAGGAGCTGGCGATGGTCGTCAAGGCCACGGGGGCGGACACGGTGATCGCCGACACCGAGCTCGCGCCCTCGCAGCGCCGTGCGCTCGAGGACGTCGTCAAGGTCAAGGTGATCGACCGCACTGCCGTGATCCTCGACATCTTCAGCCAGCACGCCTCCACACGGGAGGGCAAGGCGCAGGTCGAGCTCGCGCAGCTCCAGTACCTGCTGCCGCGTCTGCGCGGTTGGGGTGAGTCGATGTCCCGGCAGGCCGGTGGTCAGGTCTCCGGTGGTGCGGGCATGGGCTCGCGTGGTCCCGGTGAGACGAAGATGGAACTCGACCGCCGCAAGATCCACACCCGGATGGCGAAGCTCCGTCGGCAGATCGCCGGCTTCACCCCCGCGCGCGAGGCCAAACGTGCCGAGCGCAACCGCAACGAGGTCCCGAGCGTCGCGATCGCCGGCTACACGAACGCCGGCAAGTCGTCGCTGCTCAACCGCCTGACGAGCGCGGGCGTCCTGGTGCAGAACCAGCTGTTCGCGACGCTGGACTCGACGGTCCGCCGGACGAGCACCGCGCGGGGTCGCGAGTTCACGTTCACCGACACCGTCGGGTTCGTCCGCAACCTGCCGCACCAGCTGGTCGAGGCGTTCCGCTCCACCCTCGAAGAGGTCGGCGACGCCGACGTCATCGTGCACGTGGTCGACGGCTCGCACCCGGACCCGGCGGCACAGCTGGCCACCGTCCGCGAGGTCATCGGTGACGTCGGTGCCCGGGACGTCCCCGAGGTCGTCGTCTTCAACAAGGCCGACCTGGTCGATGACACCCAGCGGATGCTGCTGCTCGGGCTCGCCCCGGACGCCGTGTTCGTCTCCGCGCGCACGGGCGAGGGCATCCCGGACCTGCTCGCGGCGATCGAGGCCCGACTGCCCGAGCCGGACGTGGAACTCACCGTCGTGGTGCCGTTCTCGCGCGGCGACCTGGTGTCGCAGTTGCACGACGCCGGCGCGGTCGAATCGCTCGACTACGTGGAGGAAGGCACGCGCCTCCGGGTGCGTGTGTTCCAGCGGGAGGTCGCGGAGCTCGACCCGTACGTGGTCGCGCCGGTCGCTTCCGCCTGAAACTGGCTGACGGACGGGAGGCGCGGTGCCAGCTGGCACCGCGCCTCCCGTCTGTCCGTCCCGGTCCTCGCAGGATCGCGAAACGCAACGAGGACGGCTCCCCGCAACCTGATCCCGTTGCGAGGAGCCGCCCTCGTTGCGTGTTGCGGGGTCAGAGGGAGCGGAGGACCGCCACCACCTTGCCGAGGACCGTCGCCGCGTCGCCGAGGATCGGCTCGAACGCGGTGTTGCGGGGGAGCAGCCAGGTGTGGCCGTCGCGCTGCCGGAAGACCTTGACCGTGGCTTCCTCGTCGAGCATCGCGGCGACGACGTCGCCGTTCTCGGCCGTCTGCTGCGACCGGACGACGACCCAGTCGCCGTCGCAGATCGCGGCGTCGATCATGGACTCGCCGACGACCTTGAGCATGAAGAGGTCACCCGTACCGACCAGCTGACGGGGGAGCGGGATGATCTCGTCGACGTGCTGCTCTGCGGTGATCGGGACACCGGCGGCGATGCGTCCGACCAGGGGGACGAGCGTCGTGGCGTCGACGTCGGGGCCGTCGGAGTCGGGGGTCGGCTCGTCGACCAGGACCTCGAGCGCGCGGGGACGGTTGGGATCTCGGCGGATCCAGCCGCCGAGTTCGAGCTGCCCGAGCTGGTGGGACACGCTCGACAGTGAGGACAGGCCGGCTGCGTCGCCGATCTCGCGCATGCTCGGCGGGTAGCCGCGGCTCGCGATCGACGCTCGGATCGCGTCGAGGATCGACTGCTGCTTCGCCGTCAACGGTTTCTGTCCGCGCAGTTCGTCCGCCACGTCTCGCCCTTCGTCCGGAGTGGAACCGTGCCTCGCGGGAATGTCAGTGGTCCCGGCGAGACTTGCTCCAGTCGATCGAAACAGTATCCGACCGTGACATGTCGGACAAACACCTGTTCGAGCGTGTCGCAAGAAAAACCCCCACGAATCCCTCCCGAGGGGTTGTGCATCCTCCGAGTCGAACGTATGTTCGGTACACGGCTTCGGACGGCCACGACGGTCGACCGACACCAAGGCAAGCAGGAAGGCAACGACATGAGCACCAACGCCATCGCGGACATGCAGCACACCGCAGCACCCGTCGCGCACACGCGCCTCCGTCTCACCCGTCGCGGGCGAGTGGTCTTCACCACCCTCGCGGCTGTCCCCGTCCTGCTCTGCGTGGGCATCGCGATGTTGAACGGTGGCCAGGCCTCGGCCGGTGACCGTGCGGCGAACGTGCACTTCGACACCGTGACGATCCAGCCCGGCGAGACGCTGTGGCAGGTCGCCGAGGACACCGCGCCGAACTCCGACCCCCGTGACTTCATCCAGGACGTCGTGAGCCTCAACGCCCTGAACGGGTCTGCCGTGCAGGCCGGGCAAGAGATCTCGATCCCACGCAGTACGAGCACTGACCCGGTACTGAGGGGTCGGGCATTCCGCGGGCGTTCGCCCCTGGCGTGACCGTCCGGACGGCCGGTCAGCATGCGGGCAGTGCGGCCTACGATGGATCGGTGGCAACCACGCTCGAAGACCTCCCCATCCGAGACGACCTCCGCGGGCAGAGCCCCTACGGCGCCCCGCAGAAGCACGTCCGCGTGCAACTCAACGTCAACGAGAACACGCATCCGGTGCCGCAGGACGTGGCCGACGACATCGTCGCCTCGATCCGTCAGGCGCTGGCGACCGTCAACCGCTACCCGGACCGCGAGTTCACCGAGTTGCGGGAGTCCCTCGCCGGGTACCTCGGACAAGGCCTGGGTGCCGAGTCGATCTGGGCGGCGAACGGCTCGAACGAGGTCATCCAACAGCTGCTCCAGGCGTTCGGCGGTCCGGGGCGCAGCGTGCTCGGGTTCCCGCCCACCTACTCGATGCACTCGATCATCGCCTCGAGCACGGGCAGTCGGTGGATCGCGGCCGAGCGGGACGCCGAGTTCCGCATCTCTCCCGAGACCGCGGTCGCCGCGGTGCGTGCGCACCAGCCCGACCTCGTGTTCCTCTGCGGGCCGAACAACCCGACGGGCACGCCCCTCGACCTCGCGACCATCGAAGCCGTCTACGAGGCCACCGACGGCATCGTGATGGTCGACGAGGCCTACGCCGAGTTCATGCCCGCCGGCCAGCCGACGGCCCTCACGCTGCTGCCCGGACGCCCGCGCCTGGTCGTCTCGCGGACCATGAGCAAGGCCTTCGCGTTCGCGGGCGCCCGGGTCGGGTACCTCGCCGCCGACCCGGCCGTGATCGACGCCCTGCGCCTGGTCCGCCTGCCGTACCACCTGTCCGCACTGACACAGGCCGCCGCGGTCGCCGCCCTCCGTCACGCCCCGGAGATGCTCCGCATGGTGGACGACATCCGCGGGCAGCGCGATCGGATGGTGACGGAGCTGCGGGCCATGGGGTACCAGCCGCACGAGACGTGGTCGAACTTCGTCCTGTTCGGCGGCGTCGCCGACCCGCGTACTGCGTTCGAGTCCCTGCTGGAGCGGGACGTGATCGTGCGTGACCTCGGCATCCCGAACCACCTGCGTGTCAGCGCCGGCACGGCTGAGGAGACCACCGCGTTCCTCGACGCCATGCGCGAGGTCGCCGTCGAGCAGCCGCCCGTTAGGGTTGCAGCATGACCGCGCGCACCGCCGAGATCACCCGCTCGACGAGTGAGTCGACCGTCTCCCTGTCGCTCGACCTCGACGGCACCGGCACGTCCGAGATCTCGACGAGCGTGCCGTTCTTCGACCACATGCTCACCGCCTTCAGCAAGCACTCGCTGATCGACCTGCGCGTGCAGAGTTCGGGCGACACCGACATCGACGTGCACCACACGGTGGAGGACACCGGCATCGTCCTGGGTCAGGCGCTCCGTCAGGCCCTCGGTGACCGCGCGGGCATCGGCCGCTACGGCGACGCCCTCGTGCCGCTCGACGAGGCACTCGCCCAGGCGGTCGTCGACGTCTCCGGTCGTCCGTACCTCGTGCACACCGGAGAGCCCGCCGGCTTCGAGTTCCACCGGATCGGCGGGCACTTCACCGGGTCCATGGTCCGGCACGTGTTCGAGGCGATCACGATGAACGCCGGCATCACGGTCCACGTCCGCGTCCTCGACGGCCGCGACCCCCACCACATCGCGGAGGCCGAGTTCAAGGCCTTCGCCCGTGCGATGCGCCGCGCTGTCGAACTCGACCCGCGCGTCGACGGCATCCCGTCCACGAAGGGCACGCTGTGAGCACCACCCGCCCGAACGTCGTCGTCCTCGACTACGGCTCCGGCAACGTCCACTCGGCGGCGAAGGCTCTCGAACGTGCCGGGGCCGACGTCACCCTGTCGAACGACAAGCAGACGGCCCTGGCGGCCGACGGTCTGCTCGTTCCCGGGGTCGGCGCGTTCGCCGCGGTGGTCGACCAGCTCGACGGGGTCCGCGGCGGCGAGATCGTCGACCACCGCCTGGCCGGTGGCCGTCCCGTGCTCGGCATCTGCGTGGGCATGCAGGTGCTCTTCGCCCGTGGCGTCGAGCGCGGTGCCGATGTCGAGGGCCTCGGACAGTGGCCGGGTGTCGTCGAGCCGATCAAGGCCGACGTCCTGCCGCACATGGGATGGAACACGGTCCAGGCGCCCGAGGACTCGGTGCTCTTCGACGGCCTCCACGACGAGCGGTTCTACTTCGTGCACTCCTACGGGGTCACCGACTTCCCGCTCGACGCCTACGGTCCGTTCCGCGCGCCGAAGCTGACGTGGGCCGAGCACGGCGAGCGCTTCGTCGCCGCCGTCGAGAACGGCCCGTTGAGCGCCACGCAGTTCCACCCGGAGAAGTCCGGCGAGCCGGGCATCCGCCTCCTCCGCAACTGGGTCTCGTCGCTGTGACCCCCGATCCCGACGGGACCATGACCGAGCTCTCCACCACCCAGCCCCTCGTCCTCCTGCCCGCGGTCGACGTCGTCGACGGCCAGGCGGTGCGCCTCACCCAGGGCGAAGCCGGCAGTGAGACGGGGTACGGCGACCCGGTCGCTGCCGCGCGCACCTGGCGGGACCAGGGTGCCGAGTGGATCCACCTCGTGGATCTCGACGCCGCGTTCGGCCGGGGTGACAACCGACGGGTCATCGCCCACGCCATCCGGGAGGTCGAGGGCGTGTCCGTCGAGCTCTCCGGCGGCATCCGCGACGACGCCTCGCTCGAAGCCGCTCTGGCGACCGGTGCGGCTCGGGTCAACCTCGGTACCGCCGCGCTGGAGAACCCGGAGTGGGCGGCCCGTGTGATCGGGCAGTACGGCGAGCAGATCGCCGTCGGGCTCGACGTCCGCGGGACCACCCTGGCCGCCCGCGGGTGGACCGAGGACGGCGGGGACCTCTGGGAGGTGCTCGACCGGCTCGAGGACGCCGGATGCGCCCGGTACGTGGTCACCGACGTGACGAAGGACGGCACCCTGCAGGGTCCGAACGTCGACCTGCTCCGCCAGGTCTGCGACCGCACCGACCAGCCCGTGGTGGCCTCGGGTGGCATCTCGACGCTCGACGACCTCCGCGCGCTCCGTACGCTCGTGCCGCACGGGCTCGAGGGCGCGATCATCGGCAAGGCCCTGTACACGGGCGCGTTCACGCTGCCGGCCGCACTCGACATCGCGTCGGAGTAGTCCCGTGGCGGGCATCTCGAACGGTCGGGGTGCCGGCCCTGACCCAGACGAGCAGGCAGCAGACCAGCAGGCGGCGCACGACCACGCCGGCGACTCCGCCGGCAACCCGTGGGCCGGCCGCACGTTCGACGCGCACGACACGACCTTCACCGAGGACGACGGCCTGGCCGATCCCGCCGTCGTCGCCGCGATCACCGCGGTCGCGTCCGGAGGCCCGCACGGCGCGGTCGTCGACGCTCTCCGCACCGCACGGCTGCTCATCCCGCTCGTCGCCGAGGCCGGTGACGTCGGCGAGACGCCGGACGGCCGCATCGTCGACAAGACCCAGGAGCTCTCGATCGTCACGGTCGCGGGCCCCGACGGTCGTGCGGTGATGCCCGCGTTCACCTCGGTCGAGGCGATGCGCGCCTGGGACGCGGACGCCCGACCCATCCCGGTCGAGTCGCGCCGGGTCGCGATGGCCGCCGCGAGCGAGGACACGCAGCTCGTCGTGCTCGACCCGACGGCAGCGACGGAGTTCGTGCTCCGCCGCCCCGCCGTGTGGGCGCTCGGACAGGACCTCCCGTGGACGCCGTGCTCCGAGGACCCGGAGGTCGCGCAGGCCTTCGCCGGCACGATCGAGACCGAGCCGGCCGTGGTCCGCGTCGAGCTGTCGCCGGGGGACCCGCTGTCGCGGTTCGCCGGGCCCGAGTTGACGGTCGGCCTCCGACTCATCGCCGGCCTCGACCGCGAGCAGATCGCCGACCTCGTCGGGCGCCTGCAGCAGCGGTGGGCCACCGATCCGGTCATCGCGGAACGCGTCGACAGCATGCGCGTCGCCCTCCGCGCCGCCTGATCCCGGCTCTCCGACGGCCGGGAGGCCCGTGGCCCGTCCGCCTCGTCGGCCACCGCCCGGCGGTGCGGCCCGGTCCGGCGCGACTGCGCCGGTACGATGGCCCGGTGAGCAGCATCCCGACGACAGCCTCCGGTACCGGCGACATCGTCACGGGTCCGACCGGTCGGCCCGTGCGGTCGTTCCCCGTGCCGGAAGAGCTGGACGGCCACGGTCCCGCCCGCATCATCTCCCTGTGCAACCAGAAGGGCGGGGTCGGCAAGACCACCACCGCCATCAACCTCGGTGCCGCGCTCGCCGAGTACGGCCGCCGTGTCCTGGCGGTCGACTTCGACCCGCAGGGCGCCCTGTCCGCCGGTCTCGGTGTCCGGACGCACGACATCCCGACGGTCTACGACCTGCTGATGGGTGCCGTGAAGGACCCGAACCAGGTCATCCAGCCGACGAACGTGCCGCTGCTCGACGTCATCCCGGCGAACATCGACCTGTCCGCGGCCGAGGTGCACCTGGTCAACGAGGTCGCCCGCGAGCAGATCCTGGCGAGCGTCCTGCGGAAGGTGTCGAACGACTACGACGTCATCCTCATCGACTGCCAGCCGTCCCTCGGGCTGCTCACCGTGAACGCGCTCACCGCGGCGCACGGCGTGCTCATCCCGCTCGAGTGCGAGTTCTTCGCGCTGCGCGGTGTCGCGCTGCTCATCGAGACGATCGACAAGGTGCGCGACCGGCTGAACCCGGCGCTGGTGCTCGACGGCATCCTCCCGACGATGTACGACTCGCGGACGCTGCACTCGCGCGAGGTCATGGAGCGTGTCGTCGAGACGTTCGGCGACAGCGTCCTCGACACCGTCATCGGGCGCACCGTGAAGTTCCCGGACGCGACCGTCTCGGCGCGACCGATCACGCAGACGGCTCCGGACCACGCTGCGGCCCATGCCTACCGGCAGCTGGCCCGAGAGCTCGTCCAGCGTGGCGCCGTCGCCTGAGGACCCGGCCACGAGCCTCCCGTCCGACGCAGCCGGACACGCCGACGGCGCGACCGACGCGCCGGTCGGCACCACGACCGCACCCGGGTTCCGGGTGCGCCTCAGCAACTTCGACGGGCCGTTCGACCTGCTGCTGTCGCTCATCACGAAGCACGAGCTCGACATCACCGAGGTCGCCCTGAGTGCCGTCACGGGCGAGTTCATCGCGTACGTCCGGCTCGCCTCGTCGAGCGACGAACTCGACGAGGCGAGCGAGTTCCTGGTCGTCGCCGCGACGCTGCTCGACCTGAAGATCGTCGGGCTGCTGCCGCAGGGCGAACTCGTCGACGCCGAGGACGTGGCCCTGCTCGAAGCCCGCGACCTGCTGTTCGCCCGACTGCTGCAGTACCGGGCGTTCAAGCAGGCCGCGGACTGGTTCGGTGACCGCTGGGGCGCCGAGTCGCGACGACACGTGCGGAGCGTCCGGCTCGAGGAACGGTTCCGTGCTCGGACGCCCGAGCTGGTCTGGACCCTGTCCGTGCCGGACTTCGCGGCGATGGCGGCGCTGGCCTTCGCACCGCGCGAGATCCCGACCGTCGGCCTCGACCACCTGCACGCCCCCGCGGTGAGCATCCGGGAACAGGCCGCCATCGTGGTGTCGGTCCTCCGTACCCGCACCGACGAGGGGTCGCCGGACGTCACGTTCCGCGAACTCATCGCCGGGGTCGACCAGGCGGGTATCGTGGTGGCTCGTTTCCTCGCGATCCTGGAGCTGTACCGGAACGCCTCCATCTCGTTCGAACAACTCGAACCGCTCGGGGAACTCGTCCTCCGGTGGACCGCGCTCGACTGGACGGACGAGAGCCTCGCGAACCTGGGAGCCGACTATGACGGATGACGTGCACGCGCACGGCGCTCGGTCGCGCGCCGGAGGATCAGCCGAGCCGGGCGGTGCGGACGAGATCGAGGACGCCCGCGCCCTCGAGTCGGAACTCCGTGCCGCGGCCGCGGGGCGCTCACCTGACACATCCCCCGTCGACGTACCGCCCGTCGCGGCGCCGGTCGACCGGCAGCTCGAAGCCATCCTGATGATCGCCGACCAGCCGCAGTCCCTCGTCGCGCTCGCCGCCGCCGTCGGCGCGCCGGTGCCCGTCGTCCGACAGGCTGTCGACCGCCTCGTCGCGGACTTCGACGGCGTCGAGGGGACGGTCCGCCGCGGCTTCGAGCTCCGCGAGGTCGGCGGTGGTTGGCGGTTCTACGTCCGTGCCGAACTCGACGCCGTCGTCGAGCAGTTCGTCGAGGCCGAGCGCCCCGCCCGGTTGTCCCAGGCGGCGCTCGAGACCCTCGCCGTGGTCGCCTACAAGCAGCCGATCACCCGCTCCCAGATCGCCGCGATCCGGGCCGTCAACGTCGACGGCGTGGTCCGGACGCTCGTCGCGCGCGGCCTCATCGAGGAGTCGTTCACCGACTCCGAGACCGGCGCCATCAACTACGTCACCTCCGAGCTGCTGCTCCAGCAACTCGGCATCAACTCGCTCGACGAGCTTCCGCTCATCTCGCCCCTCCTGGAGGACGGCGCGGACGGTTTCGGGCAGACCGAAGGGATCCCCGATGGCCGGGTTTGACCAGAACGACCGTGCACGACGAGACGACGACCGCCGCGGCGGGGGTCGCCCGGGCGGTGACCGGCCGGGAGGCTCCGGTCGCCGCGAAGACGCACCCCGCGGACGCGACGGGGCCGGCTCCGGCGGGTACCGCGGACGCGACGACCGGGCCGCGGGCGGCGACCGCGGCGGGTACCGCGGCGGGGACGACCGTTCGTCCGGCGGGTACCGCGGGCGCGATGACCGGGCCGGCGGCGGCGACCGTGGGGGGTACCGCGGGCGTGACGAGCGTGGTGGGGACCGTCCGACGGGCGGGTTCCGCGGGCGTGACGAGCGTGGTGGGGACCGTCCGACGGGCGGGTTCCGTGGGCGTGACGAGCGTGGTGGGGACCGTCCGACGGGCGGGTTCCGTGGGCGTGACGAGCGTGGTGGGGACCGTCCGACGGGCGGGTTCCGTGGCGGCGACGACCGGAGCGGTGGCGGGTACCGCGGTCGGGACGACCGTTCCTCCGGCGGGTTCCGCGGCCGCGACGAACGTGGTGGGGACCGTCCGACGGGCGGGTTCCGCGGCCGCGACGAACGTGGTGGAGACCGTCCGACCGGAGGGTTCCGTGGCGGCGACGACCGGAGCAGTGGCGGGTACCGCGGTCGTGACGACCGTTCCTCCGGCGGGTTCCGCGGTCGGGACGACCGTGGTGGTGACCGGCCGACGGGCGGGTTCCGCGGCCGCGACGAACGTGGCGCAGATCGGCCGACCGGTGGCTACCGTGGCCGCGACGAGCGCAGCACGGGTGACCGTGGTGGGTACCGCGGTGGTGACGACCGCGTCAGCGGTGGGTACCGCGGGCGGGACGACCGTTCCTCCGGCGGGTACCGCGGTGGTGACGACCGCACCAGCGGTGGGTACCGCGGACGTCCGGACCGGGACACGCGCGGTGCCGACCGACGCAGCGACGACCGTGGCGGCTTCGTGAGCCGTGACGACGACCGCGGCCGCTTCGTGCGCCGCGACGACTCCGGCGACCGCCGCACCGGCGGACGGGACGAGCGTGGCGGGTACCAGGGACGCGACTCCCGTGGTGGCCGTGACGAGCAGCGCGGTGGGTACCAGGGACGCGACTCGCGCGGTGGCCGTGACGAGCAGCGCGGTGGGTACCAGGGACGCGACTCGCGCGGTGGCCGTGACGAGCAGCGCGGTGGGTACCAGGGACGCGACTCGCGCGGTGGCCGTGACGACCGTGGTGGCCGTGACGAGCAGCGCGGCGGGTACCGCGGGCGTGACGACCGCGGGGCCTCCCGCCGTCCGGACGACCGTGGAGCCGAGCGTGGCAGCGACCCCCGCCGCGAGGACCGCCGGAGCCCGGACGGCGCCCCGAGCAGCGTGTGGCACAACGGGCGCCGCTACGTCGGTGGCACGACGAGCCCCCGCAACGACCCGGCACGCAAGAGGACCACGCCGCTCCCGGCCGGGGAGCGCGACGACGCCGGTCGCCCCGTCGAGGGCACGCCCGAACGCCCGATCATCCCCGACTGGGACCCGGCGGACGGGACGGCGACCGACGGGGGCGAGCCGGACCTCCAGGAAGGCGGTGAGCGCCTGCAGAAGGTGATCGCCGCTGCGGGTGTGGCGAGCCGACGGGTCGCCGAGAACCTGATCTCGGAGGGCCGCGTCACGGTGAACGGCGAGGTCGCGGACATGCTCGGACGCCGCGTCGACCCGGACACCGACGAGGTCGCGGTCGACGGTGTGCCGGTGCAGACCGACACCTCTCGGCGGTACGTCGTGCTCAACAAGCCGACCGGTGTGGTGTCGAGCATGCAGGACGAGCACGACCGTCCCGACCTGTCACAGTTCGTCGACCAGTTCGAGGAGCGGCTGTTCAACGTCGGCCGTCTCGACTTCGACACCGCCGGGCTCCTCATCCTGACCAACGACGGCGGGCTCGCCCACGTCCTGGCACACCCGTCCTTCGGCGTGACGAAGACCTACGTCGCGAAGGTCGACGGCAACATGGTCCCCTCCACGCTGCAGCTGCTGCTCGACGGCATCGAGCTGGAGGACGGCCAGATCGCCGCCGACAAGGCACGGCTGCTCGAGTCCTCGCGCGGGGAGTCGCTCGTCGAGATCACGCTGCACTCCGGCCGCAACCGCATCGTCCGCCGCATGCTCGAAGCCGTCGGACACCCGGTGCTCGAGCTCGTCCGCCGGTCGTTCGGACCGCTGCAGCTCGGCAGCCTGGCGCCGGGTGAGGTGCGCGAGCTGACCACGGTCGAACTCGGCAAGCTGCTCGGCATCGCCCGGACCGCGGACACCCGCACCGGGGACGACGACGCGGAGAGCACGGACTGACCGTCGGAGACTGACCGTTGCGGGCCGACCGCGACACGGACGGCGCCGGGACCGGTGGGGACTTCTCCACAGGCCCGGTGCCGTCCTGCTGCCCGGCACCCGCGCTCGATAGGCTTGCCCAGTGATCGACGCCAGCACGACCGCGACCGACAGCCGCCTGTCGCGCGCCGAGACCGACCGCCGCGTCCGCGGGCCGGTGCGGATCGTCGGGGCCGGACTGCTCGGCGCCTCCATCGGACTGGCGCTGCGCGACAAGGGCGTGGACGTCGTCCTCGACGACGTCTCCCCGGCCGCGCTGGCGCTCGCCGTCGACTACGGCGCCGGACGACTCCCGGCAGCGGATGACGACCCCGAACTCATCGTGGTCGCCGTGCCGCCGGACGTCACCGCGACCGTCGTGGAACGCGAACTCCGCGCGCACCCGGACGCCGTCGTCACCGACGTCGCGAGCGTCAAGTCCGGGCCGCTCGACCGACTCCGCGCCGCCGGAGCGGACGTCTCGCGGTACATCGGCTCGCACCCGATGGCGGGCCGCGAACGCAGCGGTCCGACCGCCGCCCGCGCCGACCTGTTCATCGGTCGTCCCTGGGTCATCGCCGGACACGACGACATCAGCCACCAGCGCGCCGCCGTGGTCGAGCACCTGGCACTCGACCTCGGCGCGACCGTCGTCCCGATGGACCCCGAGTCGCACGACCGGGCCGTCGCCGTGGTGTCGCACGCGCCCCAGCTGGTCGCGACGCTGATGGCCTCGCGCCTGCGGGACGCCCCCGGCGAAGCGCTCGGTCTGGCGGGCGGCGGCGTCCGAGACGTCACGCGCATCGCCGCGAGCGACCCCGGGCTGTGGGTGCAGATCATCGGAGCCAACGCCGAGCACATCCGGCCGGTGCTCGCCGACCTCCGCGACGAACTCGACCGGGTGCTCACCGCACTCGCCGACCCCGCCGCAGCCGGGTCGCCTCGGGCGATCGCCGAGACCATGGCCTCGGGCAACCGCGGGGTCGAACGGCTGCCCGGCAAGCACGGGTCCACCGCACGGTTCGCCCAGGTCGTCGTCCTCATCGACGACCGACCCGGGCAGTTCGCCGAACTCCTCACCACCATCGGGGAACTCGGCATCAACCTCGAGGACCTGCGCCTCGAGCACTCGCCCCGGGCGCAGATCGGCATCGTCGAGGTGTCGGTCGTCCCGGAGCACGAACAGCGACTCGTCGAGGAACTCGAGGGTCGCGGATGGAGGATCGCAGCAGCATGGGCCTGAACGACAACGACACCACGCTCGAGTCCGGCGTCACCGGCGGCCCGGACGCCCCCGACTCCGGACTGCCGAGCCCGAAGGACCAGCCCGGGCCCCTCGGCGGCGGCGACGTCACCGGCGGTCCTGACGGGCAGGGTGCGGGCGAGCTCGGTTCGACCCGCGACCCGATGCCCGCCGGCCTGCCCGCCGGAGCGTTCGTGGCGAAGTTCGTCATCGCCGTGGACGGCCCTGCCGGCAGCGGCAAGTCCAGCGTCTCCCGCGCGGCGGCCCGTGCGCTCGGCTTCGGCTACCAGGACACCGGCGCCGCCTACCGCGCGCTCGCCTGGCACGCGCTGCAGCAGGGCGTCGACCTGGACGACCCGGTCGCGGTGGTCGCGGCCTTCGACTCCTTCGACTACGCGATCGGCACCGACCCCGACGAGTACTTCGTCCGCGTCGGCGGTGTCGACGTCACCGATGCCATCCGGACGCCGGAGGTCACCGCGGCCGTGGCGCACATCGCGAAGCTGCCGGAGGTCCGCGCGAAGCTCGTGTCGCTCTTCCGCAAGGTGATGCGGATGGCCGACGGACAGGGCATCATCACCGAAGGACGCGACATCACGACAGTGGTCGCTCCGGACGCCGAAGTCCGGATCCTGTTGACCGCCGACGAATCCGTTAGGATGGCACGTCGGTCGGCAGAGGTCACGACGCAGTCGGCCGAAGAGACCTCGGCCGCCCTGGCCCGTCGGGACGCTGCCGACGCGAAGGTCGTCGACTTCATGAACGCCGCCGACGGTGTCACCACCCTCGACTCCACCGACCTCGACTTCGACCAGACCGTGCAGGCGGTGGTCGACCTGGCCCGCTCGGCCACGAACTGACGACAACCCGGCCACACGGCCGCATCTGAACCACGAACACGCGGCCCACCGGCCGCCGGCAAGGAAACCACCATGGCGCAGCTGGACGACCGAAGCGACGACGACTTCCCCGAGTACGACGACTCGCTCGGAGAGCGGCTCGCCGGCATCGACGACGCCGAAGCGGACCAGCGTGCAAGCGCGCTCCGCGCCGGCCTCGAGGACTACGACCTGGACGACGAGGACCTGGCACTCCTCGAAGCCGGCAAGCTCGGCGTCGACGGCGTCGCGTACCTGCCGGCGCTGCCGGTGCTCGCGATCGTCGGCCGTCCGAACGTCGGCAAGTCGCAGCTCGTGAACCGCATCCTCGGCCGCCGCGAAGCCGTCGTGCAGGACACCCCCGGTGTCACCCGCGACCGCGTCAGCTACAAGGCCGAGTGGAACGACAAGCGCTTCACCATCGTCGACACCGGCGGGTGGGAGCCCGACGCGAAGGGCATCAACGCATCGGTCGCCGCCCAGGCCGAGGTCGCGATCGACCTCGCCGACGCGGTCCTGTTCGTCGTCGACGTCACGGTCGGCATCACCGCCACCGACGAGCACGTCGTCAAGATGCTCCGCGGCACCGACCGCCCGGTCATCGTCGCCGCGAACAAGTCCGACGACGAGCGTCGTGACCTCGAGGCCTACGCACTCTGGAACCTGGGTCTCGGCGAGCCGCACCCCGTCTCGGCACTGCACGGCCGTGGCGTCGCGGACCTCCTCGACCTCATCATCACGACGCTGCCCGACGTGTCCGCGGTCGCCAAGCAGGAGATCGGCGGCCCGCGTCGCGTCGCCATCCTCGGCCGTCCGAACGTCGGCAAGAGCTCGCTGCTCAACAAGGCCGCCGGTGAAGAGCGCGTCGTCGTCAACGAGCTCGCGGGCACGACCCGTGACCCGGTGGACGAGCAGATCGAGCTCGGTGGCAAGACCTGGCGCTTCGTCGACACCGCCGGCATCCGGAAGCGCGTCCACCTGCAGCAGGGCGCCGACTTCTACGCATCGCTCCGCACCACCGCCGCGCTCGAGAAGGCCGAGGTCGCGGTCGTCGTCCTCGACGTGACCGAGCCGGTGTCCGTGCAGGACCTCCGCATCATCGACCTGGTCCTCGAGTCCGGTCGTGCCCTGGTCCTGGCGTACAACAAGTGGGACCTGCTGGACGACGAGCGCCGCCGCTACCTGGAGCGCGAGATCGAGCAGGACCTGGCGCACGTCGCCTGGGCCCCGCGCGTGAACATCTCCGCCCGCACCGGCCGTCACCTCGAGAAGCTCGTGCCGGCCCTCGAAACCGCGCTCGAGTCGTGGGACACCCGTATCCCGACGGGCAAGGTCAACGCCTTCGTCGCCGAACTGGTCCAGGAGCACCCGCACCCGGTCCGCGGCGGCAAGCAGCCCCGCATCCTGTTCGCCACGCAGGCGTCGAGCCAGCCGCCGACGTTCGTGCTGTTCACCTCGGCGTTCCTCGACCCGCAGTACCGCCGGTTCATCACCCGCCGTCTGCGCGAGGTCTGGGGCTTCGACGGCACGCCGATCGTCGTCAACATGCGAGTGCGCGAGCGCCGGAAGCGCTGAGCCGCCATGTCCGTGCCACGAGGGGAGCGATCGACGTCTCGACGTCGATGGCCTCTCGTGGCCGGGCTGGTGCTGCTCGTCGTGGTCGCCGCCGGCGCGGTCGTGCAGTGGTCGGCTGCGGACGGTGGGACGACGTCGGCGTCGGTTCCTGACCCGTCCCCGAGTGCGGACGACGCCGGGATCTCGATCGGCCACGGGTTCATCCCGGACGAGCCGACCACGGACGCCACCGGCGACGCTCCGATGATCGATGCCGCGACCGGGCTCCCCGTCGACGACGCGCAGGCGTCCGGTCCGTGGTGGCGACGGGCACTGCCGATCGCCGGCGACCTCGTCCCCATCCGTGGCGAGGTCCGCGGGAACGTCCGCCTCGAGGTCGTCGGCGAACAAGTCGTCCAGATCACCCTGACCGGCGTGCGGGTGACGGCAGGGTCCGGTACGACCGGGTCGCACGTCGGCGCGGTGCGGGTCCAGCTGTCCTCGGGCGACGTCCTGGGGAGCGAACGGGCGCAGTGGACCGGCGACGACGTCCCCGCCGACTTCGGCTCGTTCACACCGGACGGCGAACACCCCGTACTGGTCATCGTCGACCCGCAGGACCTGCCGCCGGTGGTGCACTCCGTCCTGTTGGTCGATGCCGACACCGGGGACCTGCTCGGCGGCGCCGAGTTGCTCCCCGTCTTCTGACCGAGACAGCGCGGCGGGGGAGGGCGTGCCTCCCGGCAGACTGCACTCCGGTAGACCGCACTCCGGCAGACCGGACTCTCAGCCGCGTCGGCGGCCCGAGGCAGCAGGGAGCCGTCGAGTACGGCACGATGGGACGGTGACGCAGCGACCATCCGGCCTGGCAGCGACCGCTGACCGGGCGTGGAGCCGGCTCCGCCTGGACCGCCTGGCCGGCGGTCGGCAGGGCGGCTACGTCATCCGCGAGGACATGCTCGCCCACCCGGACACGGTCCGCTCGTTCCGGTGGATCCGGTGGCTGCTCGTCGCCGAGACGGTCGTCGGGCTGACCGCGATCGTCGTCGCCGTGCTGCTGACCCGTGCCGGGGAGGTCGTCCCGTGGGCGGTGTGGTTCCGAGCGACGGTCGTGCTGCTCATCACCCTGACGCTCTACGTGTTCGCGTGGCGCGCACAGCTCGGCTACTACTGGGCGTACCAGCGACTACGGCTCTTCAGCCGGGTCTTCCCGATCGTGACGCTGGTGATCGCGGCGATCCCGGGCCTCTACCCGTTCTGGATGGTCATCGAGCAGATCCTGTTCTCGGTGCTCATGGTCGGGATCGGCGACGTCCTGACGAGCGACCACATGCGACTCACGTTCCCGAAGCCGGTACGTCGGACTGTTCGGTAGCGGAGTGCGCTGCCGCCGTCCGTGTCGCGGCGAGCGAACCGAGCAGCGCGAGCCCCCGTGCCGACGGTGAGCCCGGCTCCGCGTGGTGCACGACGAGCAGCTGCCCGTCGGTGCCGCCGACGGCCAACTTCTCGCGGCGGAGTTCCAGGTCGCCGACCTCCGGATGCCACATCCGCACCGCGCCGCCACCGAGGGGCCGCACGTCGTGGCGGGCCCAGAGTTGCCGGAACTCCTCGCTGCCGAGGGACAGCTCGCCGACCAGCTGGACGACGTCCGGGTCGTCGACGTCCGGTCCGATCGACGTCCGGAACGCGGCGACCATCCCCGCCCGCTGCTGTGGCCACTCCGGGTACCGTTCGACCTCGTCGTGGTCGAGGAACATGGTCCGCAGTCGGTTCTCGCCTGCTCGGAGGCCCGGGGCGAGTTCGGTCGCCAGGCTGTTCGCGGCGAGGACGTCGAACGCCCGGTTCTCGACGAAGGCCGGTAGCCCGATCACGTCGAGGAGCTGGCGGGTGCCGGCCGGCACCACCTGGCGGTGGGGGCGGGAGCGTCTGGCGGGAGTGGTCGGGCGGATGCCGGCCAGGCCGAGCAGGTACTCGGTGGCGGTCGTGTCGAGCCCCAGGACCCGGGCGAGCGCCTCCAGGACCTGCGGTGACGGGTTGCGGTCCCGCCCCTGCTCCAGGCGCAGGTAGTAGTCGGCGCTGATCCCGGCAAGCATCGCGACCTCCTCCCGGCGGAGGCCCGGGGTGCGTCGGACGCCCGTCACGCGGATGCCGACGTCCGCCGGCTGCACCAGCTCGCGGCGGGCGCGCAGGTGGTCGCCGAGGGGGTTGTCGCTCACGGTGCCGATCGTAGGCGCAGTGCCGGGGTCCGGTCCTGGTCCCCGTGGTCCCAGGATCGTCGGGGATCTGGGCAGGACGGGTGACGGGGAGCATCGTGGAGGCCATGACCACGACATCGCTCCCCGGCGGCACGTTCCGCCTCGCCGACGACCTCGAACTCACCCGCGTCGGGTACGGCGCCATGCAGCTCGCCGGACCGCACGTGTTCGGTCCTCCGGCCGACCGCGACGAGGCCGTCCGGGTGCTCCGGACCGTCGTCGAGCTCGGCATCACGCACATCGACACCGCTGAGTTCTACGGCCCGCACGTCACGAACGAACTCATCCGCGAAGCGCTCTCGCCCTACGGGGACGACGTACACATCGTGACGAAGGTCGGATCGGTGCGGGACGCCGAGGGCAACTGGGTGCCGACCCGGCAGCCCGACGACCTGGTGGCGCAGGTGCACGAGAACCTCCGCACCCTCGGTCTCGAGCAGCTCGAGGTCGTGAACATCCGGATGGGCGGCTTCGACGCTCCGGAACCGGGCTCGATCGCCCCGCAGGTCGAGGCACTCGCGCGCCTGCAGGAGGACGGGCTCGTCCGCCACATCGGCCTGTCGACCGTCAGCGCCGAGCAGCTCGCGGAGGCGCAGAGCTACGCATCGATCGTCTGCGTGCAGAACATGTACAACGTGGCGCGCCGCGAAGACGACGCGCTCGTCGACCTCACCGCGTCGCAGGGCATCGCCTACGTGCCGTACTTCCCGCTCGGTGGGTTCTCGCCGCTGCAGTCCGGGGCACTCGACCGGGTCGCGGAGCGCCTGGAGGTCTCGCGCCTGACCGTCGCGCTGTCGTGGTTGCTCCAGCGGTCGCCGAACATGCTGCTGATCCCGGGGACGTCGTCGGTCGACCACCTGCGGGACAACGTGGCGTCCGCGGGCTTCGCGCTGCCGGACGACGCCGTCGCCGAACTCGACGCGATCGGTTCGGCCGGGTAGTCCGACCGGGGTCGGCCCGGCCTCGGTCCCGCCGGCCCGGTCACGCCGGCTCGGTGCCGCGCGGCCGAGCGGGCTGGGCCGGGCGAACTGTCAGGCCACGGTGGCGAGCGCGAACGGCAGCACGGCCGATGCCCCGGCCCGTCGGAGTTCCCGCCCGGCGACCGTCATCGTCCACCGGCTGTCGACCAGGTCGTCGACGAGCAGGACCGGCCCCTCGTGCGCCTGCAGCGCCGCCGCGAGCTCCGGTCCGACGACGAACGTGTCCCACACGCCGGACAACCGGTAGGCGCTGTTCGTCGCACCGTCACCACGCGGCACCCCGCCCTCCCGGTCGAGGGTGCCGAGGTGCTGCAGCCGACCGATCGAGGACAGCGCCTGGGCGAGCGAGGCGACGAGTTGCGGGCGGGAGCGCGAGGACATCGCGACAACACCGGTCGGTCGGGTCTCCCACGGCCAGTCCTTGAGCGCACGGACACAGCCGTCGACGAGTTCGCGGGACACCGGTGCGTCCGGGGTCCCGTTCGCGAACAGGGCTCGCAGCGGACCACCCCATCCGAGGTCGGTGAGCCGGGCGACGGCCCGACCCGGAGCGACGAGTTCGCCGACCGGGATCTTGCCCTTGACCGCGACGCCCAGCGACGACATGCCCGAGGGCCACTGTGCACGGGGGGCGATCTCGACGCCGACCTGGTCGAGGGCGTTCGCGGCACCCGTGCGGTCCGCGTCCGAGACGTCCGTCGGGTACCAGGCGCCGGCGCAGTTGTCGCACCGGCCACAGGGTTCCGCGGTGGGGTCGTCGAGGTCCTGCTGGAGCAGCTGCATCCGGCACGCGCTCGTGGACTCGTAGATGAGCATCGACGCGGCCTCGGCGGCACGGGCGGCGGCGACCCGCTCGTAGCGGGCGGCGTCGTACTCCCACGGCCGACCGGTGGCGACCCAGCCGCCGCCGACCCGACGGACGGCGCCGTCGACGTCGAGCACCTTGAGGAGCAGTTCCAGCGTCGATCGCTTGATGTCGACGAGCCCTTCGAGGGCCACGGTCGACATAGCGGTGTCGACGGAGAGCGCGCCGAGCACCGCCGAGGCCCGGGACTCGGTCGGCATCGAGGCGCTGGCGAAGTACTGCCAGATCTCCTGGTCCTCACGCCCGGGCAGCAGCAGGACGTCGGCGTTGTCGGTGGCGCGGCCGGCACGACCGATCTGCTGGTAGTACGCCACGGGGGAGGACGGCGCCCCGATGTGCACGACGAAGCCCAGGTCGGGCTTGTCGAACCCCATGCCGAGCGCGCTGGTGGCGACCAGGGCCTTGAGCTGGTTGTCCTTCAGCTGCCCTTCGAGCTGCTCGCGTTCGTCGTTGTCGGTCCGGCCGGTGTAGGCGCGGACGGCGTACCCGGATTCCCGGAGGAGCCGGGCGATGTCCTCGGCCGCCGAGACGGTGAGCGTGTAGATGATGCCGCTGCCGGGCAGGTCGCCGAGGTGGGCGAGCAGCCAGCCGAGGCGAGCACGGGCGTCCGGCAGGGTGAGCACACCGAGCCGCAGCGAAGCGCGGGCGAGCGACCCGCGGATGGTGAACACAGGGTCGTCGGGTCCGGCGGTCAGCTGTTCGGCGACGTCCTCCACCACGCGCTCGTTCGCGGTAGCCGTCGTCGCGAGGACCGGCACGCCGTGCGGCAGGGACCGGATGAGTTCGGCGAGGCGGCGGTAGTCCGGCCGGAAGTCGTGACCCCAGTCGGAGATGCAGTGCGCTTCGTCGACGACGAGCATGCCCATCCGCCCGATGAGCGCGGGCAGCTGTTCGTCACGGAACTTCGGGTTGTTCAGCCGCTCCGGGGAGACCAGCAGCACGTCGACTTCGTCACGGGCGAGGGCCGCCTGGGTCTCGGTCCACTCGTGCGCGTTCGCGGAGTTGATCGAGACCGCTCGGACCCCGGCCCGGGCCGCTGCGGCGACCTGGTCACGCATCAGGGCGAGCAGCGGCGACACGAGGACGGTCGGCCCACCGCCCCGACGCCGGAGCAGCAGCGTGGCGAGGAAGTAGACCGCGGACTTGCCCCACCCGGTGCGCTGCACGACGAGCGCTCGCTGCCGGTGCTCGACCAGCGCGGAGATCGCCTCGAGCTGCCCCGGGTGGAAGACCGCATCGACCCGGC
Source organism: Curtobacterium sp. MCPF17_001 (assembly GCF_003234615.1). NCBI lineage: Bacteria > Bacillati > Actinomycetota > Actinomycetes > Micrococcales > Microbacteriaceae > Curtobacterium > Curtobacterium sp. MCPF17_001. The sequence continues at coordinate 50,763 of NZ_QKSL01000013.1, forward strand.
CGGTCAGCGCCTGCAGGGCCTCCTGCGCCTCGGCCACGATGTCAGCAGACGGCACCGCAGCAGGCGGGACGGGGGAGGCAGCGGGTGAACTCATGCCCCCATGCTGTCAGGACCGACCGACGAACCCGGCCCCTCCCTCGCAGGCTCGGTCGGCGCGCCCCGCGCAACGCTTCGCGTCGCCGCCGAGCGGGGCGCGCCAGGCTGTGGAGAACCTGCGACCGTTCACTGGTAGGTGACCAGTGACGGCGTCGGTTGCACCTCGGACATGGTCTGCTCCGGCGTCAGCATCGGGGTGTCCTCGTCGAAGAAGTTCTTCCAACCCCAGTGCAGTCCGTCCGGGCCACCGTCGTGCAGCGCCTTCCACGTCGCCTGCTTGTCCGGCTGCGACCCCTGGCCGTCGACGTGCACGAGCAGGTCGAGTTCCGGGTGCGACGTGAGTGAACCGCGGTCCGTCACCATCGAGGACCGGAACTGGTGCAGGACGAGCGCCTTCGGCGGCAGCCCCTCACGACGGACGAGGCCGGCGAGCCACTCCGACACGCCGTTCACCTCCCGCGCGCTGACCGTACCGATCTGCCGGAGCGGGACCTGGTCCGGGCCGAGCCGCCACTCCGGGTCGAGCGCCAGCCACACGTCCGGCCGCGACAGCAGCGACTCGTACCGCTCCGCCTGCGCCAGGAAGTCGCTGCGCCCGGGCTGCAGGTCGATGATGGTCGGCATGCCCGCCCGGTGCGCGGCATCGACGTACGGCTCCAGGGCCGACACCGGCAGCTCGCGTGAGTAGTCGCCGTCGTCCCCTGCCTCACCCGCCGCCACCGTGGCGATCACCTCGAACGCGGGCGTCACGGGCACGTCGGACAGCCCGCGGTACTGCTCCGCCAGCTTCCGGGCCCGCGCGACACTCGCGGCCGGGTCCTGCTCGCCGAGGACGCCGAGCACCGGCGCCCCGGGCGCGCCGTAGAGAGCCGTGTACCGGTGGCCGTCGAACGGACGCTGCCCACCCCCGCCGATCCGGTACCCGGTCTGCGCGGCCCGGACCACCCACTCCGGATGGCCGAGGTCCGCGAACGACGCCCCGAGCAACAGCGTCGGCCGCCCCTGCGCACCGTGCAGCGCGCTGACGACCGCCCCCGACGCAGCCGGGTCCGACACGCCCGAGGGCATCTCCACCACCTGAGCGTCGGCAGCGCGGGCCGTCGCCACCGCGGCAGCGTCGTCCGACCGGTCCGCGACGAGCACCGTCTGCCGGGAGGCCCGGCCCGCCTCCGCCTGCCGGCCCACCTCCGGCACGTCCCGCTCCTCGATCTGCGTGTCGAGGGTCGCGTCGCCGAACGCCCGGTACCAGGACGCCCCGAGACGCTCGAGTTCGTCGGTCACGGCAGTGGTCGCCTTCTTCGATCCGGCGTCGACGAGCAGGGCCGGAACGTGCGCGCGGACCGCGGCGCTCGCCGCGTCGCGGACGGCATCGGCGTCTCCGGCGGGCGCGACGACAGCACCCGGCGCGGATCGGAAGAGGGCACGACTCGTCCGGACCGAACGGTCCGCGGCGGACCGTTCCGCCACCACGGTCACGGTGTCCGACGACGCTCGGGCGAGCGCCGGACGCGGGGTCGGAGCCGCACCCGAACAGGCCGTCACCCCGAGCACCAGACCGGTCACAGCGAGCGCGAGCAGGGCACGGACGGGTCGAGAACGCATCGGCCCACCCTAGGAGGCGAGCCGACGTCTCCCTGAGAAGGGCATCCGTGCCGTCTCGTAGAAGGGGAGCATGCACCGACAGGCCGACGACCGACCGATCATCGGGCCGGTGGCCGCTCCCGACCTGCACTGCATGACCCTCAACCTGCGCCGCAGCGTGCCCCGACCCACCGGCCACCCGGACTCGTGGGAACACCGCCGCGACGCCGTGGTGGCACTCGTCGCCTCCGAGGAGCCCACCGTGCTCGCCGTCCAGGAGGCCCTGCGCCCCCAGGCCGTCGACCTCGCCACCGGCATCGGGTCGCGCTGGGAAGCGGTCCTGCTCGGCCGTGACCGTTTCGGCGACGGGGAGGCCGTCGGGCTCCTGGTCGACACCGAGCGCTGCACCGTCGTCGAGCGCCGGTCGTGGGCGATGTCCCGCACACCCTTGCGCCCCGGCTCCCGCTCGTGGGCGACCGCCTTCCGCCGGCACGCGGTCGGCGCCGTCCTCGACGACCACGCGACCGGACGACGGTTCCTGGCACTGGCCACGCACCTCGACGTCGCATCGCCATGGGCCCGACTCCGCTCGGCGCAACTGCTCGGCCGGATCGTCGCCCAGTCCGGCCTGCCCGCCGTCGTGATGGCCGACTGCAACGCGCCGGCCGGGTCGGCACCGTGGCGAGCACTGGCGGAGGCGGGCATCACGGACACCTGGAGGCGAGCCTCCCGCCTGGAGACGGCGGAACTCGGCACGTACGCCGCCTACCGGGAGCCGCGCGCCGACAAGCCGCGCATCGACGGCGTGTTCGCCACCGCGGACGCCGTCGTGTCCCGCGCCGCGATCTCGACACGGCGGCCCGGGGGAGTGTGGCCGTCCGACCACCTCGCCGTGCACGCCGTGCTGTCCTTCCAGGCGACCGCGTGATCGACACCTTCGGGCCGACGTTCCTCCGACGGCCGCACGGCGCCGTCTGGGCCGCGGACGTCCTGCGCATCGTCACCCTGGTGAGCGTGCCCGTCGCCGCCGTCGGCTGGGGAGCGGTCGCGTTCGCCGTGACGACCCTCGCACTCCTCGGCACCGTCGTTCCGCGCATGCTCGGCCTGCGACCGACGTTCGACGCGGCCGTCGTGCTGCTCTGCCTGGTCGCCGCCTGGAGCAGCGTGCTCGACTGGTACACGACCGTGTTCCTCTGGGACAAGCTCGTCCACGTCATCCTGGTCGGGCTGCTCGCGGCGTTGCTCGTCGTGATCGCCTCGGACGCTGGCGTCGTCGTCTCGGCCCCGCGCGCCGGCGTGCTGCTGTCCGCCCTCGTGGCGCTCGCTGCCGGGATGGCGATCGGCTCGGTGTGGGAGATCGGCGAGTGGCTCGGGCACAACCTCGTCGACGACACGATCTTCGTCGGGTACGACGACACCATCGGCGACCTGGCGGCGGACGGACTCGGGGCGTTGCTCGCCGGGTTCGCGCTGCCCTGGCTGTCGCGGGAGCGGCGGGTCGTCCAGCCGATGCACCTGCGGGGGTGACGCGCGCGGGTCCGTCGTCGTGGCGCGGTGGGGCTCCCGCTTCCGCTATGCTTGACGGGCTGCTCCACGCTCGGTCGGGTGTGGGGTGGGGCCCGCAGTCTCCCTCGTGGAGGCGGGGTCTGGGTCCTTCTGGGACTCGCGGGCTGTGGCGCAGCTTGGTAGCGCACTTGACTGGGGGTCAAGGGGTCGCAGGTTCAAATCCTGTCAGCCCGACCGAAGGGCCGTCGTAGTTAGTGTGTTAAGAACTCGACGGCAAAAAGAAGGCCCTTCCCGAATGTCTCCGGGAAGGGCCTTCTTCTTGCGCGGCAGCGGATCGATCCGGCTGGCGCAACACGATCATTGCGTCGTTGAGAACGTTCTGCGCCCGTCCAGCTCGTCGTCAGCCGTTTCCGGGCGCGCCGGAGCACCCCGAAAAGACGGGATCAGCGCGAGCCGGGGTACTCAGGGCCGGCAGCGCTGCGGCAGATGTCGCAACCGGAGCGCAGTAGGGGTCGGACAGACCGCTTGGAGGTTTGGGGTTCGGTGGAAGCGCGGCTGAGGGTGCTGAAGTCGCGGACCGTGGCGACGCGTTCGTTCGGGATCAGGTTCGAAGCGGCGTGCGCGACGTTGCCCTGAGCTCAGCTTTTCGCCGAGCACCTTCAGCTTTCTTCTCCCTGCGTCTGGCGAGTTCGACTTCGTCAGGAGCTCCACCGGGAAGGGTCGCGGTGTAGGGGTTGGCGTACTTGCGGTCTCGGGCACGCTGAACGGGTGGCGCCTGCGGGTTCTCTCGCCGGGACTCTTCTGCTTCTGCCTCGAGGAAGTCGGCGATGCGTCTCATGTTGAACGCGACCACCATGATCACGAGGAAGACGTACGCAGCAGCGAAGCCGCGGACCCTGCGACGGTCGTGGTCGTCGAGGTTGCCGTGGTGCGTGCCCTTCAAGCTGCCGTTCAGCGATTCAATCGAATTGCGGGCGTGACTGTGGAAGTCGTGCCATTCCGGTGACCGGTAGGCGAGCCCCTGGAACGCCGGGGGCATGTCCTCAGGGGTGAACTGGACGGAGTGCTGCTTGCAGATGTCGTCCATCAGCGCCCGGTCGGGCAGGTTGGGGTCGTCGTCCTCGATCTCCCACCGGTCTTTGCTGTTCGAGGCTGTCTTGAGCATCTCGCGGAGCGGGCAGATGACGGTCGGACTCTTGCCTGCGGCCGGGCACATCATGTTCACGTTTCCGCGAGCATCCGGCTTCGCTTTCGGGCGCAGTTCGAAGTACCGACGGTTGCCGCGTCGCTTGTGGTACGTCACGTCATCGATACGTCCCTGCATGCGATCCTTCGTGGCGTCGATGATCGACTTTGGAGTAGCCGGGCACATTGCCTTGCCCTCGACGAAGATGGCGCCGCGATGTCCGTCGCCCCACTTGCCTAGACGATCAATCCTGTAATCAGTGCTGGGCAGCCAGCCTCGTGCCGTCGCCGGGATCTGCAGGCGCGACGGGATGGCGTTCGCCCAGTACTCCTTGTCAGCGGCAGCGAGACCGGGCCGGTGGCCATTGTCCGCAATACGGATGAGCAGGTCCGCTGCGGTTTCTGCAACGCCCACGTTCGGCATGCTGAGCGCAGTCGCGAGGATCAACTTCGGGTGTCGCCCGAGGCCGATCCCATCGTCAACGCGCATGGCGATCGATGCCTGCCAACCGACCTTGGTCGTGGGTCTTCCGCTTCCGTACGCCGGAGCGGTGCCGGGCGCGCCATCCTGACGGTCCTCGGTCTCTCGGACGTAGTAGCCCGACCAGGAGTCGACAATTCCGGCTTTCGGCCGACCGGCGGCTTCGAGCGCACGCTGCTCCTGGATCTTCGCCGGAAGCCGTGACGCGGTGACGGTGCGGCTGAGCGGAGACGACATGAATGTCTGGTCAAAGGAGACGTTGACCTTCTCACGTGCGGATGCTCGACGGAGCCGTCGAGGCTGCATGTGGAAGGTCATGTTGACGAGCAAGTCCGCGAAGTCGCCCAGACGCTCGTACATCTTCTTCTCACGCTCGAGGTGGTGAGCTTCGTGCTCGGCGCGCTCTTGGGCGTGCTCCGAGTACGGACGGTTCTCGTAGCGGCTGTACGGGTAGGGGTCCATCAGACCGAGCATGCGCTGGAACGCGTTGCGGCAGTTCTGTTCCCAGTTCCGCTTGCTCTGCAGGCTCGGCTTGCTGTTCGGGTCGGGAAGCCCGAGGAGTTCCCGCGCGTCGTCGTCGATCTGGTTCTTGAAAAAGGAGCCGAGTTGGCGCATCCACAGGGGACGGTTGTCCAGCGCGAGCATGCACAGCCCGGTCAGCAGGGCAAGTCGATTGATGGTGGCCGGTCGACCACCTGCTCCGGGTCGACGTTCCTCCGAGTCGAAACCGTCGAGCAGGAGGTCCGCGCGGGAGGCGAGCAGGCGGCCGCGCATGCGCTTGACGTCGTTGAACGAGTACCGGCGGGCGGCTGCGACGGAGTCCTCGACCTCGTCCTGCTGGATGTCGAGACCACGCGCGTCCAGCATCTTGCCGAGCATCTCGAACGCGTCCGCGTAGAGCTCGTCGGACGGATCGGCCGAGGCGAGTGTCTGCTTCCGGTCAGCGAGCATGCGGGCGGAGGGTGCACCGGTTTCGTTGTCCGGGGTCGAGCGTTCTAGGAGGTCACCGACCGGGGGAGTGCCGTTCGTGATCATCGCGTCACCTCGCGGCCGCCGACGATGGCCTGCAGATGATCGGTGAGCGCGCTCGGCGCGGCGAAGGCGAAGTAGTCGTTAAGTGACGAGACGTTCGCCAGCCCGGCGAGGGCAGCGATGTAGGTGGGCGGAACGCCATTGTCGATCAGACCGACGATCCAGCCAGAGCGCAGCCGCAGGGGGCTCAGGCGTACCTCGGCGGGATGGTCTGAAACGAACGACTGGATCATTCGCGGCGGGTACTCGTCGAGGCGGTACCCGTGGAAGAGGTATTCCTCGGAGTGATCGCATGCAAGTTCGAGAGCGGATGCCCACTGTCGACGGGCGGGAACCCGACGAGCGCGTTCACCGGAGACGTTCACCCACCAGATGCCGTCGATCAATTCGACATCGGACCGCCGGCAAGATGCGATCTCCGCTGCCGTCAGGCCACAACCTGCGCCGAGCGCGAGAAGAGCCCAGGCGTTGCGAGCCTGCAGCTCACTGTTCATGCTGCCCGCCCAGGAAACGAGCTTCCCGAGTTCTGCGTTCGTGTACGGCTTCGAGCGGGTGCTCGGCGGCGGGGCAAGCCGCATCACCTGACGACCGGTGAGCCGTTCGGTGAGCGTCCCGAGGAACCGGGCGATGTCGAAGCGGGACACGTAGCGTATGTGGAGCGTGTCGGTGTTGAGGTAGCGGATGATCACGGAGGGACGAAGGAGAGCGTCGGCGGTCAGGTCGCCGCCGACGTTCGTGTAGACGGACGACACGAAGCCGTTCAGCATCGTCATCGCGCGCCGCGCGTCAGAGATCGACCGCGGCTCTGACGCACGAGCAAGGGCGATGACGTCGTTGCGGATCACTTCGTACACGTGCCTGTTGACCTGTGGTTGAAATTTCTGGATTCGTTGGTCGATGCGGTCGGCCATCGGGGGCTCCATCTGCTCCCGCGGCTGGGGTTCTCGCGGGCTGAGCCGAGCCCCTGACGGGCGGTTCGTGTTCTTGATCACGAGCGCCCTATACCGCGAGCCCCAACCCACCTGTGAGCTGAGGGGCTTTGCCCAGGTCAGGGACTGCTTCGGTACCGATCTAGCGCGGCGAACCGGGTGAGGCCAGCCTCACGCAAGAGGTCTGTGGTCGGTTGGCCCGCGCGGATCCTCCCCGCCAGCCAGGTGGCGCGCATCCGCACAACACGAATGTCCTCGGCGGTTCGATGTCGTTGCACGAAATCGGTGATCTGACCGACGTCCACGGAGTTGCGGCGACGCCTGAAGGCCCACTCGTCCCTGCCCGCCGCTACGACGCGATCAGCAAGCGGAGCGCGCCAGAGGCCATCGACGCTGACGGTGCGCTGGCGCCCTGAAGGAACGGTGACCAACGAGCCGTCAGGGCTGATGTCGCGCACGCGGAGGTTGAGTACCTCTCGAGCAGCGAGACCGCACCCGAGCCCCAATGCGAGGAGCACCCGCGCATCTGTCTGACGCGCGGGCGTGTTCTGTGAAGTTGACCAGGACCACAAGCGAGCGATGTCGGCGGTCGAGTACGGCGTCGTCGGCGCCGATCTGCCGATGGGCCGGAGGTCACGCTGAGAAGCCGTCCCCACGACGTTCGCGACCCGGAGAAGACGTCCTCGGAAGGTGTTGCGGCTTCCTCGCGCGTAGTCGGGCATCCCTGTGGCAACGAACTGTTCGATCACGGCTTGCCGGAAGACCTGACCAGGCTCGAGGTCGAGCCCCCGGTCCTGCCAGCACCAGAGAACGAACGGGGTGACCACTGGGTAGAGCAAACGCGGGTCGAGGTCGAGATGGTCGGCTGCGTCTTCCACGAGCGGTGTGAGGAAGGGCCCTACCGTGTCCCACCAAGGCAGTGCGAGCAGCGGCGTGTACGTCGCGGATGTGCGTTCTGGGTAGGACACAGGAGTCGGCCTTTCAGACGGTGGACGTCAGAACCGTAGTGATCCGCCCGTCCAAAGTCGTCCTGTTCTTGGCTCCAAGTGGGTCTGGATCAGCGCGCCTACCGGATCGAGCACCCGTCCGCGCATAGCGCTTTCGAGGCCGACCCGCGGGCTCGGAAAGGACCGCCGTGTCGACCCCGAACCCCCGATTTGTTCGCCTGCGCGACCGATGGGCAGCGATCGCGACCATGCCGGCCAACCAGCTCACCCCCGATCAGCGCCGCAGCCTCGACTACTACCTCGCAGACGTCGGTGAGGACCCGATACCCACGGCCTCCGTCCAGCGATGGGTGACGACGGTGCACGACCTCGACGCCTTCACGGCGGCGACTGGCCGGCTACCGTCCGCGAGCGCTGCTCGTCCACGCCCGCGAACCGAAGAGCAGCGCCTCGTCGACCGACTCGCCTACCAGCGCCGACCGTCGACGCGTGCGGGCATGACCGAGTACCAGCGGGCGCGACTCGAAATCCTGCCGGGGTTCACATGGGACCCGAGGGACGCAGTGTGGAAGTCCTGGTTGGATGCCCACCAACTCTTCTGGGAAACGGAACAGCGTCCTCCTCGTCGACGCTCATCCGACCCGATCGAGGCATCCATTGCACGTTGGGTCGCCCATCAGCGCAGTCGCGAGGGCCGGGGGCCTCCCAGCAAGCCGACTTCGAGAACTGCGTCAGGTCAGGTACCGCATCCTGTAGCACCATCGGTGCAGGTCGTTGGAAGCTTCAGTCCGTCTCCTATGAGCGGATGGGAAGTCTTCCTCCCGGTGCCCGGTGCCCGGTGCCCGGTGCCTGGTGCCTGGTGCCTGGTGCCTGGTGCCTGGTGCCTGGTGCCCGGTGCCCGGTGCTGTCGATTGAAAAGGCGCGATCATCATGCTCGGGGTGGTGGCAGTCTTCCTCGTGGACCGTCTACGGCCAGCGCAGCTCGCCAAGTGACTCCTCGGCGTCGATGCGCCTCAATTCGGTGTGCCGGTAGACGATCCGCTATTGGGCGGACCGCTGTGACCGCAGATCGCGCAGCTGCTTGCCCGCCGCGTTCTCATTCCATCTGGTGCGCTCGTGGCCGATGATCTGCTCATGGTCGCCGACGTGATCGACTTCCCGCTCACATCGCCACCGGTCGAAGGTGCTTACGCACTGCTTGATCATCAAGCAGCACCATAAGGCGCTGGAGGCGTCCCGCAGCACGATCGGCTAACGGTCACCCGATCGAACGATGCGACGTCTTCCGAGACTCGTAAACGGCAGGAGGAGCACTGGTCCCGCTCCCAGACCCATGCCCGTGAGAGCAACAGCTGTCATCGCCCAGTCACTCTCGGCGACGACTGCGCTACGGTCCGACGGTCCGACGAGCGTGCAGTCGGTGCCAAGCGGCCAGTACGACGGGGTGACACTGATCCCGACCTCCTCCTCGAACTCAGCACCCACAACAGCAGGGTCCGTCAGGCACCCAACTCCATCATCACCGCCGATAAGACGTCCCTGCGCTGCAACAACAGCACCCGCTAGCAGCACAACACCCACGACGACCGCTGTCGCGGCCAAGAACGAGAAGCGCCCCAGCTCATCAGCGGTGGTCGATTGCTTCGCGGGCTCATGGCCACCCAGTCAAGCCCATGGAACGGCCCGTTGGCCGATCGTCTTTCGGACGCAGGCCGTAACTCGAAGCCCGTCGTCGGGCGCCGGTATCTTCGTCTCATGACTCGACCGAACGCCGTATGGCTCGTGTTCCTGCTGCTTGGACTCGTGTTCGGCGCAGCCGCAGTCGTTCTCTTCACGACCGGCTCGGTCAACGTGTTCGCTTGGGTCACGCTCGCCTGCGCCGTCGTCATCCTCGCGAGCGCCGCGGTCGGCTATCGACGTTCTCGGCTCCGTCCTTGATCGCAAAGCGATCGGGACGCGGTGCGCGGTGCGACGAAGATGCAGAAGGGGTGCCCGGAAGGGTCAGCGAAGACAATGAGGGGTTCGTCGACATCGGCGGATCGATCATTCAAAACTGCCGCTCCGAGGCGTAGGGCGCGAGCCCGTTGCTGTTCGAGGGCTGCTGTCGAGTCCACGGTGAGGTCGAGGTGGAGCATCTGCGGGGGTGAGCCTGTCGGCCACTGTGGTCGTGGCAGGTCAGGAGCGAGTTGGAAGGCCAGGCGGCGAGTTCCGTCGTCGGCGGTCAGCACCAACCACTCGGGCTGCTCCGACTCGTCGGCGTCGGGTGCGTCACCATCGCGGTACCGGAGACCCAGGAGCGACCGGTAGAACTCGGCCAGCTCGCGCGGTGCAGGCGTGTCGATGACCGTCTGCAAGAGGTGTGGGACGTCGTCGGAGGAAGGCATGGCCCTGTCTACCGTCCGAACCGTTATCGGCTATCGAGACCGCCCTAGCGCCGTCGAAACGGCGACAAGATGTTTGGTCGAATCGAGTGACACGCGCGCCGTCGCCGAGACTCGCGAGCGGAGTTGGCGACAAGTAGTGAGTCCGTCGACTCAGTTTCGTGTGACTAGGCGGGTGAAAATGTCTGGAAGTTCTTCAGATTCTCAGTTCCGGCCTCAGTTTGTCTCGTATCGGCGTTGACCGCCAGCGTGACTGCTTATCGGAAGTCGTCGTGCACGACGAGCAGGTGCTCGTGATCCGACGGCTCAAGGACGGCCGGAGCTACTGCGTGCTCCCCGGAGGCGGCGTCGAAGAAAGCGAGAACCTACGTGAGGCCTCCCGCCGCGAATTCCGAAGCGACCGGGCTCGACGGCGACGCGGGCGAGCTGCTCGACGTCTCCGTAGGCAGCGATGTGCCTGCGGCGTACTTCGCGGTGCGGCTGACCTGCACAGATGTGTCACTCGGAGGACCGGAGCTACACCGAGCATAGGACTCCGACGAGTACGCCCCCAGCTGGGGCGCCGCGACCTCGCTCGATGATGAATACCTAGCGGGTTGGACGTCGTTTTTGGCGTCGGAGCGAAGATGACGGCAGTTGGCATCGTCGGACTCACCCGTCAGGACCTTTTCGATGACGTGCTACAGAGCCCTGCTTGAGATTTGCCTGCGGATCTGGTCATCTCCAAGGTGTATCCCAAGCTGCCAATCACGACGTACGTGCCTGTCTTCAAGTATCTCGTCGAGGCTGGTCTATGGACGGCTGGCTCATGGCAAGGAGGCTCTGCACTAGAGAAGGCCGCCAAGAGGCGGGCAGAGAGATATGCGGAGCTGTTCGCGAAGCTCGAGGAGCCGGGCGTTCTGTTGTCGGTGGCTGGTCGGCCACCGCAGCTCACTTGGGCCTGCTGAACAGACAGGGCCCCTTTTGCGTCGGATCACGATGAACGTCGATGGAACCGCATACCCGCTGGCGCAAGGCCAGGACCTGCACACGCTTGAAACGGCCGTTGTGGAAGCCGACCGCGCTCGCGCGGTCCTCGTAAAAGTCACCCTGTACGGCAACCGGTCGCTGGACGTGGTCGTCACCCCCGGTGTGCCGATCACGTTCGAGGTTGACGACGTCCCCGACGAGGACCGAGACGACGGCGACCTCTCCAGCCCCTTCAACGTTCCCGACTTCGACTCATTCGACGATCACTCGATCGAGGTGTGAGAGTTAGCCTCCACCCCGGCTGCTCGACGAGATGGCGACCTCAACTACGAGCTGACCCCACCACCCGCCGCGGGTGGTGGGGTGGGTGATCAACCCCTCGCCCCGCCCCGGGCGACCCCACGCACGGAACGAATCGGCGCTTTGGGATCGTCCCTGTTGCCGCCAGCGCCAGCAGCAGAGGGCCGTCAGTGCCACCTAGCGAATGGGTGACTGAGGGCGCTGCCGTTGGTCCCGTTCGTGGTCAGTCGAGTGCAGACGTCTCACGTGATGAGACCTTCCGTGTCAGGTGGCGATGACTGCGGCGCCTGCTGCGGACAGTACGTCTCCCTGTTTGTCGGTAATGACGGTGCAGTCGGCGAGGGGGAACGCGTGGCAGAGCGAGATGTGGTCGAACTTGCTGCTGTCGGCGAGGACGTACGTGTGCCGGCTATGTGCGTGCACGACTCGCTTCTTCGTCGCTTCGCGGATGTCGAAGGTGGTGACACCGGCATCCGCGTCGATGCCGGTCACGCCGATGAAGGCCTTGTCGAAGTAGAGGTCGTTGAGTTCACGGTCTGTGATGGGGCCGGCGACGGAACCGATGTCGGGCAGGAGGTCACCGCCGAGGACTGTCACCGTCACGGTCGGCGCGATGGGGAGCGCGAGTGCGTGCGTGTTCGACGTGATGACGTGCACGGTGATGCCGTGCAGCGCACGCATGACCTCTGTCGCTGTCGTCCCTGAGTCGAGGTAGATCGTGTCCCCGTCGCTGATGAGGGCGGCGGCCGCTTCTGCGATCGAACGCTTCTCGTCGGGGTTGATCAACGACTTCGCGGCAACGGGCACTTCGGTTGCTGCGTCTTCGAGCCGGATCGCCCCTCCACGGAGGCTGACGATGCGTCCGGTTTCCTCGAGCGCTTTGATGTCGCGTCGTACTGTCGATGGTGATGCGCCGGTGGCGTCGATCAACGCATCGATGGTGACCGGTTCTCCGGATGATGCTTGGTCGAGGATGAGCTGGTGTCGCTCAAAGGACTTCACGGCTGAGCACCTCGTGGGTAGGCATGCTGGACTGTGCTCCGAGACCTTCGACGGTGATCGACGCGACACGTGATGCGTCTGCCGCCGCGGCGAAGGGGTCGGCACCGCCGACGAGCGCGTGGGCGAAGGCTCCAATGAAGGAGTCTCCAGCGCCAGTGGAGTCGACGGCGTGGGTCGGGATCGCTTCAATGAAGACGACGTCCTCGCCGGTCGCAACATAGCAGCCTCGGCTTCCGAGGGTGAGGACGACGCTGGAGCAGTAGTCGCGCAGCCGGTCGACAGCTTCGCGCATGGCCCGGTCGTCGTGGACGTCGCCGAGGTCACGGCCGATGTAGGCGGCAGCCTCGTCTTCGTTGACGACGAACCATGCGCACTGACGGCTCACGCGGGTCGGCACCGGGCGAGCCGGTGCTGCGTTGTAGATCACGGGGGTACCTGCGGCCACTGCGAGTTGCACGGCACGCTCGTTCGCCTCCGCGGGGATCTCGTTCTGGATCACCGCAGCACCAGCGCCGGCGAACAGCTCCCGGTTCTCCTCGACCCACGCCGCGTCGACAGCACCGTTGGCACCCTCGAAGATCGTCGCGTAGACATCGCCTTCGCCGGTGACGTGAACGATGCCGAGTCCGTTGCCGAGATCGGTCGGACGCATGTGGCACTCGACGCCCTGACTCCGCAGGTTGTCGAGGCTGATCTGCCCGAGCTGATCACCACCGGTCGAGCCGATGAATCGCACCTGCGAGCCCAGGCGAGCAGCCTGCACCGCCTGGTTCGCTCCCTTGCCGCCGAAGGCTCCACGGAGATCCGATGCGACGTACGTCTCGCCCCGGCGTGGAAGCCGGTCCTGCGTGACGATGTAGTCGTAGTTCACGCTGCCGATGACCAGAACGTGACCGCTCGCCATGGGGACCTCCACCTCGTCGTGTCGCTGGTCGAAGCCAGCCGGTTCGTGCCATCCGCTGCGCTCAGCGCCGAGGACGGCCCGTCGAGCATACGACGCCGCTGACCACTGTTGTCAACCGAACCGCGTCCGCAATGACGCAGAACGGAAAAAGTTGACCACGGTTGTCATCCCTGTTACGTTCGCCGCCATGAAGTTCGCTACTCGTCTCAACTCATTCGTCAGCGGCGGCGACGTGTCCGCCGCCCTCCGCCGCGTCGCCGCGACCGACGCCATCGACTACGTCGACCTCAACTACCCCGAGCACTTCGAGAACCTCGACCCTGCCGCCATGAAAGCGCTGCTCGATGAACTCGGGCTTACCCTCAACGGGACCGCGACCCGGTTCCGGAAGCAGTTCGTCGCGGGCGAGTTCAGCAACCCGGACGAAACGATCCGTCGGGCTGCGATCGACCTCGCGAAGGAAGCCATCGACGCGTCTGCCACCTGCGGCAGCGACCTGCTCACCGTCTGGCTCGGCTTCGACGGCTATGACTTCACGTTCCAGAAGGACTACGCCAAGGACCTGCAGCGCATCGTCGAGGCGTTCCAGGAACTCGCCGACTACCGCCCCGACTTTCGCATCAGCATCGAGTACAAGCCCTACGAAGAGCGCGTGCACTCGATGATCAACAGCTTCGGCCAGACCCTCGACATCATCAAGCGGATCGACCGACCCAACCTCGGCGCGACGCTCGACTTCGCGCACATGCTCATGGCCGGCGACCAGCCCGGCTTCGGTGCCTCGCTCCTGCTCGAGGACGGCAAGCTGTTCGGCATCCACCTCAACGACGGCAACAACGCCCACGACGACGGCCTGCTGATCGGCTCGATCCACCCGTTCGAGACGATGGAGATGATCTACTTCCTCCTCCGCTACGAGTGGGATGGCGTCATCTACTTCGACACCTTCCCGATCCGGGAGGACGCGCAGGACGAGGCGGAGACCAACCGCGCCACCGTCGAGCTGTTCTTCGAGAAGGTGAAGGCCGTCGGCGTCGACCGCATCACGGACGTGATCCGGTCGCAGGACGGCATCGCCGCGCAGCAGCTCCGGAACGAGCTCCTCGGCATCGGCGCTGCCAAGTACGCCGCCGAACTGACGCGCTGAACACCCGGGCCGACCGGTGGCGGACTTCAGCCGGTCGGCCCGTCGCACGCCGAAGGCGTGCACCTGAACACACTTTCCCAATGACGTGAATTGAAAGGTCGGTTCTCACGTGAACCGTGTACTGGACCGTATCGGTCTGCCGAGCAACCTCATCTGGGGCTACATCGGCCTCGTGTTCTTCATGATCGGCGACGGAGTCGAGCAAGGCTGGATCTCCCCGTGGCTCGTCTCCCGGGGAGTCGCCGTGCCCGACACCGCGCTCCTGATCACCGTGTACGGCATCACCGTCGCGATCGCAGCCTGGCTCTCCGGTGTCCTCGTGCAGACGCTCGGCCCCCGCAAGGTCATGCTCATCGCCACCGGCGCCTTCGTCGTCGGCAGCGTCGGGTTCATCGGATACGGAGTCGCCGCGCTCGACTGGCCGGTCATGCTGGTCTGTTACGCGATCCGCGGGCTGGGCTACCCGCTGTTCGCGTTCTCGTTCCTCACCTGGATCAACTACAGCGCCCCGTTGGAGCGCCGTGGCATGGCCGCCGGCTGGTTCTGGTTCATGTTCTCCCTCGGCCTCAGCGTCGTCGGACCGTTCTACTCATCCATCGTGCTCCCGGTCCTCGGCCACATCGCCGTCCTCTGGACTGGCCTGGCCTTCGTCATCATCGGCACGATCATCGGTGTGTTCGTCAACAAGGCGACGATCCCGAAATCCGAACTGCACCCGTTCAGCGCCAAGGAACTGTCGAAGGCAGTCACCCTCCTCGGCCGACCGCGGGTCTCCGCCGGCCTGGTCGTCAAGACGATCAACGGGATCGCCCAGTACGGCCTGCCCGTGTTCATGCCGCTCTACCTCGCCACCTTCGGCTACACCACCACACAGTGGCTGCAGATGTGGTCGCTCGTCTTCACCGTTGCGATCTTCGCCAACCTGTTCTTCGGGTACGTCGGTGACAAGATCGGCTGGCGTCGCACCATCGGATGGGTCGGTGGTGTCGCCTACGCCGTCGTCCTCGTCGTCCTGTTCTTCACCCCGCAGGTCATCGGCCACAACGTCACCCTCATGACCCTCGTGCTCTGCCTCTGCGGCGTCACCATGGCCGGGTACGTCCCGCTCTCGGCACTGTTCCCGCTCCTCGCTCCCGACAACAAGGGCGCATCGATGAGCATCCTGAACCTCGGGGCCGGGTTGTCGACCTTCGTGGCTCCCGCCATCGCGGGCCTCTTCTACGAATCGCTCGGAGCCGGAGGAGTTCTCGGGATCTACGCCGGTCTCTACATCCTGAGCGCCGTCCTGACGCCGTTCCTCAAGACCCCGGACGAAGTCACCCGTTCGAAGCGCGGGTCGAGCGAAGCGGTCCCCTCAGCAGAAGCCGTGCCAGTCGCGCAGCAGTAACGAATCGCCGTGATCGGTTGACGGGGCCCGGACGCGTTGCGTTCCGGGCCCTTCCGCTTTCCGCGCGCAGTCGGTGTCCTCCTCGGGAGACGGGGATCACCGCGGTGGACAACCATGTCCTGCGTCGGAGGCGAGAAAGGCTGCCGCCCGCTGTAGTCGTCGGGTCGGCCGAAGTAGTCAGACAGTGTTGCATGAGGACTCAGTATCACGCTGGAGTCGATGACGCCGCTGGCGCTGCCGCTCTCTAGTACAAGCCCCGTACTTGTGGACGGTCATGGGCATCTCGACCGCGGCCTCGGTCGCAACTGCCATTTCGTCGTCCCCGGGTGCTGAAGGGTGGCACCGGTTGCGAAAGCTCGACGCTTCCTTCGATCCCGTCCGGACCGGCCAGTGCCTGCGAACTAGGACGGCACGCGTAGCCCGGTCCGGATCCGGCGGTCGGAGCTCTCTCTCTGTAGGTCACGATGAGCGTCAGCACGTCACGGCACTGGTATGGCTCGCCCTCGGTCGGACTGCCCCTAGTTCCGGTGCTGCGTATTGCGAACGAGCCGACGGGCTAATAGGCAGCAGTCGCGCTTCCTGGCGGCCTCCGTCTGCAACACTGTGTTCATGCGCATAGCTCTCCTGGGGACAGGTCGGTTCGCGACGGATTTCGCTCCCGCTCTCGTCCGCGCGGGTCATGACGTCATCTTCGGGTCACGGCACCGCAGGGAGGAACTCCTCGCTGGCGCGCTAGTGGTGTCCACTGCGGAAGCCATCGCTCGTGCCGACGTCATTGTTGTCGCGCTTCCCGGGGAGACAGCACTTGCGTTCTTGCCCGAGTTTGAGGAAGCGCTGCAAGGCAAGGTGGTTCTCGATGTGAGTAACGCCTTCACCTCTGATGGCGGCCTTCGCTTCCCCAACAGCAGTGTCGGCGAGCAGCTGCAGGACCTGTTGCCGTCGTCTCTGGTGGTGAAGTCGTTGAACAACATGGCTGGGTACATAGCTGGCGACCCGTCGGCGCTCAGCGAGACGACCGTGTTTCTGTCCGGCAACGACGAGCGCGCCAAACGTGTTGTGAGCGACCTGCTGGTCAGCATCGGGTGGAGCGAAGCGGCGCAGATTGACCTCGGCGACATCACGACTTCTCGAGCGGTTGAGCATCTCGGTTTGTTGTTTTGGGCACTAGTGCGGAAGTACGGCACAGGAGAGTTCAACTACCGCGTCGTGCTTGCCGACGGAGTCGCTGGTGGGTTATGAGCCGTTCGACTCGAGTTTGAGTAGATGCGAGTACTGCCGCTCCTGGTAGAGCCCGTGGACTGTGACCAGCACGAGCGTGGCACCGATACCGACTCCGATCGCCGTACCTGAGGACGTCGCTTTCGCGAGGAACAGCGCGACGCCAGCTCCGGCAACGATCGAGTTCACGCCCGCTATTGCCGAGGACAGGGTGAAGAACACTCCGCTCCACGAGCCGCGCCACCCGATCTCCAGCATCTCGTTTGGAGCTCGTGCCTCATCCGGGAGGGGGAAGTACGCAGCGGCTCCGGGGAGCAAGCTGCCGTACCAGCGCCGGATGCGTTGCATCGCGATGAGGGCTGCGACGTCCTCGAGTGAGGTCTGCACCAGGCGAACGTAGGTGAAGACGCCGAGCAACACGATCACGGGGATCACCACAGCGAGATAGCCGAGTGCGTACTCGGTCCTCGCGAGGAACCCGTAGGCGACGAGCGCACTGGAAAGTGTCATGAGGTAGATCGACGCTCTGGACGACGACTCGGATACAGTCACCCCGCGGACGGACTGGAGTACGAAGTGCTCCGTGAGGAGTGCGTTGAAGAACGCGAGCGGTCGATCTGAGAGAACAGCCGCGGCCTCCTCAGCGGGGGGAGGCGCATCAACTGGTTCTTCCGAGCGGTCCTCGTTCATGTGCGACCTCTGCTGTGTCCGGGCCCGAGCTGCAGGCCGGCGAAGATGGGGACGCCGCCCTGCTGTGCCGCTGTGAGCGGCGTGGCAGGGCGGCGTTGATGACGCGGCAAGCGTCAGATCTGGCTGGCGCCACCGTCTACGTAGAGCTCCGCGCCGGTGACGTAACTCGCGCGGTCGGACGCGAGGTACAGGACGGCGTCTGCGACCTCATCGGCGCTGCCGAGTCGACCCATGGGCACGCCCGCGGCGAGACCCTCGAGGAGTGCGTCCGCCTCCTCCGGAGCGGAGGCGAGACCGCTGAGGCCGGGCGTGCCGATGGGGCCCGGGGAGACGACGTTCACGCGGACCTTCCGCTCGATCAGTTCCGCCGCCCAGCTGCGCGCCAAGGAGCGGACGGCGGCCTTCGTGGCTGCGTAGACGCTGAAGGCGGGGCTGCCCTTGACGTCGATGTTCGAGCCGGTCAAGACGATCGAGCTACCGGCGGTGAGCAGTGGAAGCGCGCCCTGCACGGTCCGGATGACACCGCCGACGTTGCCGTCGAAGGTCGACGAGTAGTGCTCCCAGCTGATGTCACCGAGGGCTGCGAACTCGCCGCCCCCAGCGTTCGCGAAGACGACGTCGAGTCCGGCGCCGTGCTCGCGGATGGCTGCGAAGAGGTTCTCGACGTCGTCCGCCTTCGTGACGTCTCCCCGGACAGTGGTGACTGCGTCACCGAGTTCCGCGGCCACGGTGTCCAGTGCTTCCTGCCGGCGGCCGGCCACGAACACGTGAGCGCCCTCCTGGACCAGGCGGCGGACGACGGCGAGGCCGATGCCCGCGGTGCCGCCGGTGACAAGCGCTGTCTTGTTGGTGAAGTCTCCCATGGTGTTTCCTTCCGTCGCCCGGCCTCCCGGGTTACTTACTGATTGGTACAGAACGAGAGAGAACCACGGATCGTCGTGCTTGTCAAATCTGTACTGACTGGTACTGTTCGTGAGGACTACCACCACTGTGGTGGGGACTGTCAGGTGGCGAATCCGTCACCTGACGTACGACAGGACGGTGCGTGCGAACCCGCGAGGGCGGCCGCGCTGGCTGATTTTGGGAGGAGGCAGCCATGGCTGTACGAGGAAGGCCGCGGTCGTTCGACTTGGATGATGCGCTCGACCGTGCTGTGGAGGTCTTCTGGCGCCAGGGCTACAACGGGACGTCACTTGATGACCTCACGTCGGCGATGGGCATCAACCGCCCAAGTCTCTACGCGGCGTTCGGCAACAAGGAGTCGACCTTTCGCAAGGCGCTCGCGCGGTACGCGGAGGTCGACATGGCCTACGTCGAGGACGCTCTGGCCTGCTCAACGGCCAGGGCTGTAGCGGAGACCTACCTGACCAGCAACGCGATCGCTGTCACGACGCCAGGGAAACCAGCGGGCTGTCTGTCCATCCAGGGCGGTCTGGTTGCGGGAGAGTCCGACCAGGGGGTGGTCGACTTCCTCGCTGAGAGCCGCATGTCAGGCGAACAGCGGCTCATCGACCGGTTCAAGCGGGCTGTCGAGGAGGGCGACCTCGACGACACCGAGGTCCCGGAAGAGCTCGCGAAGTACGTGAGCACCGTGTCCGCCGGGCTGGCGGTGCAGGCTGCAGGTGGAGCCTCTCGCGCGGAACTCATGCTGGTGGTGCGACGGGCCCTTCGGGCGTTCCCCTGACCGGCGACGCGTTCTTCCGCCTGCCGAGTGTCAGAGCGGTGGTCGCGGCTGCGAGTTGGAGCACTGCAGCGCCGAAGAAGACCGCCTCGAGGTCGCCGAACGAGATGACGAGGCCACCGACAGCCGACCCCAGCGCGATCGAGAGCTGCAGGAACGTCACCAGGACGGCTGACCCCGCTTCGGGAGCGTCAGGAACCAGCGAGATCGTCCACGACTGCAGCATGAACGGGTACGCCCCCCAGAGCAGCCCCCAGGCGACGACGAGGGCGATCGCGGCGACCGGTGAAGACTCGGCGAACGGGAGCAGGGCGAGGACGACGCTGAGCGCGAACGCTGCCGACCCGAACAGAATCGGGAACGACAGCCGGATGCGGCCGGCGATGAGGTTCCCGGCAAGCCCGACGATCCCGTAGGTGAGCAGCAGCGCGCTGAGCAGCGGAGTACTGGAACCGTGGATCGCACCGAGGTACGCGCCCACGTACGTCGACGCCATCAACTGTCCAGTGATCGCCAACACGGTCACGATGAGAACGACGCGTGACCGACGCCGGGCGACGACGGCGGCGATCGCTCGCAGGGGAACCGCTGCCGAGGCTCCGCGGAGCGAGGGAAGGGTGATCGCTTGCAAGATGAGCACGGCGGCTGCAGCGACAGCGGCGCCGAGGAACGCACTCTGCCAACCGTTGCTCGCCGAGACAAGTTGACCGAGCGGGAGACCCAACACGGTGCCTGCGGAGATGCCAGCAAGCACGACGGAGGTCGCAACCCCGCTCTTCTCTGGGGCTGCCAGACGCACTCCGAGTGACGGGCCGACCGCCCAGAATCCGCCGAGCGACAGCCCGACGAGAACGCGTGCCACGAGGAGAACACCGAAGTCCGGGGCGACCGTGGTGAGCAGGTTCGACGCGACGAGCAAAGCGGTCGTCGCGAGGACGAGCAGTCGCCGATCCAGGTTGCGAACGAGAGCGACGATGAGCGGGGCTGACACTCCGGCGACGAGTCCCGGGACGAGCACCACTGCGCTGGCCGCACCCAGGGACACCCCGAAGTGCTTCGCCAGTTCCGGGAGGATCCCGACGGGCAGGAACTCAGCAGCCACGATGACGAAAGCGCCGGCTCCGAGAGAAGCGATGGCTGCCCAACGAGTCCGTGGTCGGGTGGCCGGTCGGTCGTCGACCTCGGACATGGCGCCTCCTGGTGGCAGCAACTCGTGCAATGGGAACGACATCGAGTGTGCTGGAGCAGATCGAGGCGGCGAATCCGTGACGTGACGTATGCGCGGGGGTCAGATACGTCACCTCACGGATTCGGCGAGCGGACCATTGTTCGATGCTGATCGTGTCGAGCAGACGCTCGACCTCACCCAGCAACAGGAGCACGTGATGTCTGGAAACCCCAAGAAGATCGCCCTCGAGCCTGCGGCGCAGGACTTCGTCGACGCGACGTCGATGCCCCCGTTCCTCTACCAGCTGCCGCCGGCCGAGGGTCGCAAGGCAGTGGACGCGGTGCAGGACGCGCCCATCTTCAAGCCCGACGTTGACGAGGAATGGATCGAGATCCAGGGCGGACCGACCGGTTCGGTGAAGGTCCGCATCGTCAAGCCCGCAGGGACGACCAGCAACCTGCCGGTCATCCTCTACGTGCACGGTGCCGGATGGGTCTTCGGTGACGCCCACACGCACGACCGTCTGGTACGAGACCTCGCGATCGGCTCGGAAGCCGCCGTGGTGTTCCCCGAGTACGACCGTTCCCCGGAGGTCGGCTTCCCGGTCGCGCTCGAGCAGTCCTACGCGGCCGCTCATTGGGTCGCAACGGAAGGCGCTTCGAAGGGACTCGACGCGTCTCGGATGGCGGTTTCTGGCGACTCGGTGGGTGCCAACATGGCCATCGCTCTGACGCTCCTCGCTGCAGAGCGTGGAGACGTCGAGTTCCGCAAGCTCGTCGCGTTCTACCCGGTCACCAACGCAGCGTTCGACACCGCCTCCTACGAGGAGTTCGCGGAGGGCTACTTCCTCGCTCGAGACGGCATGAAGTGGTTCTGGGACCAGTACACGACCGATGAGGCGCAGCGGGCACTGCCGACCGTCTCCCCGCTGCGAGCCTCGCTCGAACAGCTCGCCGTCGTTCCCGAGACGCTCATCATCACCGCGGAAGCCGACGTCCTGCGCGATGAGGGCGAAGCGTTCGCAGCACGTCTCCGTGAAGCCGGTGTGAAGGCCACGAACGCCCGCTTCGGTGGAATCGTGCACGACTTCGTCATGGTGAACCAGCTGCACGACACGGAAGCGGCAAAGCACGCGGTGCTGCTGGCCACCGCGTCGCTGCGCGTCGCTCTCTCCTGACCGTCCGGCGGGGCTGCCACGCAGGTGGCAGCCCCGCCACAAGCATCGAGGCTCAGTTGACAACGCTCACCGTCGTCCACCAGTCGAACGAACACCGATACGTCGCGCTCCTGGACGGACGCGAAGTCGGCTTCACGCAGTACACACCCGAGGAGGGACATCGCACGTTCATCCACACGGAAGTTGCCCGAGACGTTGAAGGCAACGGTGTCGGCGGTGCACTCGTCAGTGAAGCCCTGCGGTCAGTGGTGGATGACGGGCTTCGGATCGTCGCGGTGTGCCCGTTCGTAGCGCATTTCGTGGCAACGCACCCGGAGTTCCAGCGCTACACCGACCCACGAAGCTCCACGCCGTCTCCGCCTCAAGACAGCACCACAGCAGGTGCTCATGGTTGACAGTGCGGTCCACCACTATCCCGCGGACGGTGTGATCGTGACGTGGGACGGGAGCATCTGCCGTCACTTCGCGGTCTGCGTCCGTCAGCTGCCGGAGGTGTTCGACACTGCGAGACGCCCATGGGTGCAGCCGGAGAACGCCGACCCGGCACGGATTGTCGCCACGGTTCGTGCCTGCCCGTCAGGCGCCCTGCAAATCGAAGCCGCATCGGGAATGTTCGCCGCTTCCGGAGAGGGTGACGACTCCCACCAATGAGCAACGGGCGCCTCAGTCGCTCGTGGCTCCGCCCAACGCGTGCCGCAACTGCCCGCGGCTCGAGATACCGAGCTTCGGGAACACCTTGTACAGGTGCGTGCTCACTGTCCGGTGGGACAGGTAAACCCGGTCCGCTATCTCGCGGTTGCTCAAGCCTGCGGCGGCAAGCTGCGCGACCTGGAGTTCTTGAGGTGTCAGCTGTTGTACCGCCGTCGAAGGTGCGGTGGGTCGTGCGCTGACCTGACCCGCGGCCCGCAGCTCCTGGGTGGCGCGCTCGATGAAGGCTTGAGCTCCAACGGTCTCGAATTGATCCAACGCGGCGGTCAGTTGCGCACAAGCGTCTTTCCTCCGCTTCTGACGGCGGAGCCATTCGCCGAACAGGAGCTGCGTTCGCGCGACTTCAAGGGGAGATTCGCTGAGAGCGCCGAGCGCCAGAGCCTCGGCGAAGTACGACTCCGCCGCGTCGTCGTCGGCAAGAAGAGCGCGACTGCGAGCAACAAGCGCGCTGAGGAACGGCGAACGATACAGAGCCGCGGCAACAGCGGCCTCTTCCACGTTCTTGCGGAGGTCATCAGGACGACCCGCTCGAACTGCTGCTTCAGTGCGATCCGCGATCGCCCAAAGTGAGCGCGTGGGGTGCACGGTCATGTGCGTGTATTCGATGAGCGCGTCACGGTATCGGTGCTGCGCGAGTGCAACTGTGCCGGCCGCCCATCGCGCATCGGCGACGATCAACGCCATCTGGCTGTCCTGGGCGAGTTCCGCACTGCGCATCAGGGCGGCGGTCGCGGCCGCGAAGTCCCCGAGGAGCGAATGACCGCGGGCAGCGGTGGCGGCAGCCATGCTCTGCAGCAGCGGCTGATGCATCTCGGCGGTCATGCGTTCGGCGTACTCAGCGTCGGCAAGACCCTCACGGACCCGCCCTCGCAGCATGAGCAGGTGGGCGCGACCACGGATGGCCTGCATTTCGTCCGCAGGAGCGCCGCTTTTGTGGAATCCTTCCTGCGCCAGACCCCAGCAGGTCAGCGCTGTGTCGAGGTCTTGGAGAGACTCCGAAGCGATGGCCAACGAGACAAGTGCGAGGGGGTCGTCGGCGAGACGCGGAACAAGGTCAGGAAGGTCCCCTCGCGTCTCCGCCGCCTGACCGAGCGGTGCAAGCAACGCGAGTGCGACTGTCCGGAGTGGGTTTCGCTCGTCCTCGCGATCGAGCTTGTCGCGGAGGTCTTGCCATGAACTCACTGTCACGTGCTGGCTGCGCATCAGGACCGCCAGCACCCACAGGATCTTGATTCGGCGCGGCCCGTGTTCTTCTCCAGGCAACGAAGCGAGGACTGCAGCGATCTCGACCGCTCGGGGCACTGGCGCCCCTGCGGTCAGAGCGAGGATGACGCGGGAGAGGACGGCCTGCGTTCGTGTGTCCGAATCAGCCTCGGCCCAGTCGGCTCGGTTGAGCAGCTCAACGGCTTCACTGGTGAGGCCCGCGGATCGGGCTGATTCTGCGGCGAGCACCAGGCGTCGAGACCGTTGTGAAGCGCCGCGAGACACCATGGCGGCGCGCTCGAGCGCGAACGCAGCCTCCGGGAGGGCGCCACGTTCCGACGCGCGTCGGCCGACGGCTTCGAGTTCACCGGCGACGGTTTCGTCGCGCTCGATCGTTGCTGCTGCTCGGTGCCATACGGCGCTGTCGTGCCCGCTCATCGCTGATGCCAGGGCGAGGTGGGCGTCGACCCATTCGGTTGTCGAAGCAGCGTTCTCGGCGGCCGACCGGATCAACGGATGGCGGAAGCGAAGGTCGCTCCCATCGACAGATACGAGGTCGTTCTCCTCGAGCGGTCGGAGGTCCTCGAGCGTGAGGTCGAGTGTTCGCGCTGCGGACATGACGTCGTGGAAGTCTGCGCCATTTGCTGCTGCGATGAGGATGAGCAGGGATCGGCTCCCGGTGGGGAGAGGGCCGAGGCGGTCCAGGAACGTCCGTTCGAGCCGCTTCGTGATCGGCAGGCGGGTTTGCAGTATGGATCCTGCCGGGCCGCGCTGACGAACGGCAGCGATGAACTCGCGAAGCGCCAACGGGTTGCCGGCGGACTCCTGAAGGATGCGGCGGCGAGCAAGGTCGCTCAGGTCGCAACCGAGCACCGAGACCAGTTCGCGTGCGTCATCATCTGACAAGCCGGCCAGGTGGAGACGATCGAGTCCGAGAGCGGGCAGTGTGTCTGCGTCGACGCCGGGTCGCACCGTGCAGAGCACCGTGATGGGAACGCTCGAGACGTGGAGGGAGATGAAACTGATGACCGCGACGGTGGACCGGTCGAGCCACTGCAGATCCTCGATCGCCAGCACGAGTGGGTGTCTCGCGGCAGCTTCTTCGAGGAGCCCGAGCGCAGCCAACGAGACGAGCAACCGATCCGGCGACGGCCCGTCGACCATCCCGAACGCCGTGAGCAGCGCCACCCGCTGACGGTTCGGCAGAGCGTCCACGTGAGGTAAGAGCGGATGCAGCAACTCGTGGAGCCCACCGTAACCGGAGCGTGTCGGTCCTTGCAGTCCGGTGGACGTCAGCCTCCGTGCCCCTCTTGCTTCCGCGGCCCTGACCGCGTCGGCGAGAAGCGCACTCTTGCCGATCCCCGCTTCGCCTTCGATGATGAGCGCACCACCGGAGCCTCTTCGTCCCACCAGCTCCAGAAGGAGCGCACGCTCCCGTGCCCTGCCGAACAACAGGGGTTCAGGAGTCTCGACGGGGCATGGAAGCACGGAGGAACCATAACTCGCGAAGTCGACACTGTCGACAGAGTTGGTCGGGAGTAGGCTGATGTCGTGAGCGAAACCAACGTGCAGCGGACCCAATCGCTCACGGAGCAGGTGCACGCAGAGTTGAAGCGGCGCATCCTTGACGGGCGTCTGGCTCCTGGGAGCGAAGTACGCGACTCCGTCATCGCCAAGAGCATGGGCATCAGTCGGGTTCCGGTGCGCGATGCGTGCAATCTCCTCGTGCAGTCGGGATTGCTGTCGAAGCAAGAGCACCATCCCTACCGCGTGCGTGAGTTCTCAGAAGCCGACCTGGGCGAGCTTCAGCTCATCAGGTGGGGGTACGAGTCCGTGGCGGTGCGGCATCTGGTCAGAGCCCACGTCAATCCGCAGGGCGTCAGAGAACCCCTGGATCGCATGCGGGTCGCTGGCGAGGACGGTGACAGCGACGAGAGCGGGCAGGCGGACATCGACTTCCATCGCGCGCTGGTTCGGTCGACAGGGCTGCTTGAACTCATCCGCCGCCACGATTCCCTGATGACGCAACTGTCGCTGTCGATGCGGACGCTGCCGGCCTTTGTCGTTCCGACCCAGGAGTACCGGCACCGCGAGATCCTCGACGTGCTGCAGGAATCGCAAGCTGCATCGGACCCTGCGCCGATCCTCCGCCTCATGAGCACGCATCTGCTGACAGCCAGGAGTGACGTCGCCGAGAACGATCAGTTGCGCTCGAAGTCGTGACGGCCGTACGTCGACTGACGGATTCGGCAGCGGGCGTCCTTCTCGAAGCTTGAGGTAACGATCAAGCTCAGGAGGCAGCGATGACAGAACCGACCCCGCAAACGATGCGAGCGACAGTGGTGTCCGAGTACGGAGACCCAGAGGTGCTGGTGGTACGAGACGTCCCGCTCCCAGTACCAGGACCAGGCCAGATCCGCATCAGCGTTCGAGCCGCCGGGATCAGCCCCACTGACCTTCACATCAGAGCCGGCGACCTCAGCGCGTTCTTCGCACTCCCTGAGCCAGCGATCCTCGGATTCGAAGCCGCCGGCGTGGTGGATGCCCTTGGGGACGGTGTCACCGGAGTGAGCGTCGGTGATGAGGTGGCCGCTCGACTTCCGCGGCTCGGCGGCTACGCGGACTTCGTGCTCGCCGATGCTTGGACACCGAAGCCGGAATCCGTCAGTTGGGAAGAGGCAGGGTCCCTGCCCACGGCTGCGGAAGCTGCGGTCGCGGCACTCCGCCAGCTCGGCGTGGCGAAGGGGGATCAGCTCCTGGTGCTCGGTGCGACCGGATCCGTCGGCTTGATGGCCGTGCAGCTGGCGCGGTCCATGGGGGCTACCGTCATCGGGTCAGCTCCTGAACGAGACCGTGCAGTGGTCGAGGACCTCGGGGCGTTGTTCCTCCCGGCCGGGACTCCGGTCGGTGACGCCCTGAAAGCGCTCGGGGTTGAGGTGGACTGGGTGCTCGACGCCATCTCTGCTGGTGGGTTGGAAGAGGTCGTCGACGCTGTCGGGGCGCCGGGAAAGATCGTCACGCTGACAGGTGCCGGAGCGCACGGCGGTGTGCAGATGCTCGCTGACGGCGTCAACCGCGCGGCCGATGCACTCGACATGGCAATGCCGTTGCTGGCGTCTGGGCAGCTGAGGATGCGCCCCCGGGAAACGTTCCCGATGGCGCAGGCTGCAGCCGCGCACACGGCTCTCGAAGAACACCGGTCACACCGGAAGCTCGTGCTCGTCAACGACTGAACACTGTGAGGAGCGCGGCATCGGGGCGTGCCTCCCGATCCCGCACTCCTCAGGCCTGACCGACTACTACTTCTCGGCGAAGTGTGGTGCGACCTCGGTGCCGAGGAGTTCGATGCCCCGCATGACATCAGCATGCGGAACACCGGACCAGTCCATCTGGAGCCCGTACCGATCCGGGCGCGTCAGCTCAACCACCGGGCCGAGGCGGTCCACGATCTCCGAAGGACTTCCGGCGAGGATCGACCTCGCACCACGCGTGAACTCGTCGTACTCCCCACGACCCGGTATCCGCCACCCCCGGGACTTCGCGCCGGCTTCCATGGTCGATCGCCAGTAGGGGAAGTACGCGTCTTTTGCCTGTTGCGAGTTGTCGGAGATGAGGCCGATCCCCGACATCGTCACTTCGAGGTCCCCGTGCCCCGCTTCCGCTCCGACTTCCCGGTACAGGTTCACCAGGGGCGCAAACCGCTCGGGTTCACCACCGATGATCGCGTACACGATCGGGAGACCGAGACTCCCCGCTCGAACCGACGATTCCGCGTTGCCGCCGGTGCCGAGAGACACCTTGAGATGATCACCGAACGGTCGCGGCCAGATGAACGCGTCCTCGAGCGGCGCGCGATGCTGACCCGTCCAGCTGACGGGGTTCTGTCGGTCGATCTGCAGGAGCAGGCCCAGTTTCTCGGCATAGAGAGCGTCGTAGTCGCCGAGGCTTGCCCCGAACAGTGGGAACGACTCCGTGAAGGAACCCCGCCCCGCGATGATCTCCGCTCGGCCCGAGGTGAGCTGATCGATGGTCGCGAACTCTTGGTACAGCCGAACAGGATCTTCGGTGCTGAGCACAGTGACCGCGCTGCTCAGTGTGATCCGGTCAGTCACCGCAGCCGCGGCAGCCAGGACCGAACCTGGATGAGACACCGCGTACTCCGGTAGGTGGTGTTCGCCGATCCCGTAAAAACCCAAGCCGACGTCCTCGGCGAGTTGGATGCGCTCCAGCTGCTCCCGAAGCTGATCCCTCACGTGCTGCCGTTGACCCGACCCATCCTGCCTCAGGTCACCGAAACTCAAAATGCCGAACTGCATGTCGTCCTTCTTTCGATTGTGCATGCGAACGCATCGACTGCGTGGGTTGTTCCCGCTCGCAGGGGCGCCGCCAGCCGGAGAGGGCGGGACGTTCGTTTCCTCGTCCCTCGTGGACGATGTGTCACTTGACGAGCGGGTGGACATGTACTGAATGAGACGTCACGGAAGGGGCGCCAATGAGAACACCATCACCACCACGCGCAGCAATCGAACGACGCTTCCGCGACCTGCACGCTGAGACGTACGCCGACCTCGTCCGCTTCGTTGAACGCCGATCCTTCGGCAACGACGCAGAAGATGTCGTCTCCGCGGTCTTCATGACGGCATGGCGTCGCATCGACGACATGCCGGAAGACGCCCGGCCCTGGCTGTTCGGGATCGCTCGGAAGCAGATGCAGAATGCTGCTCGCGGCGCAGCCCGGCAACGTGACCTCGATGTGGCCATCGCGGCTCACGCCGACTCAACAGTCGCCGACACCGCGCAAGCGTCATCGGCCCGGATCGACTTCGTCCGCGCCTGGCACCGGCTCGAACCCCGAGACCGGGAAACGCTCGCCCTCGTCGCATTTGACGGGTTGAACGCGGATCAGGCCGCAACAGTCCTCGGCTGCCGCCGCTCTACCTTCACCATGCGCCTCACCCGCGCTCGTCGCCGTTTGCGCGACGCCCTTGACGAGACGTCAGACCACGGCGCCGTCCCACACACACAACCCGACTTGGAGGCCATCACATGGAACGCATGACCGACCTGGACACCCTCACCACCCTCGACCCGGCGAAGAACCGAACCCTGAGCGACGCCGAGATGATCCGCGCCGAAGCCGACCTCGAACGCATCATCGCCACGCCGCCAGCTGCCGAAAGCAAGAAGCGCCGCCGCCGCCGGGCAGGCGTCGGCGCAGGCGCGCTGGGCGGCAGCATCGCCGCAGTCGCTGTCCTCGCTGTCTCGGTCGTCACCGGCGGGAGCGCCGCGTACGCCGACTGGACTGCCACTCCCAGCCCCGCGACGACGAAGCAGTCCGTCGCATTCGCCAACGACTGCGCCGAGAGCTGGGCTTCCCCGACAACCGTCGGCAACGACGACATCATCCTCGGCGAATGGCGCGGAGACGCGCAGATCGCCCTGGTGAAGAACGGTCAGAGCGTCCTCATGTGCAGTGGCGTCGACCCCAACGTGCCGGTGGGCTGGGAACGGCTCTACGACCCCGCAGTCTCAACGGAAGCCACCCCGACCTCGAATGGTCTCCGGATCTACGGCATCGAGACCAGCGGCGACGGTGCCGACGGGTACTCCTACGATGTCGGACGGGTGGGCTCGGACGTCACCGGAGTCGACGTCCGAACCTCCAAGGGCGTCGTGCAGGCCTCGGTCCAGGACGGATGGTTCGTCGCATGGTGGCCCGGCACCAACCAGGCAGACGCCAAGGTACTCGACGTTCACCTGCGCGGCGGCAAGACGGTGAGCGCGCCGTGGACAACGTGGAGCGAGTGAACATGGTCGTCGGCATCACACGCCGCCCCAGCGGATGTGACGACCCCAGCGGGATCGTCCTCCTCGACACGCAGCCCATCGACATGACAGTGCTGCTGAACATCCCCACCGCGGTGATGAACACGCGGGCTGCATAAGCACGACAGGCGGGTGATCTCACTGGGATCCCCGCCTGTCGCGTCGCCACCACCACGCTGAGCGGTGTTCTCACTACTCTCAAGGCGTGGACGAAGACGCACTCGACTTCCCAATGCTCCAGAGCTCGACTCTGGGGCAGCGTGTGTTCGACGAACTCCGCGCTCGAATCCTCGACGGTCGGCTCCCCGCGGGAGCTGACGTGGCGGATTCCGTCATAGCTCGCGAACTGCACGTCAGCCGCGCGCCGGTCCGCGACGCGTGCAACCAACTCGTCGCAGATGGGCTCATGACCAAGCAGCAGAACTACCCGTTCCGAGTCCGAGAGTGGACCGAGGACAACCTCGTCGAACTCAACCTCATTCGCTGGAGCTACGAGACCGCTGCGGCCCGGTTCTTGACGGAGACAGAACGGCCGGTTCTCCCTGAAGTGGCGGAAGCCCTCGGCCGGATGGACGCCGCTGCAGCCGCGGGCGACCCCGCAGCGTCCATGCAAGCTGACATGCAGTTCCACTTCGCATTCGTGGAATCAACGGAGCTACCGGAACTCATCGCGCTGCACCGACGGGTGGGTGAGCGGGCGTTACTGGTGCCGATCCCCGCTGACCTGCCGATGAACGTCCTCTCCCTCCAGCGTCAACGGCACGAGCAGATACTTCAGGCACTCGCTGAATCGCGGAAGGCCGGCGACGTCGTCGCAGTGTCCACAGCGCTCAAACACCACATGCTCACCTACCGCACGCTCGCCGAACTCGCTGCCCAGGCAGGGAGCTGAAACGACCGCGGCTCCTCCAGATACGTCATCGTTCGGATGCGGCGGCGTGTCCAGTGCGGCAAGCTCCCCCCGAGGCGAGGAGAGCCAGCATCATGCTCGGGGGCCACCGGACACCACGATTCGGGTTCCGCACCGACCTACACCGGCCGGACGACGGAGAAAACGCCGACCGCGTCGGCTACATGGAGCTCTTCTTCGACCTGGTGTTCGTCTATGCGATCACTGCCCTGACACAGCTGCTGGTGCACGAGCAGACCTGGCACCGCCTGCTGGCCACCGTCCTTCTCGGTACCGCAATCTGGTGGACGTGGATCTCGACAGGGTGGGTCACGAACTGGCTCGATCCGAACCGTGGCCCCGTTCGGGGTCTGCTCATCAGCCTGATGGCCGCGAGTCTCGTGCTCAGCGGCACGATCGGTGACGTACTGCACGGAGGCGGAGCTGCGTTCGCGATCACGCTCGTCGTGATGAACCTCGGGAGGCCTCTGTTCGCGCTTCTCGCGCTCTGGCAGAACCGACGTGACGACGCCGCGAACTTCGTCAACCTCACCCTCTGGGTCGTCGCGTCGGCACCCTTGTGGGTCATCGGAGCGTTCACCGCGGAGCCACTGCTCTGGTGGACTCTCGCGGTGGTCGTGGACCTCCTCGGTCCGGTGATGCTCTACGCCGTTCCCGGCCTCGGTCACACCCAGTACCACGCATGGAAGATCCGGGGCGCGCACCTTGCAGAACGCGTCTCACTGTTCGTCCTCATCGCGCTCGGTGAGTCCATCGCGCTGATCGGCGAGCACATCGCCGAGGCACTGCCCGGCCCGCTCGCGCTGGTCAGCCTCACTGCAGCGTTCGCGCACACGGTGCTGCTGTGGTTCCTGTACTTCGACCGCAGCGAGTCACTCGGAAGCCGTCGAATCCGTGGCGCGGACCAGACCGGGGCGATAGCGAGGAACACGTACAGCTACACCGCCGCGCTGCTGGTCTTCGGCATCGTGCTGAGTGCTGCCGCGACCGACATCGCGTTCGAACAGGCGGGGGAAGCATCGACGCCTCCGTGGACTGCGGTTCTGCTCATCGGCGCGAACGTCGTCTGCCTGAGCGCGAACCTCCTCTTCCGGCTCTCGCTCAGCAATGCGCCGTTCCGCTCCCACGTCCCGGCATTGTTGGTGTCTCTTGCGCTCATTCCCCTGCACGGCGTTGTGCCGCCGTTGGCCATGGAGTGGGCGTTGGTCCTGGTCCTCGGAGTTGTCGTCGTGACCGACGCCGTCAGCGCACGGAGGCGCGACACCGACGAGGGGAACCTCGGACGCCCTGTCGAGCTGTGAGGGAGCGCGAGTGGGCCCCGCTGTTGAGCGCGGCTCTGCTCGCGCTCGCTCACCGCTCCAGTTCAACGACGCGAGTCGCGTGATCGAGGAAGGCGTCGTCGGACGTGGTGACGACCACGGCGAGCCCGGTGCGGTCGACGAGGTCCGCCACGACATCGACGATGCCCGCGGCCGTCGCACTGTCGAGCTGCGCGGTTGGTTCGTCCGCGAGCAGCAGGGCCGCGCCGCCGACCACCGCCCGGGCGATCGCGACCCGCTGCTGCTGGCCGCCCGAGAGCTCGTCGGGGAACTGGGCCTCGTGCCCCGTCAGCCCGACCTTCCGGAGCGCATCGACGACGGCGGCATCGCGGCGACGGGGTGAGACCCGGCGGATGCGCAGCGGCATCTCGACGTTCTCGGCGGCGGTGAGCACCGGCAACAGGGCGAAGTCCTGGAAGACGAACGCGATCCGGTCACGACGGAGCGCGCGGAGCCCGACCTCGTCGCGCTCACCGAGCGGGACGCCGTCGACGAGGACTCTGCCACGGGTCGGGACGTCGAGGCCGCCGAGTAGGCGGAGCAACGTGGTCTTCCCGGATCCGGACGCTCCGCGAACGACGACGAGTTCACCGCGGTCGGCAGTGAGGTCGACCGCGCCGAGCGCGCGGACCGTTCCCGCTGCCGTCTCGTGGTCGCGCCCCAGATCGACCGCGCTGAGCACCGGACCGGTCACCGGCGCAGTCCCGTCGCGTCGGCGTCCCCGCGGTGTACGGCGACGTGGTCGTCCTCGAGCGTCAACCGCACGAGGTCGCGCAGGCCGAGGGCCACCTGGAAGGACTCGGGCAGTTGGAGGCGGCCGGCGTCATCGATGACCGCGAACTCCTCACCGGAGGCACGTCCGACGTCGTCCCGGATGGTCTCGGTCGACGTGCGGCCGTCTCGGATGCGGACCGTCCGACGGACCTGCTCCGCCACGTCCTGGTCGTGGGTGACGATGAGCACGGTGACCCCTTCGTGTTCGTTCACGGCGCGCATGGCCGCGAGCACGGCCGTGGCGGTGTCCCGGTCGAGTGCCCCGGTCGGTTCGTCGGCGAGGAGCACCCGGGGTCGGTTCGCGAGTGCGACGGCCAGGGCCGCCAGCTGTTGCAGGCCACCCGGCAGCGTGCCGGGGAGCCGGTCGCCGTGCGCTCGCATCCCGACCAGGTCGAGGACCTCCTCGACGCGCTCGGCACGCGGCCGGCCGCGGACGCCGGCGATGGTGAGCACCGCGGCGACGTTCTGCTGCACGGTGAGGTACGCGATGAGGTTGCGTGTGGTCTGCTGCCACACGAAGCCGACACCGGTCCGGTGGAACGCCGTTCGGCCGCGTGCGGTGAGGGTGCCGATGTCGACCCCGGCGACGACGGCTTGCCCGGCGGACGGTGCGTCCAGTCCGGAGAGGATCGTCAGCAGGGTCGATTTCCCGCTCCCCGAGGCGCCGACGACGGCGACCATCTCACCCGGTCGCACGACGAGGTTGAGTCCTTGGAGGGCCTGGACTTCGACATCACGAGTCCGGAAAATACGGACCAGGTCACGGCAGACGACGTCCGCGGTGATCGCGACGGTGCTGGTGCTGGTGCTGGTGCTCAACGGTTCTCCCTGTTCCTGCGGTGCGATCCGCGTGGGCGGTCCCTGGTCGTCGTCCTCGCCGTGCTCGTCGTCGCGGTGCTTGTGGTCGGTTGGGCGCCGCCGGGAGGGTCGGGGCGTCTAGGCAGCGACAGGTGAACGGTGACGGCCAGGACGCCGACCAGCGACAACAGCGTCGCCGCGAGGACGATCCCAAACAGTGTCGGGTCGACGGTGACGGCTGGCCTGACGGCGCCGCCCGTGAAGGACCGGAGGTCGGCGGCCGGCAGCGTCAGGGCGACCACCGCGGCAGCGACGAGCACCGCCGTCACCGGGACCGCGACCAGCGTCGGCAGGCTCTCGACGACCGTGACGCGGCCGGTCCGGCGGCGCTCGAGACCGAGCATGTCGAGCAGTGCGGACCGCCGTCGACGGACCGGTGCGGTCAGGACGGCGTCGACCAGGAGCGCACCGACGCCGAACGCCCCGCCCAGCCCTGACGCGGCCGTGGCGATCATCCGCGCGCCGGGGATCCGCGGGTCCGCTGCGAGGGCACGCTCCGCGTCGGCGGCGACGGTGACCTGCGCACCGTGAGCCGCTCGGCGGACCGCGGTGGCGACCGCCGCGGCGTGGGCTCCGGGCGTCAGCCGGACGAGCACGCGGTCGACGCTTCCCGTCTCCGTGAGGTCCGCGGCGAAGCGGTCGTCGACGAGTACCCACCGCTTCGCCGCGGTGAACGGGACGGCGTTGGGCGCGGTGGCGACCACCCGGGTGTGTGTCGAGAGCACCTCAGACGCCCGGCCGGTGGCGGCGAAGAGGGTCCGTGAGACGAGGACGGGGACCGTGTGCCCCTCAGCCCGCCGGAGCGCATCCGGCGTCGGCAGGGCGCCGGGGATGCTGGCCTGGACCCGACGGAGCGTGGCGGTGTCGGCGACGAGCACGACTGCGGAGACGCTGCCGTGGGTGGTGTCGAAGGTGACTTCATCCGTCGTGGAAACGCCGACCGCGTCGCTGACACCTCGCACCGCCTTGATCCGTCTGACGTCGTCGACGTCCAGACCGTCGGCCGAGACCGACACGTCGGCCGCGACGGACCGCCGGGCTGCGTCGGCCACACCGTGCTCGAGCGTGCTGCCGACGACCGTCGCGAACAGTGCGACAACCAGCCCGATCACGGCGACCGCGAGCGGCACCGCCCCTCCCGGACCGGACCGCGACAACGCGGCACCGCCGAGGAACGTCCCGAGTCCACGACGACGGCGACCCCGCTCCGTGACGATCCGGGCGACCAGCGGCAGCACCCGGACCACGAGCAACGCGCCGCACGTCGCCAACGCGAGCGGGAGGACCGCCACCACCGGGTCCACTGCGCCGCCGGGCGCCGCCGTGTCGAGGCCATCACGCACAGTCACAGCGACCGAGGCGACTGTCACCGCGACGAGAACTCCCGCACCGGTCCAGCGCAGACGGGGCGAGGGCGTCCGAAGCCGATCGGTCGGCGCGGAAGCCGCCGCGGCCGCGCAGGACAGCAGGACCGTGAGGACCGTCGCACCGACGGCCGTCCCCGTGCCCCCCGGGGCGTCACCGGCGGACGACGCCGACACCAGCACCGCGAGCGCCCCACCGACCAGCGCCGCCGGTACCACTGCAGGGAGAACGAGTGCCGCCGCGATCATCCGGATCGTCGCCGGGCTCGCTCCGCGGGCGCTGAGCAGTTCGAGTTGCGGACGTGCACGTCGGAGCAGGAGTGCGGCGAGCAGGAACTGCAGGGCGACTACGGCGCCGGCAGGACCGGAGCCGAGCGCTGCGGCGAGGGTCCGCACCGTCGCGTCCCGAGCTGCCGAGGCGCGCAGTAACTGGGGGAGGTCGGTGGTGAAGACCGCTTTCTCCGCGGCGGTCGCGGGCAGTGGCTGACGGATGGAGAGGAACCTGCGGGTGTCCGAGATGAGCTGCGTCCGCATCTCTGCAGTGATCGAGTGCTGGTGCAACGGGAACCACGCTCGTCCGAGGGTCACTCGGCCGGTACCGGCCACCGCGCCGAAGGACCCGGGTGCGGTGTAGGCGCTTCCCGCGAACGCGGTTCCGCCGTCACTCGTCCCGGTGGCTGCCGGTCTGAGTGCGTCGGGTGTGTGGCCCCACGCCGGATCGTGTCGGTCGCGCGCCGTGTAGATCCCGGTCAATCGCAGCGTTGTCGTCCCTGTGGCGTCGCTTATGGTCCGCTCTTCGCCGACGTGCCACCCGATGGCCCCCGCTACGCGCTCAGAGACGATCACCTCGATGGCGCTGCTGTCCTTCGAAGGGGACGGAGCGCGGCCCTGGACGAACCGGACCCGTTGCGCGGCATCGGGGTCGCTGGCGAGCGCGACGGAGGCAGGCACCTTCGACGGCAAGGGGTCGAGCGCGGCGAAGGGGGTCATTGCCACCCACTGGCCGGCTCCCGTCGACGCGCGGAGCTCTGCGGGCATGCGGCGATGGTTGGCGGCGAGGTCTCCGGCGACGCCGTCGAACGCCTTCTGCGGGTCACCGCCGACGCTGTCCGGAGCGACGACGGCGAACGTCGCCTCGAGGTCCCGTTCGCGGTCCGTCGACCGGTGGAGGTCAGCACGGGTACCGGCGCTCGCGAGCGCGTCGAGCGCCGGCACGGCAGTGCCGCCGATGAAGGCGGCGATGAGCGTCACGGCCGCGATCACGACCAGCGGCTGACGGTGGATGCGCAGGATCCGCAGCGCGGCCCTCCAGGTCGCCGCCGTCACCCGTCCGCCTCCCCGGCGGTCGTCCGATCCATGCGTCTCGCCACGGAGCGCGCTGCGACGATGGCCGCGACGGCGGTGACGACCGCGATCGCGGCCGGCACCAGGAGGACGTCGCGGACGGCGGCTGTCGGCCCGACGTCCACCAGGCCGAGGGAGGTAGGGATCAAGCCGTGCGCGAACGGGGCAGCGGTGAGCGCGACCACGACGACCGCGCTGACGAGACCGAGTGCGAGCGCCACGAGGACGGGTCCGCCGACCTCGGTGGCGCGTGCACGTGCGGCGGCGCCGGGCGCCACGCCGAGCGACCGGAGGACGACGGTCGGCGACGAGCGGCCGGTCACGACGGACACGGCCGCGATCACGAGTGCTGCCGACAGCGCCGCGAAGACGGCCACACCCACGAGTACGGCGCGAGCAACATCGACGATCCGTCCGGGATATGCCGAGGCGGTCGTCACGACGCTGCCCGGAACCGGCAGGGCACGGAGCACAGAAGCTGTCGTCGCAGGGAGATCCGAGCTCGCGATCCACGTCTCGTCGACCCGGGGCACGGTCCCGGGCGCGCCCTGGATGGCGCCGCCGCCCAGGACGGACGCGTCGGTGAGGGTCCGCAGGTCGGCGACGATCCCGGACTGTGAGGACGTCCCGGAGACGCGCGGGACGACGGCGGCGATTCGCGCACGCACCGCCGCGCTCGTCGAGGCAAGGGTCAAGTCCAGGTTGGTGCCGACCCTCGCCCCGAGGCTGGCCGCAGTCGCAGCGGTCACCACGACCGGGAGGCGCCCGGCGATCGCCGGCGCTCCGAGCCGCACGATCGGGGCCGCGGTCAGGTCCTCGACGTCGGCGGTCCCGACGGCGTCGTCCACTCCCAGGACCCGGGCGTGCAGTGCAACCCGCAGGCGTGCAGGTCTCGTGGCGGGGCTCACGGTGGCGTCGACCTCCGCCGGTCGGACGGAGAACGTCAGGGTCGGTGCCACCGCCAGGACTCGCCAGCGGTGGTCGGCGGGCAGCGTCGCCGTCAGGGTCGTGCTGGTGCCGGTCGGCATCTGTTCCCCGTCTGCACCGGCGAGCGTGAAGGACCGCACGACACCGGAACTGTCACCAACCCAGAGCGAGTACCGCAAGGAGCCGCGGGCGTCGAGGCGCTCGACGCCGTTGAGCGTCGGTACCGCGCTGCGGACGACGACCCGCACCCGCGTCGTGCCAGCCGGCAGTGGCACGCCGGCGACGTCGTGATGCAATGCCGCCGCATTCCGGGCGTCCAAGGACGGGACCGCGAGGGGCATCACCGACCTCGGAAGCGCCGTGAAAGGGATTTCGGAGCCACCGGTACGGACCGTATCGGTCAGGACCGGTCCGATCGCGGTCGCTCCGTCCAGTGGGCGGTCGATGCCCTGGTCCGGGGTGTCGTCGGAGACCACGGCATCGCCGTCGGACACCACACGCACCTCCGGCCCGACCACGGCCATCGCCGTCACCCGTTCGACCCGGGCGCTCGTCGCCGCGAACCCGGCCGCGAAGCCACCGGTGGACACAGCGCTCACGACGATGACCACAACGGGTGCAACGGTCGACCACCCACGGGCCAGTCGGCGCACGGTCAACGCAGGCAGAAGGCGCCGCGTGCGCCGGACGCCGCGCGCTGCGACCCGGGAGGCGACCAGGACCGCGAGGGCGGACACCGCGGACCCGGCGAGCACCACGACGACCGGCGCCGTCGACGCGACCGGGTCGAGGACGAACCCATCCCCGGTGACGCGGCCCGGCGCGCTGGCGGACCCGAGCCGCCACACGGTGAAGCCCGCTGCTGCGGTGAAGAGAACCGCCGGGGCGGCGGTCCACCAACCGGCCCGTCCCGCTCCGTCGCGCTGCCCGAGACGGAGCGCCGCCCCGCCGTTCGACAGTACGGCGACCAGCACGACGAGGAGCACCACGAGGAGCACCCGAGCTGGATCCACCACAGCCCCGCTCACCGAGCTGCCGCCGACGCCGAGGAGGACCGCGGCGACGACCAGCACGGTCCCGGCCGCGGCGCCGAGCAGACCGACGCCCAGCCCCTCGAGCACAGCCCACCGGAGTCGTTGGCCGACGGAGGCTCCGCGCGCTGTCAGGAGCCGGTCCTCGGCCTCCCGCGACCGGGCGACGAGCGTCACGAGGAGGATGACGGTCAACGTCCCGACGACCGCAATCACCGCCATCGCGACGGTGACGAGCGCCGTCTCGGTCCGCACCGACGCCTGGACCTCCGCCAACGTCGCGTCCAGCGTCCCGGAGACGTCGGCGCCCGCCAGGACGGAGCTGCCACCCGACGCGGCCGTCGTCACGGCGGCGATTCCACGACGAACGTCCTGCACGTCCGCCGGCGTCAGGAGTCCCGCGGACGGCGTGATGGTCCACGTGGCCCTTGCTGTGCCGGTGACCGCAACCAGGTCGTCCGCCGCGACGACCAGGGGCCCGACGGCGTCGCCGTCTCGCCCGGAACCCACATCGGAGGCGCCGAACCAACGGGCAGCACCGGGGTCGTCGGCCCGCCAGGTCCCGACGATTAGCACGTCAATGGGCTCGTCCGGGTCGCCCACGGCGATCGTGCTGCCGACGGTCACGCCGAGCCGACGGGCTGCGTCTACCTGCAGCACCCCGGCAATCGCGCCGGGGGACCCCTCGCCGACCCACTCGCCGGCCCTCAGTCGTGCCACCCGTGCAAGGTCGGGAATCGCTGCGATTTCCACCGCCCGACCGTCGACCAGGTCCGCGGTGGAGTGGGTACCCCGGACGACGTCGACACTGTGGCGCGGGAAGTGCTCAGTGATCGCCGCGGCGACGGCATGGGCCTGCTCCGTCGCTGCCGTGTCGAGGTCCTCCTCGACGCGGACCGACGCGGCACGTGCGGGCTGGTCATGGACGAAGGCGGTGGATCCGGCGGCGGATACCGTGTCTACGGCTGCAGTCAGCAGGAGCGGGAGCGCGGTGAGGGCCGCCAGGACGAGCGCGAGCGGGACGAGGAACCGCCACCGCGCGAGTGAACGACGGAACAGCAGGGACGGCAAATCCATTCGCCGGGGACGCACCTTTCCACCGTTAACGACGAGGATGAAATGAGTTCCCTCGCGCTGAAACGTAGTCGCAACGACGGTAGTGACAGCGGCAGGTGCCCGAATGCGTCAGATGACGTATGTGTGCTGTCCTTCTCGCGCTCGAACATGCTCGTCTGCTTGGAACGTCGGTCGCAGCGGCGGACACGGAAGCTGACAACGCCGCGTCGCGTCCTCACCAGAAGCGGCCTCGCAGAAGTGGGACGAAGCGGGTCGCTCGTTCTCTGAGAACGTGACCTGACCGTTTGGTAGCCGATCGGCATCCGAACGGTCTTCATCAGCTTCCCGTGGCCCCTGGTACAGCTCGTGGCCGACGCCGAACGTCGGCTAGCTCTACGGCGTGACGCCGAGGCGTACTTTGAGTGGGACGGCGTATCTGATCACGACTCCGAATGGGAACGCCGTGCTGAGCATGCACAACGAGATGAGCTGATGATGCTGCGACGGATGCTGATGGTGGGAGTGGTGGTTGCAGCTGCTGGCCTGCTCAGCGGGTGTGGCAACGGTACGTCTGCCGGCGACGGTGGCGATCAGACGGTGACTCCGGCGCCGCTGACATCTGTTGGTCCGAAGGGTGACCCCTCGTCGTCCTACTGGACGGATGAGCGCGTGGAATCTGTCGAGCCGGAGGACATGCCGACTGCCGGCTGACGTGGCAGAAGCACGAAACGAGTCGCCCCTTCCCTGGGGCGGCTCGTTTTGCGTTGCCCCGGCGTTTGGGCGCGCTGGTTCAGGTGCAGTGGGAAGCAGCGTTGGTCAAGTCCCTTGCGACGACTTCGAACTCGCCGCGTCCGGTGCTCTCGAGTTGGTGACCGCTGTGGACCCGTACGGTCTCGCGCCGGGAAGTGATGACGGAACCCCGGGGGACGAATACGCACCAGAGGCCATCGCCTTGGCCGGGATCCTGCTCGAGCACGGAAACGTCACCGTGCAGGAGGTGGAAGGCATCTGGTCGCGCTCGTTCTCCGAGTCCTTGACTGCTCGGCTCGGATCGTCCCGCGTCGCGGAGTTGGTTCGCGATCTCAACTCGCTCCGGCGCACGGACCGCTGAACGATCCTCGTCAGGACAAAATTGTGAGGAGCCGGTGCGGATGGTGGGGATCATCGCGTCACGGACCGCGTCGGCGCCGTGCCCGTCAGGGAGATGCAGCAGCAGCACGTACCGGGTGGTGCGCTCGACGAGGGTGCCGATCGCGCTCCTGGCGTTGATCCCGATGATCAGATCGCCTTCCCAATGGCCGGGAACAGCTCGGTCGTCGGCCTCGGCAGGGCGAGCTTCCGCGGTTTCGGCCGGCGCGCTCGTGCCCGGCATCGCTTCTCGGCGGAGTACGGCCGGTAGCTCCCGCCGGCCGCGGCGTTCCTCGTCAGCTCACGACTGATCGTCGACGGCGCCCAACCGAGTGCTTTGGCGATTGCACGCACGCCCTCACCGTCCTGGCGTAGGTCTGCGATCTGCAACCGCTCTTCTTGGCTCAGGTATCTGCCGGAGCGGGGCTGGTGAGCGAACGGGTTTCGCGGATTGGGAGATGCAGGCACGCGTCGTCGTGGAGAACCTCCGACTCGAGGCTGGCCGGAACTCGCACGACCCTGCAACCCAAGCCCTCGTCGGCGAGCTGACGATCGCGAGCAGTGAGTTCGCCGTCTGGTGGCAGGAACACCGAGTGTTCCAACGCACCCACGGCGACAAGCGGTTCCGCCATCCGATCGTCGGAGACCTCACCCTGCAGTACGAATCCGTCAGCCTGCCCGGCGACCCCGACCAGACGCTCTTCCTCTACACGGCCGAGGTCGGTACCGAGCACCGCGAGGCCCTCGACCTCCTCAGTAGCTGGGCAGCAACCGCGGGCGTCGACGGATCACGGGGACACGAGTGCGAACTCCAGCGGCACGAGCGGCACCTGGTCATCGGTTCGTCACCGTCGGGAGAGGCTGCGACATCGGACCGTGCGCGTGCAGGATCCACCACCGAGACGGGAGTGGCCCCGGTCAGGACGAACCCGAGCCGCCGCTGATCACCGCTCGCCGGGACTCTCGTGCGACCTCGGTTCCCACAGCTCCAGCGGCAGACCCTCCGGATCGTGGACGCGGACGAAGCCCGTACTCCGTCTCCCACTCAGGCCGGCGCTCGACCGCGACACCCGCTGCCTCCAGCCGGGCGACGAGTTCGTCGAGCGCTTCCACCCTGAGGTTGATCATGAAGGGCTGGTCGAGTGCGAAGTACTCATCGTCGGCACGGAACGGTGCGAAGACGGTCATCCCCGCGTCCTGGTGCCACACCGTGTCCGCTCCGGCGTCGACACCGAGGTACTTCCGGTACCAAGCCGCTCGCGCCTCAGGGTCGCGGCTCCGGAAGAAGAGCCCACCGATGCCCGTCACACTCATGTCGAGCACCGTAGTGGTGTCCTGGTCTGTGCGCATCGCAGAGCGGTTCATTGCTTCAGTGCGTCGGCTCTGCGGGAGGCACTGCGAGGGCACGGCGGAACGCATCGGCTGTCGTGGTGACGAGGTCGGCGGGGTCCGTGGCCAGGATGCGGCCGCTGGAGTAGCAGGCCACCGCGAGTTGCCCCGCGATGGTGGCGACGTCGAGCGGGGCGTCGTGCTCGAGGAGCACTCGTGTGAACTCCTGCGCGATGTACTGGTGCTTCACCGCTTCGCGCGCCCGCAGTTCCTCGTGTGCGTCGACGAGCAGGACGTGGCGTCGGTAGGCGGCGAGATCGGTGGTGGCCTGAGCGCACAACCGGAGGACGAGCGGTTCGAGTGCGCGGAGCGCCCCTGCGAGTGACGCCACGGACTGCCGAGGATCCCACGCCGTGGACGTCGTGGTGCCGATCGCGTCGAACACGGCCTGCTCCTTGGCGAAGACGACCTCGGTCTTGTCCCCGAAGTGCCGGAAGAACGTGGTCCGCCCCACCTCCGCACGCTCGGCGATGTCCGTGACCGAGACCGCATCGAAGCCCCGCTCGGCGAACAGAGCATCGGCCGCCTCGATGATCCGACTCCGCGCTGCGAGCTGCTTCCGCTCGACCAGGGTCAGCGAGGCCTTCTCCGCACCAGCGATCT
This sequence comes from Curtobacterium sp. MCPF17_001, assembly GCF_003234615.1. Taxonomy (NCBI): domain Bacteria; kingdom Bacillati; phylum Actinomycetota; class Actinomycetes; order Micrococcales; family Microbacteriaceae; genus Curtobacterium; species Curtobacterium sp. MCPF17_001. The sequence continues at coordinate 92,984 of NZ_QKSL01000013.1, forward strand.
GTTCTGCCATGAACCGATCGTACCGCCATCATCGCACTTGGTCCCGATCGGTACCGTGTGTGTTACGGTACCGAGTACCAAACAAGGAGGAGCTCATGCTCACTGTCGAAGACCGCTCCCAGATCTCCGAGACGCTCGCCCGTCACGCGTTCGTGGTGGACGAGAACCGGTTGGACCAGCTCGGGGAGGTGTTCACCCCGGACGCGACCTAGGACATGACGAGCTCGGGGATGGGTGCGTTCCAGGGTCTCGATGCACTGCGGGCCGCCGCGGGGCAGCTGTTCGCTTCCGGACACGCGCCGTTGTCGCACTTCGTGACCAACATCGTCATCACGGAGACCCGAGGGGCGACGGCATCAGTGCGCTCGAAGGGGCTGATGATCATGCACGACGGCGCCGTGCACGGGGTGGTGTACGACGACACGGTCGCGCTGCACGAGGGTCGCTGGTTGATCGCGAGCCGCGTCATCCTGCCCGTCCGCACTGCTTCCGGTGGTGAGCACTGATGCGTGCACTGACCTGACCCCCGTCTGGCATCGTCGAGCCATGCGACCGTCGACGATCCTCCTGGCCCTGCTCACCGGTGTGTTCGGCGCGGCCACGATCGTCCTCGCGCTCCTCGTCGGAACCGATGACACGCAGGTGCTGCTCCAGGTGCTCCGGCTCGGCGGCCTCGTCACGATCGGCTTCGGCGCCGGCCTCGTCATCACGGTGGGCAACCGTCGTCGCCGGGAGCGTCTCCAGCGGAAGAGCGAGGTGAGCCCGGGCACGTTCTTCGTCGACGCCTACCCCACGGGTTCGACCTACGACGAGCTCGACGCCTGGCGCCCGGGCCTCCGGGTCTGGTTCCCGTGCGACCTCGGCTTCGACCGGAACGGCATCACGGCCTGGCCGGACGACGGCGGCGGGGCGGGGATCCCGATCGCCACACGGCAGGAGGTCACCGGCCTCGAGGTGTTCAGTGACGGGACCCCGCTCGGCAGTACGAACCGGTGGGGGATCGCGATCGCCCTCGCCCCGAGCGAGGCCGTGTCGCGGGACGCCGGCACGGCGACCGTGCACCTCTGGATGCTCGATGACCAGCAGAACCACGACGAGTACGCCATGCGGCGGACGATCTCGAAGATCGAGACGGCCCTCGCCGGGAGGCCGACCGCATGACGGGTCCGCCGGGCTCTCCTCGGGCACGGGGATCTCGAAGCGGTTCCGCGTCCCGCAGGTCGCGCCCCTCCAGGCGACTCCCTTCCTGGAGGGACGCGACCAGCCCGCCTCGCCCGTCACGCGGGCACGTCCCTCGTCACCAGGGCAGGACGCCCTCGCGGTCGGTCACCGTCCCGGTCGGCGTGTCGGAACCGAGGGTCGCGATGCGGACCGCGGCGTCGGCACCCTCGGAGACGCTGTGGCCGAGGTGCCCGGTGAACTCCGTGGCGGTCTGTCCCGGGTCGACGGCGTTGAAGCGCACGTCGGGTGTGGTCTTGGCGTACTGCATGGTCAGCATCGTCAGGGCCGTCTTCGAGGACCCGTAGGCGGCGAAGGGGTACTGGGACTCGACACGGTCCGGGTCGTGGACCAGCGTGAAGGACCCCAGTCCGCTGGTCACGTTGACGACCGACGGAGCCTCCGCCAGCCGGAGGAGCGGCAGGAACGCGTTGGTGACACGGACGACCCCGAACACGTTCGTCTCGTAGACGGTGCGGAGTTGCTCGACGGTCATGTGCTCGGGAGCGGTGACGTCGCCCAGGATCCCGGCGTTGTTGACGAGCACGTCGAGGTGCCCGGCCTGCTCGCGGACCGTGGCGACCGCCGACGTGACGGACGTGTCGTCCGTCACGTCGAGTTGCACGAACGAGGCGCCGAGGGCCTCGGCAGCCTCGCGGCCGCGATCGGCGTCACGGGCTCCGATCCACACGGTGTGGCCGGCGCCGACCAGGCGTCGTGCGGTCTCGCGGCCGAGGCCCTTGTTGCCGCCGGTGATGAGGGTGGTGGTCATGATGCTCCCTGGTTCTGCGGGCAGCGGATCGAGCCGCTGCGGATCGGAGTCCAGGGTGTGCGGAGGCGACGATGGTCAGCCAGGGACGGATCGTGCTACCCGACGCCCGAGCGTCCCAGGCCCGGCTGCCTGGGACGAGCGGTACCAGGCTGCGGACCTGCGATCGGCGGATGATGGGGCCATGCCCGCTGACGACGACACCCTCGCCCAGCTGCTCCGCGCATGGCGAGGACGGCTGCTCCCGGCGGACGTCGGGATGGAGTCCTCCGGGCAGCGGCGGACGACGGGCCTCCGCCGTGAAGAGCTCGCGCAACTCGCCGGCGTCAGTGTCGACTACGTGATGCGACTGGAACAGGGGCGCTCGCGGACGCCGTCGGCGCAGATCGTCACGTCGCTCGCCCGGGCCCTGCAGCTCGACCGCACGGAGACCGACCTCCTCCACCATGCCGCCGGCCTCGCTCCGCCCCGGACGGGGACGGTCTCGCACCACATCCCGCCGGGTGTGCAGCGGATGGTCGTCCGCATGGCCGACCTGCCCCTGGCGGTGTTCGCCGCGGACTGGACGCTGCTGCACTCCACGCCGCTGTGGCAGGCCCTCTTCGGGGCACCGTCGACGCGCAGCGATCCGAATCAGAACCTCATCGTCCAGACGTTCATCGACGACAGCATCGCCGACGTCGCGACCGCCCACGGCGGCCCCGACAGCTTCGAACGTGCCCTCGTCGCCGACCTCCGCCGGACCGCAGCCGTGCTGGACGGTGACACCCGGCTCCGGGCCTTCATCGCCCGGGTCCGCGCCGAGAGCCCGCGCTTCGCCCTGCTGTGGGACGAGGGGCGTGCGGCCGCTCACCGTTCGATGGTGAAGACCGTGCACAGCCCGCTCGTCGGGGACGTCACGCTCGATTGCGACGTCCTCACCGTGCCCGACTCCGACGTGAAGCTCGTCGTGTACTCCACGACCGAGAGCGGCACGGACGCGGAGAAGCTCGACTTCCTCCGTGTCCGTGCCGTCCATGCGGCGTTCCCCACCGAGGCCTGACCCTCGGGACCTGCTCGTCGCGATCGACAGCGCCTGTCACAGCTGGCGGCGGTGACCACGTGCCGGACCGGCCCTCGGCGTTTTCGAGTTCCAGCTGTCGACGAGCAGCCCGGACACATGCTGCGATCGGGCAGTGGGGCGGCTGGCATGCTGGCCTGGTGCACATCACCCTGGACTCCGCGACCGACGTCGTCACCGGCATCCGCTTCCCCGAGGGGAACCGCTGGCACGAGGGTCGGCTCTGGTACTCGGACATGCACACCGGCGAGGTCTTCTCGATCGACCCGGACGGCGGCGCGGACGCCGCTCCCCGTCTCGAGGCCACGGTCGCCGGGCAGTCGTCCGGCCTCGGCTGGCTGCCGGACGGTCGCCTGATCGTCAGCTCGATGGAGTCCCGCACGGTCGTGGCCGTCGAGGATGACGGCGCGACGAGCGTCTTCGCGGACCTGTCGTCGGTCGAGTCGTCGCTCGTCAACGACCTGGTCGTCGACCCCGAGACCGGCCGGACCTACATCGGCGCGTTCGGCTACGACCTCTACGCCGGCGAGGAACTCCGTCCGGGTCCCCTCTACGTCATCGAGCAGGACGGGTCGTTCCGCCTGGCGGCCGAGGGTCTGGTGTTCCCGAACAGTGCGAACGTCCTGCCCGGCACCCGCACCCTGGTGGTCAGTGAGACGTGGGGCGGGAAGCTGACGGCGTTCGACATCGAACCCGACGGGTCCCTGACCGGGCGCCGCGAGTGGGCAGCGCTGCCCGAGGGCGTCACCCCCGACGGCAGCACGGTCGACGCCGAGGGTGCGATCTGGGTGTGCTCGGTCGACACGGGGGAGTTCCTCCGGGTCGTCGAAGGGGGCGAGGTCACGGACCGCATCGACGCTCCCGGTCGGTGTGCGATCGACTGCGCCCTCGGCGGCGAGGACGGGCGGACGCTGTACCTGGCGACGGCGGACAGCTACGACCCGGCGACCACGGCCCGGACGCACGCCGGACGGATCAGTGCGGTGCGGGTTCCGGTGCCCGGCTCGCACGTCGGCTGAAGGGCTATCGCACCGGGACGGAGTCGCGCCTCCCGTCCGGCTCATGCTTCCCGTCCGGCACCGCGCCGTCCGGGACCCGTTCAGTCCGCCGCTGCGGTCGCAACCGGTCCGGTCGCGGGTGCGGGTGCGACCCCGGGCACGGCGCTCGACCGTCGCGAGCCGAGCGACAGGAGCACGACCGCGCCGATGACCGCGACGGCACCGGCGAACCAGAAGTCGGCGGCGAGCCCGAAGCCCGTCACGGCCACGCCCCCGACCACGGAGCCGGCCGCGATCGCCAACTGGATCGTCGTGACGAACAGGGCCAGACCGCTCTCCGAACCGCCGGGGGACGCGGTCGACATCCACGTCTGGGTCCCGAGCGGCAGGGCGCCCCAGACGAAGCCCCACACGACGAGCAGGGCGAACACCCCGACGACCGAGTGCGCCGCGAGGGGCAGCATGACGACGGCGGCGGCCAGGACGATCTTCGACACCCCGATCGTGCCGATGACGTTCCGGCTCAGCGTCACGCCCGCGACGAAGTTCCCCGCGATGCCGGCGACACCGAACACGAGCAGCGCCAGCGTGACGGTGTCCGGGCCGACGCGCACGGACTCCTGCAGGTACGGCGCGACGTAGGTGTACGCGGCGAACTGGGCGACGAAGAGGAACGCCGTCGCGATGAGCCCGACCCGGGCGCGCTGCACCCGGAGCAGTCCGCCGAGCGTCGCGAAGCGCACCCGCTGAACCGACGGGATGCGCGGCAGCATCGCGAGCTGCAGCACGAGTGCCACGATGCCGAGCGCGCCGCCGATGACGAACGCCAGCCGCCAACTCGCGAGCGACGACACGAAGGCGCCGAGCGGCAGGCTCACCACCGTCGCGACCGAGACCCCGGCCGTGATCAGCGACGTCGCTCGGATGACGGACGCCGGCGGGACGAGGCGGCCCGCGATCCCGGCCCCGATCGCCCAGAACCCGCCGATGCCGACCCCGAGCAGCATGCGTGCGACGAGGAGGACCCAGAACGTCGGGGCCAGTGCCGCCAGCGCGTCCGCGACCACGAGCAGGACCGTCAGACCGAGCAGCACGGTCCGACGATCCAGTCGCGACGTGGCGACGGTCACGACCGGGGCGGCGACCGCGCCGGTCAGGCCCGTGAAGACGACCATGAGGCCAGCCGTGCCGATGCCGACGTGCAGGTCGTCGGCGATGGCGGGCAGGAGCCCGATGGGCAGGAACTCCGAGAGCACGAGGACGAACGAGCCGAGGGCGACCGACAGGACGCTGAGCCATCCGCGTCGATCCGCTGGTGAGGTCATGGACGCGACAAGCGCGCTCCGGCGCCGTCCATTCCGGTGTGACGGTCGCTGCCCGTCGTCCCCGGACCGAGACGCGCTCGGCTGCGGCGGGCCTCCCGGACGCCAGCGGCCGAGGTGGGCAGGATGGAAGGAGGGGACAGGAGGAACACATGACGGGTCCAGCAGTGCCGTGGCCGGACGAGGAGCACGCGGGGGCGAGGGCGGCCGAGCCGTCGGCGGGGCCGGGTGCGGGCTCGTGGGTGTTCGCGACGATCGTCCTGGTCGCCGTCGTCGTGGTCAACGCTGCGCTCCTGAGCCTGCCGTTCGGGCGGCTCCTGCGACTGCCGGAACCCCTCGGCCAGGCGGTCCTGGGGCTGGTCTTCGGCGGTGTCCCCGTCGCGGCCGTCCTCGCCGGACTCGGCATGCTGGTCGCAGGGCCGGCGCGGCGGCTCGTGCACGTCGGGGTCGTCCTCGTGTGCATCCCGCTGTCGATCGGTGCCAGCCTGAGCCTCGGGCTCGGACTGAGCTTCGGCCCCGGCGGCTTCGTCGGGGCGCTGGTGTTGTTCGGCATCGTCCTGGCCTTCGTGCTGGCCCTCGCGCGTCGGGCGCTCCGACGACCGGCGCCGCACTACGCCTCGAACGACCTCGCGGCCCGCGATCTTCAACTGACGCGCCTGGTCGTGTGGGGCTGGGTGGTGGTGGCCCTCGTCTCGTCGGTGCTGTCGACCGGGCCGTTCTTCCTGCTGACCGGCCTCGTCGCAGGGAACCCGTACTCCTTCCCGCCGGTCCTCCTGCTCCCGGTGGTCCTCGCCGTCATCGTTGCGTTGATCGTCGTCCGCCGACGGGATCTGCGGCGGCACGCGGTGTCGGAGGCCGACGCGGACCCACACGTCGACGCGTGTCCGGAGGTCGGGGCGTGACCCGACCTGCTCGACCCGGGCACCCCGGGCGGCGGCCCGCTCGTCGTCGACGTCCTCGCCGACCGGCCCAGCCGCTCACCTGGCGTCGGTTCGGAGCCGGGGTGTGGCAGCTCCTGCCGAACCTGTTGGGTTACTTCGGCACGCTGGGCCTGATCGTCACGGCGTTCGGGCTCGGTCCGGCGGTCGCGGCGCACGACCAGAACGTGGAACTCCATCGCATCGGGGTGCGCGCCACCGCCGAGGTGGTGAGCGTCCGGAAGCAACACCACCACGGTCGGCACAGCAGTTGGGACGAGTGGATCCCGACCACACAGCAGACCGTCGACGGGTGGAGCAGCACCACCGAGCTCGAGCGGTACTCGTCGCGCGACGAGGACGCCTTCCACCGCGGACAGCGGTTCGCGGTGCTCGTCGACCCGGGCGATCGGGACTCCGTGGTGCCGGCGTCGGACGCTGCGCGTGACCGGAACACCCGCGCGCTGCACCGGTCGGTGGGGGTGGCGATCAGCAGCGTGGTCTTCCTGGGCGTCGGCGTGCCGGTGGTGGTGCACCGTCGGCGACACGACCCGAAGCTGCGGCGGCGTCGGGAGAAGGCCGCTCGGCAGAAGGCGCGTGCGCGTGCGACGCGGGAGAAGGCCGAACGGGGCTGAACTCGGACGGGGCTGAACCCGGACAGAGCTGAGCTCGGACGGTCAGCGCTGCCGCGAGGACCTCACCCGCCGAAGCCCGAGATCTCCTCGAGCAGCGGTTCGTGCATGGCCCGTCGGAGCACCGCGGCTCCGGCGAACACGGTGGCGCGCTCGTCCTCCCCGAGGCTCGCGAGCAGCCCGACGATCTCGACGCGACGGCGCTCCATGACGTCGGCGACCAGCGCGCGACCCTGATCCGTGGCGCCGACGAGCACCTCGCGGCGGCTCTCCGCGCTCGGCAGTCGTTCGACCCAGCCGTCCGCGACGAGCCGGTCGACGTTGCGGGTGAGGGTGGACGGCCCGACCGCCAGTCGTTCGGCCAGGTCGCCGGAGCGGGTCGGGCCGAGGGTGGTGACGAGGACGATCAGGCGGAACTGCGGGACCGTGACGTCCTCGAGCGCCGGGGCCAGGGACCGTGCGACGACTCCGAGGAGTCCTCGCGAGGCTGCGAGCAGTTCGTCGATCCCCTCGGGAGGTGCATCAGACATGCGACCATCCTGCCGCCCGCGACGGCCCCGACGCACATCCGCGGCGGGCCGAGACGCCACACAGCCCGAGGCGCCGAGGCCGAGGCGCCGCGCAGCCCCCGAAACGCCGCCGAGTTGACGAGACGCCGCCGAAGTCCGCGGCGTCTCGGTCGTTCAGGGGCGTCTCGCAGTGACGCCGGCGTCTCACCGCAGCGGCGTCGTCCGCATGGCGCTGTCTTCCGGTGCAGTTCACCCGGCCGCCTCCGACGTCACGTAGCGTCCCCGCCAAGAAGAGAGTTCGTCTCGCGTCCCGCAGTCCGCGGGTGGTCGCAGGCCCCGTCTTCCGGAGCCGGACATCGCCAGCGGAGGGTGGGCGCCGTGAACAGGGAGCACGCCATGACGAAGTACGAATCGAACCACGACGTGGAGCCGCTCCACGTCACCACCTACCGTTCCGCCCGCAAGGCGGCGCGACGGGGCTGGGCCATCCCGGCGGACATGCCGGTCCCGTCCTTGGACGACCTCTGGCGCACCGGCACCACGGAGCGCGTCCGCCGACGGTGACCGGCCGCGTGCGTCCTCGACGTCATCCGTGACGGCCGGGAGGCTGCACCACTCCGGTCAGGTCGCCACCGGTCCGCGGATCGCCGCGAGCACCACGTCGAGCGCCCGGTCGAGTTCCGGCAGCGTCACCGCCCCGTAGCCGAGCACCACCCCGTACCCGAGCGCAGTCCCGTACCCGAGCGCCGCCCCGGGGCCGGACCGCCCGCGCTCGGTCTCGTAGTCCGCGAGGTCGGCCACGAGGACCCCGGCCGCAGCCGCCTGCGCCGCCACGTCCGCGCCGGACGGAACGGCCGCACCAGCGCCCGTCACAGGCGCACCCGCCGCCGGAGCCGGCCACGTCAGGACCGCGTGCAGCCCACCGGTCAGGGCACGAGCCTCCAGGCCGGGGACCCCGCTGTCCGTCAGCCGGAGCGCGATCCGCTCACGGCGGTGCGTGTAGTCCCGCCGGACCCGGCCCAGGTGCCGCCGGTACGCGCCGGTCCGGAGCAGGTGGGCGATCGCGACCTGCACCGGCTCCGCCACGACGGCGCCACGCGACGTCCGCGCGGCGACGACCGCGTCACGGAGCGGACCGGCCGAGCCCGGCAGGACGACGTAGGCGCACCGCAACCGCGGGTCGAGGGTCTTCGAGAACCCGCCGAGGTGCACGACCACCCCCTCGGTGTCGAGCGCCGCGAGCGCCGGAACGGGTGTGCCACGGTGTCTGAGCTCGGAGTCGTAGTCGTCCTCGACGACGACCATCCCCGCCACGGCGGCCTGCGTGAGGAGCGCCCGCCGGTGACCGACCGGCATCACGGACCCGAGCGGGTACTGGTGCGTCGGCGAGACGACGACCGCATCGGCCGAGGTCGTCGCGAGGACCGCCAGGTCGATGCCGTCCGGCCCGACCGGCACGGCGACGAGTTCCGCGCCCGCACTCGTCAGCGCGCGGTGGCCGGAGCGGTAGCCGGGGTCCTCGACCGCGATTCGCGGGGCACGACCGAGTCGGGACCGGAGTGCCTCGACGAGCAGCGAGAGTGCCTCCGAGGTCCCCGCCGCGACCACGACGTCGGACACCGGCGGGCTGAAGCCGCGCGCCAGACCGAGCTGCGCGACGACCTGCTCCCGCAGCGCGGGGAGGCCCAGCGGGTTCGACAGTTCGTTGCGCAGCGGTGCCTCGGCGGCAGCCCGCCATGCCGCCCGCCAGTCCCGCGGGCTGATCGCGGTGACGGCGGGGATCCCCGGCCGACAGTCCAGCGGCGGCCCCGGGCGGGAGGCACGGCGCACGTCCGTCCCGCCGCCCACCCGGGGACCGGGGTCCGCATCGGACGCCACCGGCCGGGTCCCCGCGCCGGAGGCCGCACCCCCGACCACCCGTGCAGCGGCCCCGTGACGCGTCCGGATGTAGCCCTCGCCGTCGAGCTGCTCGTACGCCGCCACCACGGTCCCGCGCGCCACCCCGAGCTCGGCCGCCAGGGCACGAGTGGACGGCAGCGGGTCGTCGGCGCCGAGCGTCCCGTCGTGGACCAGTCGTCGGACCCGGGCGACGACGGCGGCCACCTTGCTCGACTGGTCCACTCGAACTGCCCCGATCTGGTCTACGTGCTGATCCAGTCCCGACCCTAGCGTCGAGGTGTGCCCACCGACGACGCCCTGCCCTCCCTGACCGTCCGACGCCTCCGCGACCGCCAGCAGACCGACCCCGAGGCCCTCCGCCAGGTCCTCGCCGAGGGCTTCGTCGCCCACGTCGGCCTGGTCCGCGACGGCTTCCCGATCGTGCTGCCCTTCCTCTACGGCGTCGGCGACCTCGGTGCCGGACCGGTCCTGCTGCTGCACGGTTCGACCGGCGGCGGACTCTTCCTCGACGCCGGGACCGGAGGCGTCCCCGTCTCGGCCACGATCACCCACGTCGACGGCATCGTCTTCGCCCGCTCGACCTTCGACAGCTCGGCGAACTACCGCAGCGCGATGGTGGTCGGACGGGCCACCGTGGTGCCGGCCGAGCTCCGGGCGGACGCGCTCCGCCAGGTGTCCGACCACCTCATGCCGGGTCGTCGGGCGGAACTGCGTGCGATGACCGCGAAGGAGGTCCGCCAGACCCAGGTCCTGCAACTCCCGCTCGACGCCGCCAGCGTCAAGGTCCGCGCCGCCGGTGTGGGGGAGTCACCCGACGACGGCGAGGACCACGGCACCTGGGCCGGCGTCCTGCCCGTCGCACTCCGGGCAGGGGCACCGGTGCCCGGCGCGCTCGCCGCGGACGCGGCAACCCCGGTCGATGCCTCCGTGGTCGCGCTCGCGGCACGACTCGACGCGCTCGCCGAGGGACGGGAGGCCCGGCTCGCCTCCGCGTGACGAGTCCCGCCGGTGCGACGCGTCGGTCCGCTGAGACGTGTCGGTCCGGCGAGACGCGTCGGTCCGGCGGGACGGGACGGGTCGGGTCGGGTCGGCGAGCCTGTGACGGACCGCAGGTTCGCGGCCCGGTTCCCCAGGCGAGATCAGGTTCGTGACCAATACGTTATCTTCCCGAGTCGTCGCTCAGACCGGGCGGCTCGGACCCGGAAGGAACCATGGGACGCCACGCTCTGCCCGCACTCGACGACGACCGTCGAGCCGCACCCGTCCCGACCTCCACACCCGGACCGCGCACCCGTGGCCGCCGCTCCGCAGCGGGTCCGGCCGTCGCCCGCTCCACCTTCGTCGAGCACCAGCGCCCGGCCCGCGTGGTCGCGCTCGCTCCCACCCGAGCCGTGCAGCCCGCGACGAACGCCTTCGTCTCACGGAACGCCGCACGCCGTGCCGAGCGCGTCGCCGACCCGCGCCACGTCCGCCGCGCCGCGAACGCCAAGCGTGCCGCGCTGCTCCTCGCCCCGGCGCTCGCGATCACCTCGACCCTGTCGCTGTCGATCCCGGCGGAGGCGGCGACGGCCGTCCCCGCTCCGGCGACCACCACCACGTCGCAGGACCTGCAGACCTACACGGTCGCCCACGACGTCCAGGTGCCGATCGTGTCCTCGGACGGTGTGACGACCACCTCGATCGTGTCGTACCCGACGCTGGTGCTCCGCTTCGGCGTGACCGAGACCCAGGCGAAGTCGGCACTGTCGGCTGCGCTCTCGGCCGGCGGCGACCGCGCCACCGTGCTCCAGACGGCACTGCAGTACCTCGGCGACCCCTACGTCGAGGGCGGGGCCAGCCACTCGGGCATCGACTGCTCCGGGCTGACGATGGTGGCGTACCAGGCGGTCGGCATCCAGCTCGCCCACTACGTCCCGACACAGGACGCCGCCGCGACGACGGTGCCCGAGTCCGAGGCGCTGCCGGGCGACATGGTGGTCTACGACGACGAGGACCACGTCGGCCTGTACCTCGGCCAGGGGCTCGTGCTCCAGGCACCCCACCCGGGCGAGGTCGTCGACATCGTCCCGATGTACCCGGCCGCGCACCACTTCAGCCGGCTCCTGCCCGCCGGTTCCTGAGCGGCGACCGCCCTTACCCGGACCGGGACACGGACCCCGGGGGCGGCGACCACCTGACGGGCCGGACCGGCGCGCTCGAGGGGTTGCGGGCCTCCCGTAAGCTGGAGTGATGGCCACCGACACCCGCACACCGTTCGAGGAGCAGCGCTCTGCCCGCCCGCAGGTGCGCCCGCGCACCGAAGGATGGCAGCAGGCGACCGGGACCGACGGTCGGCCGCTGCTGCAGTTCGCGTCCCCGAAGCGGGGCAAGCCGCCGGTGCACCTGGCGGACCTGACGGTGGCGGAGCGCGAAGCCAAGGTGAAGGAACTCGGTCTGCCCGGGTTCCGCGCCAAGCAGCTCGCCACCCACTACTTCACGCACTACACGTCCGACCCGGCGAAGATGACCGACCTGCCGGCGGCCCAGCGTGAGGAACTCGTCGCCGGGATGCTGCCGCCCCTGCTGACCGAGACCCGTCGTCTCGAGACCGACAAGGGCGACACGATCAAGTTCCTCTGGAAGCTGCACGACGGCGCCCTGGTCGAGTCGGTGCTCATGCGCTACCCCGGTCGCATCACCCTCTGCGTCTCGTCCCAGGCCGGCTGCGGCATGAACTGCCCGTTCTGCGCGACCGGCCAGGCGGGCCTCACCCGGAACATGTCGACGGCCGAGATCATCGAGCAGATCGTCCGCGCGAACGCCGCCATCGCCGCCGGGGAACTCGGAGGAGACCCGCGCAAGGGCGGGCAGGACCGTGTCGACGCCGAGCGCGTGACGAACATCGTGTTCATGGGCATGGGGGAGCCGCTCGCGAACTACAAGCGCGTGATGGACGCCGTGCGGATCATGGTCGCTCCGCAGCCGAACGGCCTGGGCATGAGTGCCCGCGGTATCACGATCTCGACCGTGGGCCTGGTGCCAGCGATGCTCAAGCTCGCGGAAGAGGACATCCCCGTGACCTTCGCGCTCTCGCTGCACGCACCCGACGACGAACTCCGTGACGAGCTCATCCCGGTGAACTCGAAGTGGAAGGCCGACGAGGCGATCGACGCCGCCCACAACTACTACGTGAAGACCGGTCGGCGAGTGTCGATCGAGTACGCGCTCATCAAGGACATGAACGACCACGCCTGGCGAGCTGACCTGCTGGCGGAGAAGCTCAACAAGCGTGGCAAGGGCTGGGTGCACGTCAACCCGATCCCGCTGAACCCGACCCCCGGCTCCGTGTGGACGTCGTCCGAGGTCCACGTGCAGGACGAGTTCGTCCGCCGACTCAACGCCGCCGGCATCCCGACGACCCTCCGCGACACCCGCGGCAAGGAGATCGACGGTGCCTGCGGGCAGTTGGCCGCGGCCGACTGACGGATCGTTCTCGATGCCGGTCGCCATGGCGACGGGTCTGCCAGGAGGCGCGGTGCGGGTTCGCACCGCGCCTTCCGGCGTTCCTGGGGGCGCGTACCCATCACCCCGCGTACAACGCGACACGCCCGGGTGTCGAGCTGGCTTGGCGGTGCCGTTCACCCGTGCGTAAAGTAATCACTCGTTGCCGCTGAGGCGGAGAACGGAACGGCCGAGACACTGACCGGGTCACTGACCTGGAAGATGCAGTCCGGCTCCGTGCTTCCCCGGGCAACGAACCAGCCTCTCTGGCGTGACATCGTGATGGTGTCGTGTGGGGAGTGCGTCTGGTCCTTGAGAACTCAACAGCGTGCACATTGTCAATGCCAATTTTATTGACCTCGTGCTCGATCGGTTTCGGCTGGTCGGGTCATGAAGCAATT